>JBIJDL010000596.1:0-3855 GCA_044344195.1 Candidatus Hydrogenedentales bacterium
CCTGTTCTCCCTACTCGCCGCTATGCTGCCCGTCGTCGCTCCCGCTGCGCCACCGGACCGTGACACGCGCAATGCGCAGTGCCTGAAGCCCGCTGCGGCGAACCCCTTCTACTGGGAATACAAGGGTGCGCCGGTCGTATTGCTCGGGGGCTCGGTGGAGGACAACCTGTTCCAGATTCCCGATCTGGAGCCCCACCTCGATCTGTTGAAGGCCTCGGGCGGGAACTACATCCGCAATACCTTGTCGTCGCGCGATGAAGGCAACGTGTGGATGTTTCGCCAGAACGAGGACGGCAAATACGATCTTGATCGCTTGAACGACGAATATTATCGCCGCCTCGAACTAATCCTTGAGCTTTGTCTGGCGCGGGATATCGTGGTCCAGTATGAACTCTGGGACCGCTTTGACTACGCCATGAAGTACTGGGAGAAGAATCCCTTCCGCCCGGCGAACAACATCAATTACACCGAAGAGGCGTCGGGGCTCCTGAACGACTACCCGGACCATCCGGGCTCGAACAAAAATCGATTCTTCCGATCGGAGCCTGCGGAAGAAAACAACGCGTTGATCCTGAAGTACCAGCAGATGCATATCGACAGGGTGCTGGCGCTCTCCCTCCCCTACCCCAACGTGCTCTACTGCATGGACAACGAGACGGGGGCGAATCCCGAATGGGGCGCGTACTGGTCGGGCTATGTGAAGGCGAAGGCGACAGAAATGGGGGTGGTGGTGCAGACCACGGAGATGTGGGACGACTGGAACCTACAGGGCGAGCAGCACCGGAGCACGCTGGACCACCCGGAGATCTACAGCTTCGTGGACATGTCGCAGAACAATCACAACGACGGAGAGAAGCACTGGGGCAATCTCCTCTGGGTGCGGGATTACCTGAAAGACGCGCCCCGTCCGATTAACCATGTGAAGTGCTATGGCGCGGACGGCGGCCGCTTTGGGGGCAGCCAGCAGGGCGAGGCGCGGTTCTGGCGCAGTCTGCTGGGCGGTGCGGCGTCCATCCGCTTCCACCGGCCCGATTCGGGGCTGGGCTTGAACGAACGCGCCCAGGCGAACCTGAAAAGCGCGCGGATGTTCGTCGAAGCTTTTGACTTTGTAGGGGCTGAACCGAAGCCCTATGGCGCGGAATTGAACGGCCAAGAGGAGACGAAAGTTTATCTGACGCTGAACCACCGAAACGGACAACAAGCCTGGTATTTTCCGGAAGGTGGCGAGGTCACTTCAATGATTGCCAATTGCGCCGGCGGCACGGTGCTTCGCTGGCTGGATATTGAAAAGAGTCAGTGGCTCGATCCAGTGCCGGCGGGCGGGCTGACGCAGGAGCTGAAGGCCCCGGACGCGCGCCCGTGGATTGTGATCAAGGAGTCGGAAGGCTTTCACAAGGTTGTAAAATCGGACTGATCGGGCGGATCCGACTGTTCGGGTTGGAAAATTCAGTCGCAACGCTGATGACACAGGCCCGTTCGGACGAATAATCGTGCTTGCGGCTTGTATGGGACACAGGGCGCTTTGTATGCTTGCCGTGCGGCGGCAGGATCGGCCCCGCTTTGATGGATTCATTTCACCCCGAGGGTAGGTGCATGGTTTTAGAAGTCTTTCAAAACAAATGGGTGCGGGCCGTGGGCCTGCTTGGGGCAATTATTATCGTCTCCGCCGTGCTCTATCTCCTGAGCGCCGTGCTGGTGCCCCTCTTCTTCGCCTTTATCGTGGCCTATGTCTTCGACCCGGTCATTGACAAGATCGAGACCTACAAGGTAAAAGGGAAACACATTTCCCGCGTGGCCGCCATCGTGACGCTGGTGGGCAGTATCGTCCTCGGCTCCATGCTCCTGCCGCTCTTCGTCTTTTCGAGCGTGATGGAACAGGCCACGGAAATGATGGAGCCCGAGATCGCGAAATCCGAAGCGCCCCAAAGTGCTGAGGTCTCGGTCCCTGAAACGACGCCAGCGGTGGTCAATCCCGTGAGCGACGCGACGGTCTCGTCCGATGTGGAGGGGGATTCCGCCGAGGTCGGCGTTCGCATCGCTGAACTTTTCGAGCCCCCGACCCAGTCGGTGGAAGAGAAGGAAGCCGCGTCCCAGTTTCAGAAGGTAGTCGCGGCGAAGTTGGAGAAATGGCTCGCGCTGGACAGCCTGGTCCGGGTGATGAATCTTGCGGGCCCCGAGGTGGAGGATCCCGACGCCATGGCCCTGCTACGCCAGAAGATAGGCGAGACGGTTACGGAGGACACGGGTGCCATATTCAAGTCCCTATTCCCGCAGTTCAAGGATGCGGGTTCCTCGCTCATTCGGCTTCTCGGGCTGATCGGCGATACGTTCCTTCGGTCATTCCTGTTCATTGGTAACTTCGTACTGTTCGCCTTTGTGACGATCTATCTATTGAAGGACTACGACCACATTGTCGCCGCATGCGACGATCTGGTGCCCCACCGCTACCGGAAGAAGACGCGCCGGATCATGTCCAGCATCGACCGCCAGTTACGCTCGTTCCTGCGCGGCCAGGTGACGGTGTGTTGCTGCCTCGGGGTGATGTATGCCATCGGCTTTCTCATCGCCGGGGCCCCCTTTGCCCTGCTGCTGGCGCTGCTGGGCGCGTTGGGGAGTTTTGTACCGTATCTGGGACTGATCCTGACTATCGGGCCGGCGGTCATTCTGACCATGCTCCACTACGGCCCCGTGAACTGGCACGTGGGGGCGGTGCTGGCTACCTTTGTCATTTCCCAGTTCCTGGAAGGCAACTTCCTTACCCCGCGCATTGTGGGGTCTCAAGTGGGCCTCGGGCCGGTGTGGGTCATCCTGGCGATCATGGTCTTCGGCAGCACACTGGGCTTTGCCGGGCTGCTGCTGGCGGTACCGATCGCCGCCGTGCTCAAAGTGTTGCTCAATGAGGCGATGCTGAATTACCGGACGTCGGACTTCTTTTCGGGATTGGACGACGACTCCGACGACGGCGACGCGCCGGAACCGGGAAAAGGTTCCAAGGCCCGCAAGACGGGGCCCTCCTCTACGGGAACGGGACGTCGCTTGAAGAAGGTGTAGAAAAGGGTATCGCCGAGGCCGTAAAGGACGTAGGTTGCGCCCAGGGGGAAGAGGACGATCTTGGGCGATTTGCTCACGGCGTAGTGAATCACGACGATGATGACGGCGTAGACCGCGAGAGCGATTAGGGCGTGTCGGGGTGCCAGCAAGAAGGACTTCATTTTGTTCTTCGGATAGCGCACGGTGCTGACCATGAGCAGGCCGCAGATTACGGCCATGGGCCCGAGCATGTAATAAGCGAAGGGGCCCATCTGGTAGTTGTCGAGGCGGAATTCGAAGTAGCCCAGGAAGAGCACGAAGGCCGCCAGGGTCCCGCCTGCGGCGGGGGAAGGCAGGCCGGTGAAGTAGTCGGTACGCTCGGCCTGGAAGGTATTGAAGCGGGCCAGACGCCAGGCCGCACAGATGACGTAGAGAATGGCCATGTAAGAACCGGTGCGCCCGATGATGGATTCGGTGTGTTCCGTCATCTCCAGGTGTAGCGTGGGCGCGTCGGGCAGGTAGGACGTAAAAACGAGCACCGCAGGGGCCACGCCGAAGGTCACGATGTCGCAGAGGCTGTCGAGTTCTTTGCCGAAATCCGACGTGCTCTTGGTGAGGCGGGCTACGGTGCCGTCCAGCGCGTCGAAAATGATACCAACCAGAATAAAGATGGCCGCCTGCTCGAACTCGTTGCCGATACTGGCGAAAATGCTCGCGATTCCGCAGTAGAGATTCAGGATGGTCATGAAGCTCGCCAGCGCGTTGATCGGCTTGCGCCGGACCAAGTGCCTGCGTTTGTGGGTGCGGAATCGGGCTATTTTCATC
>JBIJDL010000597.1:0-3852 GCA_044344195.1 Candidatus Hydrogenedentales bacterium
CAGGTGGATACATTGTTCAGATAGCCAGTCGACATTCAATTGAATATGTGGAATCCGATCGAACGGCGTCCGTCGAAATGGAAATCGGAAGCGTATTTGGAATTTTCCGAGATACTCTTACGCAGTGGAACTCTGCTGCGGGGCCGACTAAGATGAGTGTGGAAGAACGGGAGATGGTTTTAAAGAGAATTGTCGCTGGATTGCGCCATATGGGTACGGATTCCGAGATTTGTTAGGTTGTCCCTCGTTATACAGGTCTCCCTGGTGACGCATTTCTCCGTCCTCTCCTGCGTACGAGGCCTTCGCGATACAATCCCACTGCCGTGGAGGAGACGTTAGTAAGCCAGGATACCTTCCCTGTCCTTGTGCCGCGGGAGCGGCACGGTATCCATTACCACGGAGGACCGTGGTAACGAGAGAAAAAAGACTGCCGCGCTGCATACGTACCACGGCGTCAAGGCATCTCAACATTCGCGTCCATTCGCGGTTCAACTTTTCCCCTACGCAATAATATCCCGCACCACGTGTCCGTGCACATCCGTCAGCCGGAAATCGCGGCCCGCGTAGCGATAAGTGAGTTTTTCGTGGTCGAAGCCGAGCAGGTGCAGCATTGTCGCGTGGAGGTCGTGGACGTGGACCCGGTTTTCCACCGCCTGGAAGCCGAACTCGTCGGTCGCGCCGTGGATGTGGCCGCCTTTCACGCCGCCACCGGCCATCCAGGCGGTGAAGCCATAGTGGTTGTGGTCGCGGCCGTTTACTTTGCCCGCGTTTGCACCGGGCGTGGGCAGTTCCACCGTGGGCGTGCGACCGAACTCGCCCGTGCAGAGTACCAGCGTCTCGTCCAGCATGCCGCGCTGCTTTAAATCCTTCAAGAGCGCCGCGATGCCCTGGTCGCATTCCTTCGCCAGATTGCCGTGGAGTTTTTCGATGTCGTCGTGGCTGTCCCAGGGCTGTCCCGCGCCGTGCCAGAGCTGGATGAAGCGGACGCCGCGCTCCAGAAGCCGTCGCGTGATAAGGCATTGACGTCCGTGGACGCCCGGCCCATACATCTCGCGGATGCTTTCCGGCTCGCGGGAGATGTCGAAGGCATCCGTGGCGTCGAGCTGCATGCGATAGGCCAGTTCGAAGCTCTGGAGGCGCGTTTCCAGCTCGCTGTCTTCGTCGCGCGCGGCGAGGTGTCTGTGGTTCAACTCACTCAGCAGGTCGAGCTGATCGCGCTGCGACTTGCTCGACTGGTAGTTGTTCTCAATGTGGGCGATGAGCTTTTCCATCTCCGTGTGCTGCGTGTCGATGTAGGTGCCCTGATACACGCCGGGGAGGAAGCCCGACTGCCAGTTCTGCGATTCCTGGATCGGGTAGCCGCTGGGGCACATGGAAATGAAGCCGGGCAGGTTCTGGTTTTCCGTGCCCAGGCCGTAAGTCACCCACGAGCCCACGCTCGGCCGGATCTGGCGCGCGTCGCCGCAATTCATGAGCAACAGCGACGGCTCATGGTTCGGCACATCGGCGCACATGGAGCGCACGATGCACATGTCGTCCACGCATTCACCCAGGTGGGGAAAAAGACTGCTCACCGGAATGCGGCTCTCGCCATATTCCTTGAAGGTAAAGGGCGAGGGGAAGGCCGCGCCCGTGGGCCGTTCCGTGCGCAGGTTCAGGTTGGGCAGGTTCTGGCCCGCGTACTTTGCCAGCGAGGGCTTCGGGTCGAAGGAGTCCACCTGGGAAAGACCGCCGTTGTGGAAGATATGGACCACGCGCTTCGCCTTGCCCTCGAAGTGGGGCCGCTGCGGCGCGGTGGGGTTGAGGGCGCCGAATGCGTCGGTGCTGCCGCCGAGCAAGGTGCTCGCCAGGCCCATGGCGCCAAAGCCCATACCCGTGCGCTTCAGGAAATCGCGACGGTTCAAGACGAAGTCGTCGGCGGTTGGTTTATGGTGACTCATTTGGTAATACTCCTGTACTCGGGAGCGCGGGTTTTCTTACCCGCGTATCGTGCAACTTTGTTGCACGACCACACGGACAGGAATGTCCGTGCTCCCGATCAATCCACAAACATAAACTCATTCGACATCAGCAGCACCTGGGCGTACTTTCCCCAGGGCTCGATGGGCGGCGGGGGCGGTCCCTGGAAGCCCAGGCGCGAACGCCATTCTGTTTCACGGCCCGCGCTGGTGTCGCCATCGGCGGGCGCCAGCACGTGAATGCGGGGGTGCCACGTGAATGAGTCGAAGCTCTGGTTCGCGCCGCAATCTACCACGAGATCAATGGTGTCGCCGACCTTTACCTCCCACCTTTCGAAGACGCTCGCCGTGTTGCTGTTATGGGCGCTGCCGCGCCACAGCACCTGGCCGTTGGTCGCCACGGCGGAAGCGAACACGCCATCGCCCTCGGCGGAGCCGTGCTTCAAATCGCCGTCCATGGCGATCCTTGCGTCATAGGGTGCGGTCCAGCGCCGCACCACCGCAAAGCCCGCCGGGCCGGGGTGGCCACCATGGGAATTCAGCGAGGCCCAGTCCGTTGCGGGATCGGGAAGGGTGGGGCCGCCCTGCCACGCAGTGCCGGTAAAGTGGGGCATGGCCGTGAAGGATTCCAGCGCGCCTGTGGTCGGGTTTACCGCGCCATAGCCATACTGCCAGCGAGGATGGGAGAACTCATCGGGGGAGGCCGTCTCCTGATGTTCAACAAAGCGCTTGCCCAGCGCGATCTCGTCCGGCGCGGGGTCGCGTTGGAAGACCGCCTGGTAAAGCGCGGCGATGCGCTCTTCGGGCGTCGCCTTCTGCGCGATCACGTCCCGTGCGGCAAGCTGCTCGGCCTGCTCTACGAGGAAGGGGCTGTTCATGAGGAACAGGGCCTGCTGAGGAACGGTCGTGTTCACGCGCATGGGGGTGTGGATATCCGGGCTCGCAAAGTCGAAGGTGCGGAAGACCGCCGGCAGGTTCTGGCGCTCCACTTGGCCGTAGATAGTGCGACGTGTGGAGAAGGGCGCATCCACAATCGAGACCCCTTCTCCCCCCATGGTTATATCCAGCGTGCCCGATGCCAGAAGCACGCCATCGCGCATGGACTCGAAGTCCAGGCGCTGCCGGTTCTGCCGCCACAGCAGCCGGTTTTCCGGATCGGCGGCTTCACCGTCGGGCCGGGCGAGGCTCTGCTGCTGATACACCGCCGAACGCATGATCATCCGGTGCAGGTTTTTCACCGACCAGTTACCGGCCATGAACTCGCTTGCGAGATAGTCGAGGAGCTCGGGATGGGTGGGCAGATCGCTCCGCGCGCCGAAATCACTCGGAGTACCCACCAGCGGCCGACCGAAGTGGTGCATCCAGACGCGATTCACCATCACCCGCGCGGTCAGGGGGTTTTCGTGGGTCGCAATCGCGTTCGCCAGTTCCAGGCGGCCGCTTCCGTTCGTATAGGGCTGAGACGCGGGCGTGGAGAGCACATCCAGAAATTTCCGGGGCACATCGTCGCCCTTGTTGCCGGGCTGGCCGCGACGGAATACATAAGGATTAAAGAGTTCACCGTCCACCAGCGCCATGGCGCGATTCGGCCGACCGGGGTGGGTGTTTTTCACCCGCGTGATGGCGTTGTCCTTGTCGCGCATCTGCCCCTGAATGGGCACTTCACTCAGATTCCAAACATCGCCCCGGGGAATGTTGGCGGGGCTGTCTTTTGCGAATAGGACCTGCCGCACCGCCTCCTGATTGAGGTCGGGCAGCGCCTGAGGCAGATCGCCCGCGCGCTCGGGGTTATTCAGCGCGATCTGCTGCCGGGAGGCCAGCAGGTCCGCCCAGTCCTTCGATGCGTCGCGGAGCGCGTCCACGTAGCGCTGGGTTACCTCGTCCATGGTCTTTG
>JBIJDL010000598.1:0-3842 GCA_044344195.1 Candidatus Hydrogenedentales bacterium
CCCTTTTTCTCGTCTCTCGACCTTGGTCCGCCAACGATACGCAAGGCCCGCCCACGTCTGAAGTGGGCTTTGCATCAGTCTGGAAGGCCAATCCACGTTGGTGCGCCTTCATACTCCAAATCAACTTCACAAGACATCAGATTGCTGGGAACCCCAGGCAATTGGGAGCCACACGACCTGGCAAGCGATGTGCCGGCACCAGTCAGGGCACTTCATTCGGTTAAAGCGTTGCCAATACCCAAAGAAAATATTTGGGCTAATTCGATTCGAGGAACGTGCTAGAATAAATCTCGATCTATTTCAGCAGACCCATTCCTATGAGGAGAAGCTATGCGATATCGAGTTCTGATCGAACAAGACGAAGACGGCGTGTACGTGGGCGAAGTACCGGCCTTGCCTGGGTGCATTTCTCAGGGTGCGACCCGCGCGGAATTGCTCGAAAATATTAAAGAGGCGATTACCGGTTACATAGAGAGCCTTGAGGCGCACGGCGACCCCATTCCCCCCTCGATCTACGAGGAGGTGGTAGAGGTTGTGCTTTGAGCGGGCTGCCGGTCGTCTCCGGCCGGGACGTCCTTTATGCTCTAGGCAAGATTGGCTATGCGTTGGATAGACAACAGGGTAGTCATATGATTCTGATACAACAGGTGGCCCCACATCGTCGACTGACGGTTCCCAATCACCACGAGATCGCGAAAGGCACACTTCGCGCGATTATTCGGCAGGCAGGATTGACGGTGAGTGAGTTTCGCGACCTGCTCTGAATTCATGAATAGTCTTGCTTGCCTATACTGTCCGGAGCGGTATGTTCCTCCTCCTCGTGACTAACGAGGCATCCCGCACCTCGCCGAGCGTTATGGGTTATTCAAGGCCGGGAATGCGTAGGGGCGAATCCCGGTACGGACTCGCGCTCGCCACTTTTTCGAGCGCGCGCCGCGTTGAGACATTCGGGAATCTATAAGTAGCAACGAAGCCGTCAACGCCCGTGCCGGTGCCTGTGCGGCGGTACGTCCCCATAGCCCCAGCAACTAAAGTCTACCTCATTCACAGGCACTCCCAGGAGTGACTTCCAAAGTCTCAGGACCATACGCAGTGGCCGCCATGTCCAAAATCTCGCGAGCCTCTTCATGCGTAGGCGGGCGGTCGGTCAGGATACCCAATCGTTCCGGCGCCGTTATCCATTCTATAAATGCTGGGTCATTGAGCCGTTCAAGCGACCGTCCAACAACCGTTGCCGAGTTGGCTATCATGGCTTCGCCATAGACAGGTTCGGGTTGTGCTGCGTCGTAGTCAGCTTGCCGTTCGACGGATTGCAGCACCGTCTCTATCAGCGCCGGAAGTTGATTCGCTGATTCAAACTGTTCGAGCAACGGAGTTGCACCCAGCAACATCTCGAGTGAAGCGAATTCGAGGCCCGTGCCGCGCGCGTCGCCAGGCGGTTCAGGGACCATGAGCGAGTCCGAGTAAGCCTGGTAGGTCTCCAGCAGTGCGGATGCCCCGTCGGGGCGTGAAAGCAAAATGCCCACTCCCTTGTGGGTGCGCTCGAAAGCCGCGAGTTGACCGTCGAATCTACTATCGCTAGAGTGATAGATAGAGACTTGAAGCGGCGACGCTGAGAGTTCATCCACGAGTTCGGAACTGGTCATTTTCAACAGTTCGGCCTCGGGGGGTTGGAGTTCGGCGGTACGCGCCGCGACATCGGCCGCTCCGGGGCCGGGATTGCGGCCTCCGAATTCGAAGCGTTCGCGCGCGGCAAGGTCCATGATCGGAGTTGGCGAGCGGGAGGTCTCCAGAGCGGAGTCATCTGGAATTTCGGGTTCCGAATTCGTGGCTGCGGGATGCGTGTCGGCATTCTCCGCAGGCGGCGCATCGAGAATTGGGTCTGCCTCGGTGTGTACGGCCGGATCCAAGCTGGCGGCTTCCAGCGGTTTCAACTTCTTCGCAGGCGGTTGGGAATTCAGGATCCAGGCGGCGAGACCAATTCCTAAAACAAGCACACTTAAAGCCGCCCATACCCACCGTCGAGATTTATTCCGATTTTCCGATTGTGCCGTTGTCATAAAATAAGCATCCTGGTGATTGTGCTAAATAGGATATTCACACGTTTGGGCCGGCGCCCGGCTGGGCGCCTCTTTACTCCACCGTACGCCACGTGTCCCAATGCCCCCGCAATGCGCCGGGTTCGTACTCACAAGTCACGATGAACAAATCCTCCTCCGCCATGCGCTCCGGCGATAGATTCACCTGAATATACGTGGAGGCTCGTGCTGTCCACGCGGCATAGCTGTCCGTCTCGGAGACCGCGATGGGTTCCCCGTTCAACTTCAGTTCCTTGATCTTCGCATTCGGGTAAGGCAGCCTCAACTGGATGCTTGCGCCGTGTTGGATGGGGGCGGACACCGCGGCTGCTTCGCCCTCCGCCGGGGCTTTCTCCGGCGCACGATGTGTCACGTACAACTGGGGCGTGGGGCCGTTTTGTCCGGCGGGCCAGTCGTGGAAGAAGTCCCTGATCGCGGCGAAGTTCATGCGCGGGTGCGTATCCAACTTCGCCATGGTCGCGTCCAACTTGTCATCGTTCAGGTAGGCCTCCGCGCTGGCGCTGGTGGCGAGGAAGGCGCTGGCTCGGCCCGCCATCGCGGGGTCCAGGCTGCCGAAGGTGAACTCGTCCATGCGATTCCACAGCTCCACCCGGCTCGCGCGTCGCGCCGCTGCCGTCTGACCATACGCCACGAGATAGACGTGGGTATTGCTCATAATGACCTGGTTGGGATAGCCGGGGTAGTAGTAGCCCGGCCAGCGCTCGTTGCCGATTTCCAGCAGCCGCTGGTGCCGCACCAGGCCACTTTCTTCCCAGCACACTTCCGTGGCGGAGACCAGCGTGTGGAAGTGGTCGTAGAGGTAGTTCGCGGCGTAGTAGCGCGGCTGGCCGTACCAGCTCTTGGCGGCCATCTCGGAAACACCGGGACCATAGAACTGGCGCTCCGCATCATCCTCCAGCGTGTCCATGGGATAACCTGCCGCCATCGCCGCCTCGTCCATCTGGAGGACGATCTCGCGGTGGTAGGGGCGCAACGCGCTGTTGGAATAGGCGCAGCCCGAGCTCTCGAACATGATGTACTTCTCGAAGTCCAGACTCGTTCCGTGAATGTCCGCATGGAGGTCGGGCTGAAAGCGATCAAAGACCCGCTGCACATACACCGCCTCAGGCACGTCCTCCGGCTTCAAGGGGCCGTCCGAATTCCACTCCGTGTAAATCGGCGTGAACTGGCCCTTCTCGTAGCGGTCGGGATCTACCAGCGGCAAAAACACCACGACCTGATTCCTAAGAATTTCCCCTGCCCGCGGATCGCTCGACAGAAACCATTCGACGATGCCCATCACCGTCGTGGCCGCGCCCCGCTCGTTCCCCGCGTGAAGCGCGGTGACCAGCGCGTGCTGTTTGTTCTCATCGGGTAGGTTGGGATCGGTCATGGTGACGGCGTAGATGCTGCGTCCCTCCACGGACTTACCCAGCTCATCCAATTGAAAGCCCACAGGATGCTGCGTAGCCCAATGCTTCAACACGGCCTCGATCTTTTGATAGGGCGGCCAGATCGCGGGGCCGCCGAGTGCGGTGGTCGGCGGAATGCGCGGAGTTTCGGGGGGCTTTTGGGCGAGGGTGGAGGTTGTCGCCATTGAGGCAAGTAGGCCGATTAGAATCAGCCAGCACCGTGTACCAATTCGCATCTCGAAATCTCCTCGATTGAACGTTGAACATGAGAGGCATCCTATCATTTGGGATGTGCCGGTGTCGTTGCGCTTACCTCGCTACTTCGGGCGTGCAAGGGAAACGAGCAAGGCTG
>JBIJDL010000131.1:0-13215 GCA_044344195.1 Candidatus Hydrogenedentales bacterium
GTTTTGAGCCCGTTTTTTCAAGTGGACTTAAGAAAGTACTTAAACGAGGCCAAAATATGGAAAAACCCCTTTATATATTGGTTTTTTGGCGTTTTTGTGTCCGTACCTCGCAATCGCGTGGCACGTTTGATCAGTTCGGGGCAATGTGCTGCGCGAAGTCCCATCACCCACAAGCTTCCCCCGCTGCGCTCCTCTGCTTGAGGGTGGCACCCATGGCGAACTCTTGCTGGCGAAGGTGGACCTTGCTTGCGCAAAGTTGCTTCGGGACGGGCTACTTCTCGGCGATCTCGCGGAATTTCTGGTGGAGGCGTTTTTCTACGGCGGGGCTGACGAAGTGGCTGAGGGATCCGCCGAAGGCGGCAATCTCTTTTACCAGACGGCTGCTGAGGAAGAGGTAGGGCTCGCTGGGCATGAGGTTGACGGTGTCGATCTCGGGGGCGAGCTTGTGGTTGTTGATGGCCATGGTGAGCTCGAATTCAAAGTCGGAAACGACGCGGAGGCCGCGGATGAGGGCGACGGCACCTTTTTTCTTAGCGAAGTTCACGGTGAGATCTTTGAAGTGATCGACGGACACCCGCGCGGTGTCGACGAGCATTTCGCGAAGCATCTCCATGCGCTCTTCGGTGGAGAAGAGGCCAACTTTGGCGTCGTTGATAGCAACGGCGACGATGACGTGATCGAAGATCTTGACGGCGCGGAGAATGAGGTCGAGGTGGCCGAGTGTGGGGGGATCGAAGCTGCCGGGGTAGATGGCAATTCGTTCAGACATCGGCGAACTCTCCCTTGATGGCCGCGGCAAGGGCGGCCTCGTAAACTTTGCGAACTGGGACCTGGGCACCGTTGGCGACGCTCAGGCAATCTTCGTATTCGGGTGCGGTGGTGATGGCGGTCTCCCCGCGCGCGCCTATCTTAACACGTACGGGACCCCAGGGGGTGGAAACGGATTTCCAGGTGCGGTTGAGGATGAAGCGTTGCTCGGTGCGGGTGCGCACGCCGAGGGTGGTGGAGTGGGCGAAGAGCACCTCGCAGAGGGGCTGGGCCTTGTCTTCCGCCGCGAGCACGGTGACGACGTGGGCCGGGCGGCCTTTCTTGCCGATGACGGGCGTGAGGAAGGCATCGAGTGCGCCGCCGTCCATCAGCGCGGTCACGAGGGGCGCGAGGAGTTCGCCGGACATGTCGTCGAGGTTGGCTTCGAGGATCTGGATGGTGTCGCGGCCCGCGTCCGCGCCGCTTTCGCCGATGGTGACGCGGAGGACGTTGGCGCGGTCGGCGAGGTTCTTCGTGCCGCTGCCATAGCCGATGGCCAGGGTGCGCATGAGGGGCGCGGGGCCGAATTCGGTGACGCGATGGCGGATGATGGCCGCGCCGGTGGGCGTGACGAGCTCGCCGTCGACCGCGCCGCCGTAGGTGGGGATGCCCTGGAGCAGGCGGGCCGTGGCGGGGGCGGGCACGGGCATGATGCCGTGGTCGCACTTTACGGTGCCGCTGCCCACATGGAGGGGCGAGCAGGCGAAACGTTCGATACCCAGGAGGTGAAAGCCGATCTGCGAGGCGACAATATCGACGATGGAATCCACCGCGCCCACTTCGTGAAAGTGGACCTGGTCGATGGTGGTGCCGTGGACCGAGGCTTCGGCCTCGCCCAGTGCGAGGAAGGTGGCGTTGGCGGCATCCTTCACGGCCTGGGGCAGGCTGCTGCCCGTGATAAGTTTTTCGATGTCGGGCAGATTGCGGTGGGGGTGGTGATGGTGACCGTGATCGTGTGTGTGCGTGTGGGAATGACTGTGGCTGTGATCATGATCGTGCGTGTGGGAATGGCTGTGGCCGTGATCGTGACTGTGGTCATGATCATGGTGGTGGTGGCCCGGATTTAGGACGTGCTTGTGTTCGTGGCTGTGTATCGGCGTGAAGCGCGGCGTGTGAGTGTGCTCGTGGTCATGATCATGGTGGTGTTCGTGGCCATGATCATGCACGCGGAACTGGGTGGCGTGGACGCCGTTCTTGAGAACTTTTTCTGCGGAGACGGTGTAGCCTTCGACGCCGAGGGACTTCAGGCCTTCTTTGATGGCGTCGAAGTCGGCGCCCGCGTCGATAAGGGCACCCACGGTCATGTCGCCGCTGATACCGCTGAAGCAGTCGAAGTAACAGGTTTTCATGGGGTGCTCCCGAGAGGCTGGGCCTCGTGGGTTATTGGTAAATTACTCACCCGCGAATCACGGCGATCACATTGGGTTATTGTGTATTCCGCGAGGTGACTTTCGGGTGCCACCCTCAAGCGGGGCGGCTCCGCCGCAGGAGCTTGTGGGTGATGGGACTGCGATTAAGGTCAGGTCTGCATCTTAGTTCTGAGGTGCCCTCACCCACAAAGTTCCCCCGCTGCGCTCCTCCCTTTGAAGGTGGCACCCGTGGCGCCCTTTTAGTGAAGAGCATGGGTCATCGCGCTCTTTCCGCCATGCGGTTGATGGTCGATGCCGCCACGGCAGCACCGAAGCCGTTGTCGATGTTGACGACGGTCACACCGGTGGCGCAGGAGTTGAGCATACCCAGGAGGGCGGCGAGGCCGCCGAAGCTTGCGCCGTAGCCGACGGAAGTGGGCACGGCGATGACCGGGCACTGGACGAGGCCGCCGAGGACAGACGGCAGGGCACCTTCCATGCCAGCGCAGCAGATGATGACGTTGGCGCGATTGAGGCGCTCGCGCTGGTGGAGGAGGCGGTGGATGCCGGCCACACCGATGTCGGTGATCGAGTCCACGGGATTACCGAGGAGCTCGCAGGTGACCCGGGCCTCTTCGGCGACGGGGAGATCGCTGGTTCCGGCGCAGACGATGGCGATGGTGCCAGCGGCCTGCGGGGGGGCCTTCGTGGTGATGGTGAAGGTGCGGGCCAACTCGTTGATGACCGCCTCGGGCTGGGCCGCTCGGACGGCGTCCAGCGTCTCGCGGGAGCAGCGCGTGCCCAGGACTGTGCCGCTCTTCGCGCGCATGTGCGCGGCGATGGCCACCACCTGCTCGGGCGTCTTGTTCTGGCAGAAGATTGTTTCGGGGTAGCCCTTGCGGAGTTCCCGGTGGTGGTCGATCTTGGCGAAGCCGAGATCTTCAAAGGGGAGATCGCGGAGCAGCGCGGCAGCCGCGTCGGGCGTGGCTTTGCCCGACGCCACGTCGCGCAAGAGGTTCTGGAGCGTTTCGTGGTCCATGGGGTGGGGGATTCCGTGCCTGTGTTTTGGAAGGGCTTCAGTGTACAGATTTGGTTGGGGAAATGAAAATGGATGGGGATGGGGTTGAACCGCGAATGAACGCGAATTGTTGTACGCGCCTCAGTATGGGTACCCCTCTCTGCTGGCTTTCCGTATTCGAAATATCTCCAAGTGAGCCTGCTCATTGAGTTTCGCAAGGTCAATCGGAGGCCCGTTGACAATGATCCATATGGATTCTGGCTCGTAGTCATCTACCTGGCCGGTGACGGTGACGTGTCGATCATTGTAGAAGGTGTACTGCTTGGGAGAGATTTTGTCCGTCTCGGCATCGGAGAAGGCCCGCTCGCACTCGGCCACGTAGAACTCCACGTTGAGCTTGCACTGCAATCCGAAGAGGAAGATTCGAAGCTGGTTTCCGAAACAGAGGAGAATCTCGGATCTTGTGGATTTTCTAGCGAACATTTACCGTCTCCGGTAGCTGGGACTCATGGGTCTTATGGGTCTTATGGGTCTGATGAGTTGCGGGGACTCTTACTTCATAGGACCCATAAGACCCATAAGACCTATAAGACCCATTTCTTTTCCTCACCGCTCGATGGTGAGTTCGGTATTGGCCACCAGCTTCACCACGGTGCCGTCGGGCTGGAGGGTGGTGAGGGCCTTGCCGTTCTTGTCGTAGGCGTTGATTTCGACGGTGTAGGCGCCGCTGGGGGTCACGTCGAGGGGGGTGAGGGTGGCGGTCCAGACGCCGTCTCCGGGGGTTTTGTCGCCCTGGGTGCCGTCATCGTACAGGTCGGTGGAAATGCTGGTTCCACTGAGGCGCACGGAGAGCGTGTCGACTTCGTCGTACTTGTCGCGGACATTGACCGTGACGGTGAAGGGTGCGCCGGGAGCGCCCTTCGCGGGGAAGACTTCTGGACGTTCCAGGCTGAGGGGCGGGTCTTCCAGGACGGGGGTCTCGGCTATCGGAGCCTCGGTTTCGCCTGTCGCTGCAATGCTGTGGACGTTGATTTTTAAGGGGTCGTCTTCCCCGTCATTTTCAGCTTCCATGGTCTTGAGAAATTCGAGGACGGCCTGGATTTCTTCGACGTCGCCCTCGACCGTGAGCGAGATTTCGAGCGCGGGCGTGGTGGCCGTGAGGATGAGGATGGCGAGCGGGAGGGAAGTGCGGAACAGCGAGATCATGAATTGGGTTGTCCTGGTATTTTTGGCACCGGGGCCGTTTCGTTGAATGAATCCACAGGTTATGAACGGGGCAAGACCAAACCGTATTTGACGACGGAAATTCACGGAAATGATGGTTTGTGTTGACCACGGAGAACACTGAGGCACGGAGAAAGAAATCTGACGGAGGAGAGAAAGAGATACATACATGAGCGCGAAAGCGCCCCAGTACATCCGAAGATCATTTTCCTCTCTGTGCCTCCGTGTCTCCGTGTTTAGAATTCTCTTCGTCGTCGTCAGGGTTCCGCGATATCGATGGGTAGCTCTGCCTGGACCTGCACTTCGGCGATCTTGCCCTTGAATGTATTCACCACGGTGGCGATACCTGGGTCGTCCATAACCTCGCGGGCTTCCACCGGGTTCACGGAGGGGTAGAAGGGCAGGTCGCCGTTGACTGCGGGCTTGCGCTGGGGGCTTGCGGGCGCATTCTCGGGGGCCTTCTTGATCCGCACGGTAACGCTGTCGAGATTGGTGGTGGCGGTGCGGAGTATTTCGGCCATGGCGTCGCGGTTCTTTGCGTCGCTCATGAAAGCGGAGGCGTTGTCCGCATTGGCCGGGGCCTCCAGGATCAGGGCGCTGCCTTCAATGGCGATGGGGCGACCCTGGCCGAACCAGGTGCCCAGGCTGAGATCTTGATGACTCGCCTGCTGGATAATCGCGGTCCAAAGCCTGGGGAGGTTGCCTTCGCTTGCTTCCACGCGCCTGGGCGTTGCCGGAGCCGCGGGCGCTGGTGGAGCCGGCTCGGCCTCAGGAGGGTCCGGTGGCGTCTCGGCGGGTTTTGGCGCCGGTGCTGACGCAACTGGTGCCGCTGCCACGGGCTCTTTCGCGCGGGGCGCGGGCGGTGGCGTGTTTTCGGCTTCCATCGTCACGGGCGCACCGGAGCCGATGCCGCCCTGGCCCAGGGCGATGAGCTTTTCCATGATGGAATCGATGGAGACTTCCACGCCGACCTTGGAAATGCGGATGAGCATGGCCTCCAGGGCGATGCGCTGGGCGAGCTGGGAGTCGAAGCTGTTGACCAGATCGGCGAATTGTTCCACGAGTCGGATCAGGTTGGTGAGGGAGACCCGGGCGGCACGCTGGTTCATGGCCGCGAGCTCTTCCTCCGGCAGGTGGAGGAGTTCTTTCACGTTGGCCGTCTTGCAGACGAGGAGGTTGCGGAAATAGCGCAGCAGCTCCTGGACGAACTGGGTGAGGTCCTTGCCCGCCGACGCCACCTGCTCCACGATAAGGAGCTGGCGGGTGACATCCTTGTCGAGGATGGAATCACAGAGGTCGTGCATGACCTGCCAGTCGACAAGGCCGAGGACGTCAAAAACGTCCTTGAAGGTGATCTCGCCGTCGCAATAGGTGATGAGTTCGTCGAGGATACTCTCCGAATCGCGGACGCCGCCCTCGGCCGCGCGGGCGATGGCGTGGAGGGCCTCGTCGGTGGCTTTCAGGCCTTCCTTGTCCAGGATGGTGCGGAGCAGGTCGATGAGTTTGGGAATGGGCACGCGGCGAAAATCGTAGCGCTGGCAGCGGGATACGATGGTGGTCGGGATCTTGTGCGCTTCCGTGGTGGCCAGGATGAAAACCGCGTGTGGGGGGGGCTCTTCCAGGGTCTTCAGCAGCGCGTTGAAGGCGCCGATGGAAAGCTGGTGCACTTCGTCGATGATATAGACTTTGTAGCGCCCGTTGGTGGGCATCATGCGGATGTTGTCGCGCAATTCGCGCACGTCATCTACGCCGTTGTTGGAGGCGCCGTCGATCTCGATGACGTCGAGGTTGTTGCCCGCCGCGATGGAGGTGCAGTTGCTGCACTCGCCGCAGGGTTCCGGCGTGGGCTTGTCGCTTTCCAGGCAATTGAGGGCCTTGGCGAGGATGCGGGCCGTGGTGGTCTTGCCGATCCCGCGGGAGCCGATGAAGAGGAAGGCGTGGTGGATCCGGCCGGAATTGATGGCGTTCTTGAGGGTGCGGGTGATGTGGTCCTGACCCACGACACTTTCAAAGGCCTGGGGGCGCCACTTTCGGGCCAGCACCAAGTATTGATCGTCTGCCATTCGAGCCTCCGGCGTTCACCCTGGGCGCGGTTCCATTGCCCGGCCGCGGACCAGACCCGGCTGGGAAAGGTCGCGGAGCAACGGGTGATGACGGCCAGGCACTCCTGCAGCACACACGAATATAATCTACGGCTGCTTCCGTCAGGACCTGACCGAGTTCGTCTATACCGCGTTGAGCAGGACCCAACCGCCATCACCCTTTGCTCCGCAAGACAATCTAAATCCTAGCATGCGCGCGGGGACAGTTCGGGAAAGCGTAGCACACGGCGGGAAAATGAGTCAAACCGCGCACGGAGAGAATTGTAGGGGCGCGGCGGTCGGTCCGTTGCCTCACCGGGAAGGAGGCGGGGATCAACGCCGCGCGCACCCATTGGTAGGGGCGACCTGTCCTCGCGGACAGCACCCCTTGCGTTATGAGGCACCCGGCGAATTGGAGTATACTCTTGGCTTCAGATGCTTCCCCCGCTTGAGGCGGGCGGACAAGTGAAATGGCGGGACGCGGCTTAGCCCAGCCACCGCCTTCACGCCCAGACCGAAGGGCATCGATCCGCGCGCAAGCGCGAGAACCGAGAAAACAACATGAAGACTCATGGAGTGGTGTTAATGAGAGCAAAATTCTCCCTTGCAATACGGATCGCGGCCCTTTTCGTGCTGGCCCTGGCGCTGGCTCCGGCCGGCCGGGCGGATACGAACAAGCCCTGGGACCTCCGCAACCAGTACAAAATCCCGATCGAGCGCGGCGTGCTGATCTATGCCGAGGACACGGCCGAATGGCGCGTGTTGATGGACGGCGGCCAGGTGCTGGCGGACCGGATCGGCTTCTGCGTGGTGCTGGAAGACGGCACCGAGATGCGGGGCATCGGGTTGACCGACGGTACTTCGGGCCGCGAAAAGTTCACCGATGAGTTTGGTGAAGGCACGGTATATTCCGTGGCTTTTCCGCCGAAGAATGGCCTGCGCATCGTTCACTCCTTGAAGACCTACCGGAACCGGCCCTTCGTGTTCATCGAGATTGCCGTGGATAACGTTAGCCAGGCCGACGTGAAGATTGCGGCGATCCGGCCCGTGATCTCCGAGAAATCGGTGATGCAGTCCCTGAGCGATCAGGCCACGGTGCGCCACCGCCGGATCCTGGACACGGGCGGCCAGCCGGTCGTCGCTCCGGGGAAAGACGCGACCATGGCGGTGATTCACGATCCGTCGAAGCCGATCTGCTTTGGCGTGGGCCTGATTCCCCAGGGCCTGGCCCGTTCCACGGTGTCTTTCAAAGAAGTGGCGGGCGAGTGGCACGGCGACATTACCTGCAACTACGAGCCCTACAAGCTGCTGAAGCCGGGCGCGAAGCTTGTTTCCGATCCGCTGTGGATTTCCCATGGCGTGCCCGAGCCGGACCGGGTCGATCTGAATTATTCGTGGGTGTACAGCACCCTCGTAAAAGTGACCCCGCGCCCCTTCAATGAACGAGGCTGGTATACCCTCGCCAGCGACAAGGGGCTGGATGCCTATGTCCAGGCGGCGGGCGACTGGAAAAAGGCCGGTATCGATCATGTATTGCTGGGCCGCGGCTGGGAAGGCCGTCCCGGATCCATGGAGGGGGCCACAGGCCGCTTCCCCGACAGCATGAAATCGGCGGTGGGCGATCTGTCCAAGGCGGGCCTGGAGGTTGGTGTGACCATTGAACCCCTCGCCAGCAAGGGCGACGGCGCGGGCACCGCGAAGTCCGCCGACGGCCTCTCTTGGCTCAACCCCGCCGCGCCGGAGTCCGCCAACGCATTTCAGGAAAAGATTAAATCGCTGAAAGACTGGGATGCCGCCTTCGTGGTGGTGGACTATTCCGCCATTCCCGACGAAGTACTGGAGGGCTTCGGCCTGACCCGCGCCGAGGCCCAGAATCTGGCCTACCGCGCGCTGCGTACCGCGGCGGATCCCTTGCCTGTGTTCCCCTCCTCGGTTTCGACGGTGGACGATGATCTGGAAGACTGGCTCGACGCCGGTAGCTCGGTGGCGCGCATGGCGGTCTATGGCATGACGCCGGGCCCGCTCTGCTGCACGCTGGACGGCGGTGCGCAGATCACGCCCGAACTCATGACGGCGGCCCAGTTCTGGCCGGGGCCGATCGAGTTCATTGGCACGCTGGACGGCAATATCAAAGGCGACGTGGAAAAGCTGGTCAGCAGGGAGCGCGTCGCGGCCCATCCGATCGACGCGGGACTGGATGCGCCCCGTTCATGGCGTCTGACGCGGCATGATGCGGCGGGCGCGGTGGTCGAAGACCGGACGCTGGTCCTGGGTCAGGATGCGGCTCCCGCGCCGGATCCCGCCAAAGTGGAATCGCAGAAGGCGGCAAAGGCCGAGGCCGATAGAGCCGAGGCCGCCAAGGCCAAGGAAGATGCGGTCAAGGCAGAAGCCGAGGCGAAGGCCGACGCCAAAGCGGAAGCGAAGGCTGAGGCGAAGGCTGAAAAAGCCAAGGAAGCCGAAGCTCGGGAAAAGGCGAAGGAAGAAAAGGCCGACGCTGAAAAGGCCGAGGAAGCGAAAGCGGACGCTGAGAAGGCCGAGGCTGAACAGGCGCCGGAGTCGCCGGCCAACGAAGATACGGCAGCGGAAGATATGGCCAAAACCGAGACCGCAAAAGCGGAAACGCCCGAGTCGGATGGCGAAGGCGAAGGTGATGGCGGTCTGAAGAAAAAGCTGCGGCGCGTGTGGCCGTTCTGACCAACCGCCTTGATACTGCAATATCAGGGACGAAGCAATGTTCGGTTTATCCTGTTGGAGCGATTTCTTACTCGCATTTTGCAACGTGCGTTTCGGTTTTAACGGTATCAGTTGGCGAATTTTTTGGGCCCCGGAGGGGCTGCGGAACTTAGCCCAGGGTGGAGCCTAAGCGGAACCCTGGGTATAGACGCCAATATCGCCTGAGCCCGCGAAGCGGGCGACGGAAAACCCGGTGAAATTCGCTATGCTAGATAGGTAAATAGATAATTTCGATGGTGCGACGAAGTCGCAATTGATAGGTCATGAGCTACCTCGGCGGTGTTTCCGCCACCCCCTTCGGAGGTTTTAGAAGCTATTATCGTGGCAGATCCCAGGGTTCCGCTCGTACCTCGCTTCACCCTGGGCTTCCGTAGCCCCTCCGGGGCAAGAACGGAAAAACTGTACGCCTTTAATTACTATTTGACCCGCCACCGTTGAAAGGCAGCGCTTGTACTATTCCAAATTAGGAAAGCACACGGTGAACGCGGTGCGTCTCGCCGAAGTGCTGCAGGTCTTCGTGAAACATGGTTTCGCGGATTTGCTCCAGCGTGCCGGTTTTCACCGCAGCCTCCCGGCCAAGCTGCTGCGCGGCCTCAACCTGATGGATTCGCCGGTGGGCGCGCCCCACACCTTCGGGCAGCGCCTGCGCGCGGCGCTGGTGGAGCTGGGCCCGACTTTCGTCAAGCTGGGCCAGGTGCTCAGCACGCGGCCCGACCTGATCCGCCACGAGCTGGCGCGGGAATTGAGCAACCTCCAGGATCAGGTGGATGCCGTTCCCTTCGAAGTTATGGAGGAGGTGCTGAAGGAGTCTTTCGGGGTTGGCGCATCGGAGCTGTTTGCGGCCTTTGACGAAACACCCGTTGCTTCAGCATCGCTGAGCCAGGTGTATCGCGCGCAATTGAAGACGGGCCAGGAAGTGGCGGTGAAAATTCAGCGCCCGGGCGTATCGAAGATTATCGATTCCGATTTGAGTCTCATGCGCCAGGTGGCGGAGTGGAGCGCGGGCCATCTGGAAGACGTGAAGTGGCTTGACCCGCCGGGCATCGTGGACGAGTTCGCGCGGTCCATCCGCCGCGAGCTCGATCTCGAGATCGAGGCGCGGGTGATCGAGCAGTTCCAGAAGAATTTTGCCGACGATCCGGCGGTGATCATTCCCGGAGTCTACACGGAATTTTGCGCCCAGTCGGTGCTCACCATGGACTGGATCGATGGCGTGCGGGTGGACAGCCTGGAGGCCTACGCCGAGCGCAACTGCGATCCGGCGCAGGTGGCCATCAACGGTTGCGACGCCCTCTGCCGGATGGTGTTTGAGTATCAATTGTTCCATGCCGATCCCCACCCCGGTAATATCTTTGTCACGCGGGACAACCGCCTGGCCTTTCTGGATCTGGGCATGGCGGGCCATCTGGAAAACACCGATGTGGCCGCCATCGGCGATGTATTTCTCGCCATGTTCGGGCGCGACAGTCGGGCCTGCGTGGATGCGATCTTGCTGCTGACCTCGGGCGGCGAGCCGGCGGATCTGGTGGTGCTGGAGCGGGAGCTGACGGAGTTTATCGCCTTTGAAGCGCGGGCAATCCTGGGCGGCGGCCAGGTGGCGCGCGGACTGGAGCGGGCCACGCAAATCCTCCAGCGGGCGAATATGGAGCTTTCGCCCCGTTTCTCCCTGCTGATCAAGGCGCTGGCGACCATCGAGATGGTGGGCAGGAGCCTGGATCCCGATCTGGACATGGTGCCTATTATCCGGCCCTATGTGGAACAGCTCATCAAGAAGCGCTACGCGCCCCGGCAGATCCTTCGAGACATCCGGCACAACGCCAGGGTAATCCTGCGCCTGGGCCATCAGGTGCCGCGCGACGTGTCGTATTTGTTGCAGCAGTTGCGCCAGGGCAAGCTGAAATTCTCTATCCACCACGAGCATCTGGATGACCTGGCGGCGACGATTGATCGCGCGAGCAGCCGGAACACGGTCGGGCTGATCGTGGCCGCGCTGATCGTGGGGTCGAGCCTGCTGATCACGACGGAATCCAGCTTCAGCCGCCTGGGTATGGCGGGATTCCTGTTTGCGGGGATCTTGGGTAGCGTGCTGGTGATCTCGATATTGTGGACGCGGAAGTTTTGAGAAGCTTACTCGCACAAAAAGTTGAACCACGAATGGACACGAATCCGCACGAATAAAGGACCGAAGTGTTCGATGGCGACGGCCGAATAATTTCCACCACGAAGGTCACGAAGAGGGAAAGATGGATGGATACATACTTCTTCTGTTTTTCCTTCGTGCACTTCGTGGTCTTCGTGGTGAAAAGTTTGAGTTCTCCGCATTGACTGGAAAGTTGGAAAGCTAGTAGTTATGAAACCGGTGACCTACCGATCCTATGGGAAAGTAAACCTGTACCTCGATGTGCTGGAACGGCGCCCCGATGGCTTCACGAACATCGAGACGATTTTTCAATCGATCGATTTGTGGGACAAACTTCGCTTTGAAATCGGGGGCATGGGCATTGAGTTCACGTGCAGTGATGCCGGCCTGTGCGCGCCAGAGGATAACCTGGTCTATCGCGCGGCGACGTTGATTCGCGAGCGTGCCGGTGTGATGGAAGGCGTGAAGATTCATCTGGACAAGCGTCTGCCGGTGGCGGCGGGGCTGGCGGGCGGCTCGGGTAACGCGGCTGCGACGCTCATCGCATTAAACGACTTGTGGTCGCTCGCGTTCTCGGGCGAGGCCCTGGCGGAGATGGCGTTGGCCTTGGGGTCGGATGTGCCCTATTGCCTGAGCGGTGGTACGGTGGCTGCGACGGGGCGTGGGGAAGTGATGGAGGCGTTGCCTGCGATGGATCCGCGTTGGCTGGTGCTGGTGCATCCACCCCTGGCGATTACAGCGGGCCAAGCTTATGGCCACCCTAAGCTCACGCGGAACACGGAGCCTGTCGTGGACGGCAAGACGGAGGCGTTTCGTACGGCCCAGGCGCGGCTGGCCTCGGGGGATGTGGCGGGTATGATTTTCAACCGCATGGAATCTGGAGTCTTTCACGACCACCCCGAGCTCGCGTCGATCAAAGAACGCTTGGGGGACTATGGCTGTGTCGCGAGTGCGATGAGTGGCAGCGGGCCGACAGTATTTGGCCTATGCGCAGACGAAGTCAACGCCCGACACGCTGGTGAACGGTTTCATGATTACAGGGTCTCGGTGATCCGGACCGCCCTACAAGGCGTGGAGCGCCAGGAATGAAATACAGGTACTTCTACGAAAAGCGCAATTAGCTTTCGCGCGATCCGTGCAAAAAAATGTTGACCACGGATTGCACGGATTGAAAAGTTTTAGGGTGTGCGGGAAGTGCTTTGGGCTTCGGAGTATCCGTGCTATCCGTGTCATCCGTGGTCAGGTTTTTATAATTGCCACTAGCGGAACTCCGCAAACGAATATCAGGAAAACACGAGAATGAGCGAAGTAGTCTGTCCCGGATGCGGGACGAAGATGGACAATGGCGGGACCCCGTGCCCGACGTGCGGGTATGCGAAGGATCCGGGATTCAAGAAGAAAGTTCTGCAATTCAGCTTGCTGTTTGCTATATTGGGCGCTTTGTGGCTCTACTTCCTTATTACCCACGCGGGCGAGAAGAAAGACGGCCCCGCGGTGCGCGATGCGACCGGACAGATCGTGACTTCGCCGTGAGGTGTGAAAGGAGTCTTGAACAGCGAACACGCGCGAGTGGCTATCTCTCGTTACCACGGTCCTATGTGGTAATGCATAGGTTTACGCTCCCGCGTGAACAGAGCTTTGGATGCTATCTCGCTGCGTTCAAGGTGACTTGTTACACGCTGTGCCGCTGGAGCGGCACGGTATGCATTACCACGGAGGACCGTGGTAACGAGGGAACCAGCCCCGCCCATGAGATCCACTGATTTTCCATTATGGACGACCCTTTGAGCGATAGTCTTCAGGAATTCGACACCGCCGTGCATGCACTGGAGGCGGCGGTTTCCGCGCAGCCCGCGCTGGCGC
>JBIJDL010000132.1:0-13206 GCA_044344195.1 Candidatus Hydrogenedentales bacterium
CTCTACCATGCCAGTTCGACCGCCGGAAAAGTTGCGGCGATGAAGCTCGAAAGCTATGCGGCAAGTCAATCAAAACGTTACCTGGGCATGGCGGTGTATCAGATAAGCGATCCCAGCCTTTCCCAAACCGGAAACTGATACGCGCCGCATGGCCCACGTGCTAAAATGGCACATTGATACAGAATGAAATGCGCCTTCGGGTGCCGGAAGGATTAAGAGAAAATGACCCAGACTATTGACCGTTCGCATCCACTCGCCGTGGTGGTTATCGGGGCATCGGGCGATCTCGCACTGAAGAAGATATTTCCCGCGCTTTTCGCGCTCTATTGCCAGGATCTGCTGCCCACAACCTTCCATATTGTCGGTTTTGCCCGCAGTCCCATGTCCCACGAGGAATTTCGCAACCGGGTCGAAGAACGCCTGACCTGCCGCTACGTGCCGGGGGAAAAGTGCGATGAGCGTATGCAGAGTTTCCTCTCGCGCTGCACCTACGTTTCCGGCAACTATGACTCACCCGAGTCCTTCCAGCAGTTGCACGCCGAACTGGACAAATTGGACCCCGGCCGGATGGAGAACCGCATCTTCTACATGGCCATCCCGCCCTTTCTCTTCCTGGACGTGGCCCACGCCCTGCGCGATGCCCAACTCGTTTCCCACGGATCGGACAGCAACTGGAGCCGCGTGGTCATTGAGAAGCCCTTCGGCAGCGACCGTGCCTCCTCCGACGCCCTGACCGACAGCATGTGCCAGGTCTTCAATGAAGCCCAGACCTACCGCATCGACCACTACCTGGGCAAGGAAGTCATTCAGAACCTTTTGGTCCTGCGCTTCGCCAACCTGATCTTCGACCCCATCTGGAACCGGAACCATATCAAGAATGTCCGGATTACGTGGACCGAGAACCTGAGCCTGGAAGGGCGCGCGGGCTATTTCGACCAATATGGCATCATCCGCGATGTCATGCAGAATCACCTCCTCCAGATGCTCTCCCTCGTGGCCATGGAACAGCCCGTGGCCCTGAATTCCATGTATGTTCGCGACGAAAAGGTCAAGGCCCTACGCGCGGTGAAGCCTCTGACGCTCGACGATCTCGTGGTGGCCCAGTACACCGCGGGCGTTTCCGGCGGCAAGCAGCACTTCGGCTATCTGGAGGAAAAGGGCACTCCGCCCGACTCCATCACCCCGACCTATGCCGCCGCCGTTCTGCAGGTGAACAGCCGCCGCTGGGCGGGCGTTCCCTTCCTGCTCCGCGCGGGCAAGGGCCTGGACGACTCCAAGACCGAGATCAGGATTCGCTTCCGCAGCATGCCCGGCAATATTTTTGCCGACGCCGCCAAGGGGCTTCCGAACAACGAACTGGTTATCACCGTGCAACCCGACGCCGGCCTCACCCTGCGTATTGTGAATCGCGTGCCCGGTCTGGGCATCCGGCTGGACGAGACCAAGCTCGACCTGCGCTACGCCTCCGCCTTCGAGGGGGTCATCCCCGATGCCTATGAGTCCCTGATTCTGGATGTGGTTCAGGGGGACAAGAGTCTCTTCATCCGGGCGGATGAGCTCGAAGCGGCGTGGGATATCTTCACGCCCGTGCTGCACGAGTTGGAAGCAAAGCGGGTCAAGCCCGAGACCTATCCTTTCGGCAGCCATGGCCCTGAAGCGGCGAACGCACTCGCGGCCCGCTTCAACGCCAGTTGGTAATCGACGGTTCTTCGTAGAATAAATGAAGATCCCCGCCCCGGTGAGTGCGGCGGGACCGATTGACAGGATGTGACATGACGATTGCAGTACGAGATTTTGATTCCAAGGCGGACCTGTTGACGGCCATGGAGGCCCTCATGCGCGAGACCCTGAGCCAGGCGTCGGACACGCGCTTCGCCCTCATGATATCCGGTGGCAACACCCCCCTGCCGGTCTATGCCGCGATTGCTGCGGAACCCGTCGCGGCCAGCCCCAATGCCTGCATCATGTTTGCCGATGACCGGCACGTGCCGATGGATTCGCCCGAGAACAACTATGGCAACGCGCGGGCCATGATCGATGCCCTCGGACTCAACGCGGGAAACACCCTCCGAATCTACCCGGAGTTCAGCCTGGAGGAATCCGCCGATCGATACGACATCGATCTGCGTGCCTTCCTGAAATCCGGCGGCACGATTCCCCTGGCCTTGCTCGGTCTGGGCTCGGACGGACACACCTGCTCGCTCTTTAACGATGAAGACCTCGAACGTTGCGAGGGACGTCTCGCTGCCCCCGCCTATAAGGCCACGCCGCCCGACCGCGTTACCGTGAGTCCGGAATTACTTTCGCGCTGCGAACGGATCGTGTTTGTGGCCGCGGGCGAGGACAAGCGGGCGATGATCCAGGCCCTGGTGGAGGCCCCCCTCTCTATCACGGCGGGTAAAGCGGTGGCGGGGTGCGCGTCCGTGGAGATCTGGCGGGCCTGAGTCCCGTTCAAAACGTTTTTCGAAATCATTCAGCGGATTGGACCAGCAGCATGACACACCGATTCAAGTTCAGACGGACCCTACAGGCCCTGCTGGTGGTGTGTGCGCTTTGTTTTTCAGCGGCGGCGCGCGCCGACCTCCTCGTGACCGCAAGCGGCGAATCGATGTCCGGCGATCTGACGCGGGTGAAAGACGGCATCCTCGTCTTTCGCACCTCCCTTGAGGGGCAGATGATGCTGCCCATGTCGGAAGTGAAATCGCTCACGACGGACCAGGCCTGGGTGGTTACGGAGACCGGCGGGACCGTTCACGTAGGGCGATTTGTTCCCGAGGGCGTCGAAGAGTCCGGGGGCGAGGGCGTGGCCCCGAAAGTTGCGCTCCTGTCGATGACTTCGGTCGACACGGCCAGGCCCGTGCCCGGGCAGCCCGCCGGCGCGAGCGCTGGGGAAATCGGTTGGTCGGGCGAGGTCGGGGCGGGTGTTCGGGCTTTTGAAGGCACGCGCGACGGCGTTGAACCCCAACTGCGGCTCGGCCTCAAGAAGCGCGGCGAGCGTATCAATACCTCGCTCCAACTCAGCTTCGATGCCGACGGCGAGGACACCCTTCCTTCGTATTTCAGGGGAAGTTTTGACATCACCGAAGCGACGGAAGAATCCTGGGCACCCTTCGTACAGGCTCTCGTGGAGCGCAACACCAACGAGGCCTTGCAGGTCAGAACCGGCCTCACCGTGGGCATGCGCTACCGCTTTGACACCCAGGGCGGGGGAGCATTGGAGGGGCTGGCCGGTATCGGCGCCAGCTACGGCGAGTGGAGCAGGGAGTACCTCGATGGCGCGCAATTCCTCCCGCCCGCCAGCGACGAGGACCAGTCCGAACTGAACATGACGCTGGGGTTGCGCTATTCCCGTTCAATCTGGGGCGGGGCCGAATGGAGCAGTGGCGTCTATCTCAAGCCGAGCCTCACCGATGCCGATAATTTTCGCGCGGGGGCGACCTCCTCCGTGGTGTACCCGGTGACGAATCGCCTCCATCTCCGCCTGGAAATGCTGATGAACTACGACCATAAGCCGGAGTTTTCGTCGCTGGACGGCGTCGATACGAGTGTCGGCGCGAGCATCGAGCTGGACTTCTAATACCCGTTTTCGAGAATACATAAGCGCATGTTTTGAACCGGCCGAGAGCAGCCGGCGCGTGACACATGTTGGATAGACGACCGGAGCGCAGGCGCAAACGCTATGATTTCACCTAAACTAATCGCGGGAAGAGGGGCGGAAATCGCCGTGGGTCTGGCCTACCTCGTTGCCGCCGGGCTCAAGGCCTGGAACTTCAATCTCTTCATCGGGCAAATCCTCGCGTATCAAATTTTCAGTTCCACCGGCGCTTTGACGGCCGTGGCCTTTGTCGCGTTGGGCCTGGAGACTTTCCTCGGGCTGTCCATGATTTTCGGAAGCCCCTGGCGCAAGTTCGTGCTCGGAGCGGGAATGGCCATGCTCCTCTTCTTCACGGCACTCATTGTCTATGCGTGGCAAGTACACGACCTGAAAGATTGCGGCTGTTTCGGCAAGGTGTCCATGACGCCCCCCCAGGCGATTTTTAAAAATATAGTCTTCATGGCCCTTACGGCCCTCGCGTGGTATGGGTTGGTGAAGGGCCAGTCGGCGGTGGCCCCGATGTCCTTCTCGCGCTTGCGGCGGATAGCCCCCGTCGCTCTGGCCCTTGCGCTCTGCCTCGCTGTGATCCCGCAACTGGGCGGAAATGTCCCTCCTGGAGGCATCAGCCAGTCCTCTGCGCAGTCCGTCGCGCCCCAGATCGGTGGCGCCGAGCCCGCGCAGGCGGATGCAGTTTTTGCCGGTTACCAGATTGTCCCCGAATATGGCGATGCCATCGACTTGGCCCACGGCGAATACCTCGTGGCCCTGTTGAGTATGACCTGCGAGCATTGCATGGGGGAAGTCCCCGAAATCAACGAGTACATCTCCCAGGCGACCTTGCCTCAGGTGGTGGCCATCTGCCTGGAACCCGAGGAGGGCAGCCTGAAAAACTTCCAGGATCTCGCCGGGCCCCTGTTTCCCATGCACTCTGTGGGCAACGACATGCTGGCCTGGGCTAAAATCTGCAGTGGCGTGCCGCCACAGCTTTCCCTCATCCGCGACGGGGTGGTGGTGAAGACCTGGAAGGACGAGATGCCACCCTCGGAGGAGATACTTGTTGCGATGGAGGAGGGGGCAAGTGTGGAAAGTGTGGAAGCTGTGCAAGGGGCCGAGCAGGGCGCACTTTGATACTTTGCATAATTTACTGCAGTTTGTTATCATCTCCCGGCTGTGTAACGATGGGCGGTCTGTGAAGAGCAAGAGATGCCAACTTCAGTATGGCGCGCGCGTATGCAGTGTGGATTCATCCAAGTTTAGATGTTGAAGGTAGTTTGTAGTAACGGGAATGTCCCTCCCAGGCGGTCTGTCTGACCTGAGCGTCCGGCACGCCGTACTCCCAACCATACGAAAGGCCTCATTCTGTGTCTGTAGTTATTGAAACGAAGGGACTATCTAAGATCTACGAGAGTTCCTTCCGTGGACAGGATGTCCACGCATTGAAGGAGCTCGATCTCAGCGTCCGCGCTGGCGAGATCTTCGCCTACCTCGGGCCCAACGGTTCGGGCAAGACCACCACGATCAAGATGTTGCTGGGCCTGATCTTTCCGACGGGCGGCACCATCGAAATCCTCGGACAGACCGATATTACATCGGCCAAGGTGCGCCGCAATATCGGCTACCTCCCCGAGGGCGCCTACTACCCCGATTTCCTCCGGGGCGAAGAAATTCTCCGCTACTATGGCCAGCTTTACGGCCTTCGTGGCGCGGAACTGACCCGCCGCATCAATGAGGTGCTGGAAGAAGTGGGTATGACCCACGCCCGCAAGCGCCTCTTGCGGGGTTACTCCAAGGGCATGCGCCAGCGCATCGGCCTGGCCCAGGCCCTGATCAGCGATCCACAGATCCTGATCCTGGACGAGCCCACGACCGGTCTCGACCCCATCGCCCGCAAAGAAATGCGCGACATATTGGCCCGCCTTCGGGATCGGGGCAAGACCCTCATGATCTCCAGCCACGAACTGCTGGAAGTGGAACTCATCAGCGATCGGGCTGGCATCCTGTATCAGGGAGAGCTCCAGAAGCTGGGTACCATCGACGAGCTCCTTACCGATCGTGACGTTACGATCATGGTGGAAGGTGCGTCCGACGACGTGCTCGGAAAACTGGCGGCCCGGGGTATCACGGCCGAGGACAAGGTGGAAGGTAAGCTCGTCCTCCGCGTGCCCAATGACTTGAGCGTCTATGACGCCCTGGCGCTGTGCAAGGAACACTCGCTGAACCTGCTGAGCGTGGCCCCCCGTCGTGAAACCCTGGAAGAACTCTTCGTCCGTACCGTGGTCGAAGCACAAAATCGGAGTAAAGCCTGATGTCGGCTGTATTGGATTATCTGCGCGGGCCCTGGTGCATCGCTGTTTATACGTGGCGTGAAGGCATCCGCAAAAAGACCTTGGTTGGTTTCCTCATCCTGAGTTTGCTCGTTATCTTCGGCGCGAGTTTCATGTCGGCCTTTCTCGATCAGACCACGGTTGGTGCCGCGGAAACGGATCTTGACCTCAAGCTGATAAAGGATATCTGCGTTACGACGATCTCTATTTTCGGCATGCTGATCACCATTTTCATCTCGGCGTCCGTGGTGCCGAACGAAGTGGAAAACAAAGTTATCTACACCGTGCTTTCCAAGCCGGTGCGCCGCATGCAGTACCTGCTGGGCAAGTTCATCGGCGTTCAGATGATCGTGCTGGCCAACCTCCTCCTCATGGCCGGCCTCTTCTTTGCCGCCATCTGGATCAAGCAGGAAGCCATGCCCACCCTCTTGCTCTGGTCGGTGCTCTTGACCTACTTCGAGTTCCTCGTGGTTTCGGCCTTCACCTTCGCGGTGTCCTGCACGTCGACCTCGGCGGTGCTTCCGACGATTGCCGGTCTCTTCATCTACATGACGGGCAACCTGACGGAATACCTGAAGGACGTGAACAACCGTTCGCGCGAGGCCACGGATTTCTTCCAGCGCTTCGTGGGCGAGGCGGCGGAGTGGCTCTACAACATCCTGCCCAACCTCCAGAAGTTCAGCTTGAAAAATTACATTCTCGACTTGCAGCCGAACGATCCCCTTCCAAGTGAAATGATGGACCAGATCCCGAACCTCGTTCTGTATGGTCTGGCTTACGCGATCGCCGGCTATCTCATTGCGTATTGGGTATTCCGGCGCAAGGAGCTGTAGGAGGATGATGAACAAACACCCCAACATCACACTCGGGCTGCTGCTCGCCCTGTTCGTCGCCCTGGGCGCGATACAGGGACAGCGCCTGGATCGCCTGTTCGAGGCGGACGCCTTCTACAAGTGGATCATCGCGGCGGCCACGGACGAGCGCTACGGCTGGGCCGAGGCGCTTGAGCATGCCGACCCCGCGCTGTACAAGGAAGTCGTTGCCGTGGCGGATCCGCTACTGCAGGACGCCAAAATGCCGGAGGGCGAGCAGGATGCGACCAGCCGCCTCAGCAAGTCGCTCCAGGAGCGGGCCAACGATTCACTCGTCTACGACCTTGCCAAAGGAGACGAGCTTGCGCCGTTCCGAGCGCAGTTTCTGGAGAAACTCCGCGGGGGCGATCTGTACTACACGAAGAACCTTTCCTATTCCGCGGTAATGAGCGGCATGGAAGGGGAGGGATCGGTCAGCATCTTCAACCTCTTCTTTGGGTTCCGGAAGGTGGCGGCCAACTTCATGTGGCTGCAGGTGGACCGTTACTGGCACATGGGCCATCTTTACAAGATGGTCCCGCTGATGAAGACTTGCGTGCTCCTGGATCCCAATTTCATCGACGCCTATCTGCTGGGTGCCTGGCACCTGGGCTACAATGCGACGGCGGCCATGGAATACACGCCCATTCCGCTGCGCACTTGGAGCGACAAGTACAAGGATTGCATCGGCGAGCAGGAGAAGTACTACTATCTCGCCATCGACTTCCTCAAGGACGGTATCCGCAACAACCCCCGGAACTACAAGCTCTTCTTCGACCTTGGTTTCGGTTTGTATCGTGAAAAACTGAACGATATCGACAACGCGGTGCTCTACCTTACTGAAGCCGTTCGCCTGCCCCATGAACGCTGGGTGCCGCGCATGCTGTACAAGTGCCTCGAAGAGCAGGGCGAGTACGAAAAGGCACTCGACGGCTGGAAAGAGAACCAGAAGCGCTTTCCGGAGAACGACGTCAATGACCGTTCCATGGAGCGACTGGCGGGACTGATCGCCGAACGCCGCGCCGTCCAGGCGCTGGACAAAGCCAAGACGACCACCGACGTCGCCGAGCGTGACCGTCTGATTGCGGAGTCCGAGGCGGCCGAAAAGGAAGCCTACGACATCTGGGTCAAGATGGACGAGCCCTACGCGTTGGCGCGCAAGCTGCGCATCGACGCGATCAACCGCGCCGAAGAGGGGCTCTACCTGGAAGCGGTGAGCTACCTGGACAAGGCCCGCTTCGAGGTCGGCTCGCTCTTTGACGAGCTGTCGGACCTCATCATCAAATACAAGATCGCGGGCGGCCTGCCCCTTTCCGTATCGGAAAAGAAGGCCCTCGTTCGCGATGAAGAAAGCGTGACCTGCATTGGCATGCCGGAAGAAGAGAAACTGAAACGTGTCGAAGCGTTGAAAAAGCGCCGTTCCTGATACGATTCCCACAAGTTCGGATTACGAGCGGGTGAGCCGGTTGACATTCAACACGGCTCACCTGCTTTACCGTTTACCCGTGTTGAAGTGTTGAGACACTTGAGTACTTTCGCCCCTATAGAATCGAACCTGCGCGATATTCGCGCCCGCGTCGCCGCCGCCGCGGAGGGGGCGGGCCGTAACCCGGAAGGCGTCACGCTCATCGCCGTAACCAAGTCCGTGGGGCTGGACGAAATCCGCGCCCTCCGGGATCTGGGCGTGCGTCACTTCGGGGAAAACCGCGTGGAGGCGGCGCGGACGAAGCGGGAGGCCCTGGCCGATCCCGAAGTGGTCTGGCACATGATCGGCAACGTTCAGCGCCGAAAGACCCGGGAGGTACTGGAGGTCTTCGACCGGATCGACGCCTTGGACCGTATTTCCCTTGCAGAAAGTATCCAGACACGCTGTCTGGAGCTGGATAGGCATGCGGTGGTGTTGGTGGAGGTCAACGTTTCGGGCGAGACGCAGAAGCTGGGTATTCCTCCCGGAGATCTGCCTGGCCTGCTTGCGGCCCTGGCGGATCTGGAGCGGATCCGGGTCCGGGGCCTGTTGACCATGGCCCCCTATGGTGCGACCCCAACGGAGATCAGTCGAGTATTCACCGAGTTGGCCTCGCTGGCCCGCGAGTATAATCTGCCCGATGTGAGCATGGGCATGAGCAACGATTTTGAACAGGCCATCGCGGCGGGGGCCACGGAGGTCCGGGTGGGTAGTGCCCTGTTCGAATAAATGGATTTTTGAATTAAAGTGCGTATTGCCGACCGTTGACGGGCGAGCGATGCGACAAAACGATACTGGCAAGGATTAAACACCATGAAAGACCAACTCGAGGCCCTGCAACGAGAGGCCCTCGACAGCATTGCCGGATCCACCGAACTGGAAGTGCTCGAAGCGGCGCGCGTGAAGTATCTCGGCCGCAAGGGCGCCCTCACGGAGATCCTTCGCGGACTCGGCAGCGTTTCCGCAGACGAACGCCCCGCCATGGGCCAGGCCGCAAATGTGGTGAAAGACGCTATCGGGGTTGCGCTGGACGAGCGCAAGGCGGTGCTTTCCTCCGCGGCGGAATCGGCCCGCGAATCGAGCGAGGCCGTCGATCTTACGCTGCCGGGGCGTCAACCGCGCCGGGGCCACATCCACATGGTGAATCAGGTGACGGAGGAGATCGTGGAGATCTTCGCCTCGCTGGGTTTTCAGGTGGCGACCGGCCCGGATATAGAAACGGAGTACTACAACTTTGACGCGCTCAATACACCCGCCGACCATCCGGCGCGCGATTCACACGACACGTTCTTCGTGAAGCCCGGCGTCGTGTTGCGCACCCACACTTCCCCCGTGCAGATGCGGGTCATGGAGCAGGTGAAGCCGCCCGTCGCCGTGTTGGCTCCGGGCCGTGTCTACCGCGTGGACTACGATGCGAGCCACAGCCCCATGTTTAATCAGATCGAGGGCCTGCTGGTGGACGAAGGCGTGACCTTCGCCGATTTGAAGGGCACGCTGATGCACTTCATCCACGAGATGTTCGGCAAAGATACGAAGGTGCGCTTTCGCCCGCACTTCTTCCCCTTCACCGAGCCCTCCGCCGAAGTGGATATCAGTTGCACCATCTGCAAGGGCTCGGGCTGCCGACTCTGCAAGCACAGCGGCTGGCTGGAGGCCTTGGGCTGCGGCATGGTTCATCCGAAGGTCTTCGAGTACGCGGGCTACGACTACGAGAAATACTCGGGCTTCGCTTTCGGCCTGGGTATGGACCGCATCGCCATGCTGCGCCACGCCGTGCCCAGCATCAACCATCTTTTCGATAACGACCTTCGCTTCCTGGAGCAGTTCTAGTCATGCGCGTTTCTCTGAATTGGCTTAAAGAATATGTAAATATCGATGTTTCCCCCGAGGAACTCGCGCACCAGATGACCATGCTGGGCCTGGAGATTGAATCCATTGAGCATCTCGGCGGCGACATTAAGGACGTATTTGTCGGCGAAATCCTCTCCATCGAGCCCCACCCCGACGCGGACAAGATCGTGGTGTGCCAGACGGACGTGGGCGGCGAAACGGCCCTGCAAATCTGCTGCGGCGCAAAGAACATGAAAGTGGGGGACAAGGTCCCCACCGCCGTCGTAGGCGCCAGCCTGCCCGGCGGCTTCGAGATTGCGCGGCGTAAGATGCGCGGTGTGGAATCCCAGGGCATGATGTGCGCTTCGACCGAATTGGGCCTTCCCAAGGGAGAGGACGGCCTGCTGATTCTCGATCCCTCCGCGCCCGTGGGTATGAACATCAAAACCCACCTCGGACTCGACGACACCGTTCTCGAGATCGAAGTAACGCCGAACCGGGCCGACTGGGCCAGCATGATCGGCGTAGCCCGCGAACTTGCCGCGCTCTACAACACCGAACTGCGCATTCCCGAAGTGAGTGTCGCCGAAGAGGGAAGCCCCGTCGACGGGCTGACTTCCGTCACTGTTGAAGCGGCCGATCTATGCCCGCGCTATATGGGACGGGTCCTTTCCAACGTCAAGGTCGGCCCCAGCCCCGAGTGGCTCTGCAAGCGCCTCATCGCCGCAGGCCAGCGCCCGATTAACAACATCGTGGACATCACGAATTTCGTGCTCCTGGAAACGGGCCAGCCCCTCCACGCCTTCGACCTGAACAAGCTCGCCGAAAATCGGATCGTGGTTCGGCGTGCGAAAGCGGGCGAGCACATCAACACCCTTGACAGCGAGAAGCGCAGCCTCGCCGACGACATGCTCGTAATTGCCGACGCAAAAAACGCCCAGTGCGTCGCCGGTGTCATGGGCGGTGCGGACAGCGAAGTCGACGACGCCACCACAACGATATTTCTGGAAAGTGCCTTCTTCCATCCGGCCTCCGTGCGCAAGACCTCCCGGGGCCTCGCCCTGATATCAGAATCGTCCCAGCGCTTCCAGCGGGGCGCCGATCCCGAGATGGCGGCCTATGCCCTCGATCGCGCGGCCCAGCTTATGGCGGATTTGTCCGGGGCGACAGTGGCACGGGGCGTCATCGATGCGTGCCCGGCGCCCTTCAAGCCCCGCGAAGTCACCCTGCGCTTCGCGCGTACCCTGCGCCTTCTGGGCGTAGAACTCGCCGCGGACGTGCAGTGCGGCTTGCTCCAGCGTCTGGGCCTTGAGGCCATCGCGCGCAATGACAGCGAGGCCACATTCCGCGTTCCCCTGCGTCGGCACGATGTGTCCATGGAAGCCGATCTCATCGAAGAGGTTGCCCGCCTCTACAGCTTCGATAATATTCCCGTTACCCTGCCCACGGTGCGCCCCTGCGAGAAAGTGTTCGCTCCAGAAGAGGCGCGCATCCGTGCGCTCCGCCATTTCCTTGCGGGGCTCGGCCTGACGGAACTCTACAACTGGTCCTTCAGTTGCCCGGAAGATGTGGCGAAGGCTGCGTTGCCGGAGGAATATGCAAACATGGTCGTGCTGCAGAACCCCCTCTCGGAAAAGCAGGCAACCATGCGGTCCAGTCTGCTTCAGGCCCACCTTGGCAACGCCGCACGCAACCTGAACTACGGCGTGGCCTCTATCGCGGGCTTTGAAATTGGACCGGTCTACATTCCCGCCGAGGGCGATGCCCTCCCGTCGCAGGCGCGCCGCGTGGGTATCGTGATCGCGGGCAACGCCGCCAGCGCCGACTGGTCGCAGAAGGCGCGTCCCGCGGACTTCTACGACCTTAAGGGCCTGGTGGAGGCCGTGCTCGCCGATTTCGGCGTGGTGGCGAAGTTTGAGGAGACCGACTTCCCCACCTTCCAGAAGGGCCAGCGGGCTGCCATCGTGGTCAACAAGAAGACCATCGGGTATCTCGGCAAGGCAGCTTTCGCTGTAGTCCGCGCCTTCGACACCGAAGGTTCGATTTACCTTGCGGAGCTCGATCTGGATGCCCTGCTCGGGTCATGCCCGACCGCCGCCCAGTTCGCGTCCGTCCCGACCTTCCCGCCATCCGTGCGCGATCTGGCAGTCGTCGTGGATTCCGTTGTTCCCGCGGGCGGTCTTCGCGACATGGCGGTCCAGTCGGGCGGCAACCTCCTGCGCGCCGTGGAGATCTTTGACATCTTCACGGGTTCCCAAGTGGGTGAAGGCAAGAAGAGCGTCGCGCTTAACCTCGTGTTTCAGTCCAGCGAGCGTACTCTCACCGATCAAGATACCCAGAAGGCCTTCGACAAAATCCTCAAGCGTCTTCAGCACGAATACAAGGCGGAACTCCGGTGAATCCTCTGGTCAAGACCTACCTCCAGCAGATCGAGCAGTCCATCGCCGGGCTGGGGGAGGTCTTGGCCGATAGTCGCGCCGAAGTCGCGCGCCAGCAGGATGCGCGTGACAAACTGCAGCAGCAGGTCTGGAGCAAGAGCAAGGACATGGCCGTGCTTCAGGAGGCTGCTTCCGACTACGATGCGCTCCGCCAGGCGAACGAGCGCTACCGCGCGCGCGACGCCCAGTTGGAGGAGCATCTGAAAAAGGTGCTCGCTTTCACCCGCGCCCTGGCGGAAGAGGTACGGCAATGAGCGACGAGCTCATCCAGGCCCGCGTAGCCAAAGTGAACCTGCGCCTTCCCATTTACCGCGACCGACAGACCACCCTTTCCATCGCCGATGAGGTGACTGCGCGCGTGGCAGGTATGGAAGCCGAAGCGGGCCGCATCGACAGCCAGGCCTTCGCCCTCCAGGTCGCCTTCGCCTACGCCGCCGAACTCCATGCGGAAAAGGCCGAGCGCGACGCGGACACGCGGGAACTGCTCAAGGTCCTGGATCGGATCGCCGGGCAGCTCAAGAAATTGCTTGAAGAGGAATGAAGAATAGGGAATGTAGAATAGTGAATTAACAGCGGAGAGTAGAACCTTTTGCCCGGATTATACAGAGCGTCTTAAATAATTGCGCATAGTTTTCTTAGGGTTTCGTTTGGCCTTGACCAAGCCTTGAATTGCTCGCAGACCGTTTCAATGAGCTCATCCAAG
>JBIJDL010000599.1:0-3830 GCA_044344195.1 Candidatus Hydrogenedentales bacterium
CGTGGGCGTTCCCGGCACCAGATTGAGGTAGACCCGCTCCGCGTTCATGCCGCACTTCGTGCTCGCGGGGTAGTTGCCATCGGCAATCAGAATTCTCGAGCCGTGGCCCGCAGCGCCAATGGCCTCCAGGATGCCGGGATGTATCAGGGTGTGTTTCAGCATGGTTCAGTTACTTTCCTGGTCGTGTTCGCTTCAGCGCGGGCCAGGCAGGGGGGCACCCCGCATCAGATCGCGATAGGCCCCGCCGAGGGTCGGATCCAGCGTGAAGGCCTGCTGCATGAGCTGGGTGGCCTGGGTGTAGTTGCCCAGCCCCAGATAGCATTGCCCCAGACCGAAGGCCGCCTTGGCTCCATCCGCCTTCATGCTTTCCTGCTGGGTAAGGGGCATCAGGCTGCCGTACCACTCCATCGCATCACTGTAGTTCTCCTGACGCAGCAACATCTCCGCCAGGGAGAGGCGCAGCGGGATTTCATCGGGGAGGAGTATCTCCGGGCGCTCTTTCTGTTTCTCATAAAGGGCAATGGCCGCCTTGTAGTGCCGCGCCGCACCGGGGTAATTTCCCTGCAGGAAGTCGTAGGTCACGGCCAGGTTGGAATGAACCCGCAACGTATCGGGGTTCTCCGCCAGCGTCGCGCGGAAGATCGTCTCGTTGTCCCGCCAATCGCCGTTTCGCGCGATGGTCTGATTGAGGAACAGCAGCCCCAGCACGGCCGCCACGGCGACCGGCGCTGTGCGCAGGTTCAGACGCTGCGAAGCCAGCACCAGCAGCTCCATCACCGCCCACCAGAAGCCGGCCATGGGCACATACATCCAGTGCTCCGCCATGGGCGCGTTCAGCGGGAAAATCCCGGAGATGGGCAGCCATGCGGCGAGAAACCAAACGAGGGCCAGCGTGATCCGTCGGTTGCCCGAGCGATAGCCCCAGAAGGCCGCTGCGACGCAGGCCGCCAGAAACAGGAGTCCCAGTCCGGCGGTCCATCCGGGGACACCAGCGAGGGTCTGTTCCATGTGCAGGTTCGTCGGCAGGAAGAGCGTCTTGATGTAGAACGCGAAGGCCTGGCAAGTTTCCACAAGCCGCGTCAGGAGGCCCGTCTTGTTGCCGCCGCCGCCCTCACTGAACTTGAGCACCGTGGACCTCAGACCGCCATAGGCACAGAGGAGAATCACCGCCAGAAAAACCGGGTAGGCCCGGACCTGCCAGGATACCGGCGGCGTCAGCGGCGTCTCAGACCGCGGGCGCAGAGCGATCACGATGGCCAGCAGCACGGGGTAGATCATGGTGGACTCTTTGGAGCAGAGGCCCAGGATGAAAAGGAGGCCGCTGAACGCGAAGGCGACCATCTGCTTCGTGCCCCGGGTATCGGTGGTCGCGCACAAGAGCGCCGCCAGAATAAACGTGGCCGACATCATGTCGGCCCGGCCACTGATATAGGCCACCGCCTCCGTGTGCATGGGGTGGAGGACGAAAAGGACTGCCGTGGCGGCTTGGACCAATCTCGGCGCGCCGAGCCGCCCGAGCAGCAGAAAAAGCAATACCGCAGCGGCGCAGTGCCAGAGCGTGTTGCTCAAATGAAAGAGAAACGGCTTGACGTCGGGGTAGCCCTTGATCTCCGCCGTGTCCAGCGTCGGATCGTAGGAAAGGAGGAAATCGACCATGAAGCTGACCGAGACCAGGGGGCGATAGAAATTGCCCTCGCCGCGCCCGAAGGCGTGCTGGTCCTCGCGGAAGAGCTGGCCCAGCTTGGCCGGGTTCTGCACATGCTCATGGAGCAGCACAGACGATACATCGTCCCACACCCAGTCGCCGCTGAAGGTATTGGCGTAGGCCAGAAAGCCCAGCACCACCAGGGCCGCGGAAGCCGCCCATGCAAACTGTCGTTGTGTCATTCCAACCTCGTCCACGTATACGATTTCAGGTTATCTCCCCGCCCCCGGAGGCGCGGATCGCGTACCCCACAGCCTAGCCCAGTGGCGGAGGGCCAAGCAAAAAAAACTGCTGGAATCCGGCGACGGATTCCAGCAACGAATAGGCTTGCTATCGATATCTAGCGGTTCTCGGGACCCGGGATCTCCCAGGTCTCGCCCGGCAGACGCATGTACTCCAGTTCGAGGCCCGACTGGGCGCCGATTACCTTGACCAGACGGAGAATGCTCTTGCCTTCGGCATCCGGGTAGAACTCCTCGCCTTCACGGACGCGGACGCTCGTGATCTGGCTCGTCTTCGGGTCCATCACGTCCAGGAAGGCCATCAGGTCATCGCTGTCGATCGTGGCGAATCCCGTACATTTAACCATCGGACGCTCCATCATGAGATCCGTCTTGCGACGCAGGGGCTGGTAGCGCTGGCTCGTGGGGTTCAAGGTGGCGTGCAGCTTCAGGAGCCCGTCGAGGGCATACCACTCTTCGGCGTCTTTCGCTATCTTGATGTGGTTGGCCGCCTGCTCTTCAATCTGGGCGGAAGCCGCAGGCTCGTTGATTTCCTTGGGCACGGAGTACTGGGAGCGTAGCGTGCTGAACTGGCTGATAACGGGGTCCGCCGCGCCATAGGGAAAGCCGCTGCCCGCCTGGGCACCCGCGAAAAGGGGCTGGAGGGCCGCCGTGTATTCGCCCGAGATCTCCTGCACCGTCTTGGGCGGCACTTCTACCGGCACCGCTTCCGGGGGAGGTTCTTCCTTGCACCCGGCCAGGAGAAGGATAGAAAGCATGGTCAAACCGAAGAGAGATCGCATTGGGAAGGCTCCTTTACTGAAAAGAAAGTCGATGATTATATCGTACCACAGCCGCTCGGACGCATACAAACATGTTTCCGTAAACAGCCTCTATGCCGTGATTCCGCAGGGAAACCGGGCCCGGGGCGATTCCGGCAGATAATTCGCGACAAGCCGTGGAACTTGGGTATACTATATTAGATGGTAAGAACTTACACGGGGCTTGGAAAACCATAGGAACGCATGAATGAGCCGAATTCTTCTGGTGGACGATGATGTCGATTTGTCTGAATTGATTAAGACAAAGCTGAATGCCGAGGGTCACGACACCCACGTAATCAATACGGGGGAGGGGGCCTTCGAATTCGCGAAGAAGGTCAAACCCGACATCTCCATCCTCGATATCATGCTGCCCGGCGTGACGGGATATCAAATCTGCCGCCGCATGCGCAAAGACCCCGAACTTTACAAGCACGCCATCCTCGTGCTCACCGCGCTGGGCGAAGAGCCCGAAATACTCCACGGCTTGGAGCAGGGTGCCGACGACTACCTCGTCAAGCCCTTCAAGCTCGAACGCATGATGGACAAAATCGCCTCCCTCACGGCCCTGACCACCTCCCTGGCCAACCGGAATCGCGTCACCAACCTGCCCGGCACCGACGCCGCCAAGCGCGAGATCAACCACCTCCTCGCGCGCGACAACGCCCTCGCCGTGGTCTATGTGGACATGATCGGCTACAAGGCCTATTGCGCCTCGCGCGGGGCCGACGGGCAACAGAAGGCCTTGGAATTCATGGGGAAATTGCTCGTAAGCCTCACCCGTGACATGGGCTTTTACGAAAGCTTCGTCTCCCACATGGGCGGCGAGCATTTCGTGGTCAACCTGAAGCTGGAAGATCACGCGCGCTTTACCAAGCACCTCTGCGACCAGTTCGACAAGCACGTCACCCAGCTCTACACCCCCGACGAAGTCCAGAAGGGCTACATCAAGGCGGTGGACCGTCAGGGCAACGAAGTTCGCTGCAAACTGATGGCTCTTTCGGTCGGGGTGGCCCACACCCAGTACCGCTACTTCAAGAGCGCCAAGAAAATGTTTGAAGTGCTCGCCCAGGTGCGCCAGAT
>JBIJDL010000600.1:0-3827 GCA_044344195.1 Candidatus Hydrogenedentales bacterium
AGGGCGGGTTGGGATGGTTCGGCAAGCGCCTCGGAGATTGTGGAAGCGGTTTTGAGCGGAACTATGAGGCAAAATTTCTCTTTCACGGAGCGAAACGGCAGGTTTCGCGTTTTTCCGACTGCGGTGAGAGATGCGAATGGGGAATTGAAATCTTTTGACGCCTTGATTGGCCGCAAGATCGTGCTACCCGCAGGCACCGCCGAAGCGACGGAGGTATTTTCGAGGCTCTCGGTTTCTCTAGCCGCTGGGAGTACCAGGGCGATCAATGTGGGGGCCGATCTCACCTCGTCCGCTGTTTCGAAGGAAATCGTCTTGCCTGATGGTGAATCCAGGATGGCCGCAGATGTGATAGACGATGCGGTGAAACAAATAGACGAAAAACTATCATGGCAACTCATTCACGATCCCACGACAGGGAACTATACGTTGGAGTTTGCGAAGTAATCTCGCGCCGGCCAGAGGACAGCTTTGCTGTGTCGTCTTAGGAGGCTCTGCAAGTGCTCCAAGAAACATTGTTGCGCCACGTCTTCCGCATCGGCGGAATTGCGTAGCACCCGCAACGCCGCGCTGTAGACCAGCGGCGCGTAACGCCGCACCAATTCGGCGAAGGCGTCGGCATTTCCCGATGCGGCCCACAGCTTGAGAATTTCTACATCCGAACTCGGCATGGCGCTGTCCCTTTCACGGCGTCTGGTGACTATCTTCACCTATATAGACACCGGAAAGCAGCCAAAGCGGCAAGGGACGTGTTTGGGGACTGACGCGGACTCGTAGTCTCTGAGGGGCTCCTTGAAAAGCCGATGATCACGGAACTTCCATCAAGCTTGACCAACGCAATTAATACAGGTAAAGTTGCCCACAGTTCTCGCTACCGAGTATCAAAGATTTCATTTCAAGCGACTTATCCATCATACAAAACGACCCGTACCAAGAGCGCCGCCCAGGCAGGAGAACACACATGCTGGCCATTCCCAACAGCGAATACACGCGCCGGATCAAGCGATTTCAGGAAAACATCCGGGCTGCGGGGCTGGATGCGGCGCTGGTGCACGCCAACGAGGCCGACTTCGCCAACGTGCGCTACCTTTCGGAGTATTGGCCGACCTTTGAGGCCGCGGGCGTGTTTGTTCCCGCCGAGGGTTCGCCGGTGCTCATTATCGGCCCGGAGAGCGAGGCCTATGCGCGGACGCGGAGCAAGATAAAGCAGATCGCGCTGATGGTCGAGTATCGGGAGTCGGCGGAGCCGGAGTATCCCGGAATCCCCGTGGCGCATTTCAAGGATGTGGTGAAGATGGCCATGCCCGGCAAGAAGCTGCGCAAGCTCGGCCTGGTGGGCTATTCGGTGATGCCCCTTCCGGTCTATCACAGCCTGTGCAGCGAGCTTCCGAAGGTCGAACTCGTCAAGGCCGACGACACGTTGATCTCGCTGCGCATCAACAAGAGCGCCAACGAGATCAAGCTGGCAAAGCGGGCCTATGAGATCAGCGAGATTGCTGTTGGCGCGATCCTCAACGAGATAAAGCCCGGCATGACGGAGCTGCAAGTGATCGGCATCGCGCAGCGGGAGATCTACCAGCACGGCGGGGAATACGAGGGGCATTCTCTCTATTGTTTCTGCGGCCCCGCGACGAAACACGCCATCTCCCGGCCGACCCATAACACCATCAAGAAGAATGAGATCATCCAGCTCAATATCGGCGCGCGCGTTGGGGGTTATTCTTCGAGCGTCGGCCTGCCGATCTCGATTGGAAAATTGCCGGCGCGTAAGAAGCGGCTGGTGGAGTTTGGCCTCGAAGCCCACTTCAAGACGATGGAGCTGATGAAGGCGGGAAAGCCCGCGGCGGACGTCGTGCGGGAATATGAAGCCTTCGTCGAGGAACGCGGATTCAAAAAATATATGCTCTACGGCCCCTGCCACGGGATCGGCATGATGGAAGTGGAGCGCCCCTGGATGGAGTCCACGTCTACGTATGCGCTCCAGGAGAACATGACCTTCCAGGTGGACACGTTCTTTTACGACAAGGACTTCGGTCTGCGGTGGGAGAACGGTGTTCGCGTTACGAAGAAGGGTGTGGAGCGGCAGTCCGAGAAGTTTATGAAGATTGTCGAACTCTGAGAGCGGGGAAGACAGGGGTTTCGGCCCTTGCCTTCCCGCGTAGCATCACTTCTCGTTGCTCTCGTCGTTCATTTCGGACAAGCGCCCGAGCATGCCCTTGATGTCTGCGGCACCGCGGATGGCGACGTAGACGGTGATCGTGGAATACCAAACGATGCATGCCATGGTCAATGTCCACCAGATCCAATGTTCGGTCATGCCTCAACTCCATTCTGCGGCGTGTTCTTCGCCTGTGGCTTCAACAGGGAGCCGACGACCATGGCCGTGGCCGCAAGCACGTAGGTCGCGATGTTGGAAAACTGTGGCCCCACGACTTCTTTCGCGAAGTGCCTCGTGGACGGAATTTGCTCCATGATCAGGAAGGCGAGGGGTATGGTCGCACCGACCGCAATGGCGCCGGCACCACCCCAACTGTTCGCCCGCTTCCAGTAGCAACACGCGACCAGCAGCACCGACATGCTTGAAAGGTAAATGTTGCCCGTGACGGTCAGATAGTCCCACAGGCTCCCCCGAAGCGGATACCACAGGCCGTAGACCAGGAGGAACACGCCGATGATGGCCACGATCGAGCGGCTCCACAGCAGCCCGCGCTTCTCAGACCACTCGCCCTTGCGGAACGGCCCCAGGATGTCGTTGTAGATGACGCTGGACCAACTCAGCATATAGGACGAATCCGTCGACATATCGGCCGCAAGCATGGCGGCGACCAGAATGCCCATTAGGCCTACGGGGACGATCTGGCTCAGGAGCTTTGGCATGGCGAGGAGGGTGTTGTCCCCGACCTGCTCGGGCGTGAGCACGGCCAGCGCGGCGACGCCCCAGATCACGGGAATCAGCCAGCGGCAGAGGAAGAAAAAGCTGGTGCGCGTATAGACCTGCTGACCCGTTTTAGTGTCTTTGGCCGCCAGCAGGCGCTGGATGGTCGTCTGCCACGTCAGCACCATCGCCACGCTCAGCAGGCTGTTCGCCACGATGAACTCCCAGCCCATCTTCGGATTCAAGAAGGGATTGAAGCCGCCCGCGCCAAACTGTGCTTCGACGACCGCCGTCATGCGATCCCATCCCACTTCCATCAGAATTAATATGGTGACGGCCAGCAGACCCAGGCTCATCACGATAAACTGGAGGAAGTCGGTGACCAGCACGGAAAGCATCCCGCCCAGGATAGTGTAGATGGCGACAAACAATAAAAGCGCCGTCATGGTGATTTCGAGGTAGCCCTCATTCAATCCGCAAACGGCCACGAGGAATTCGCCACCGGTGCGCAGGAAGACGCCCATATTGAGGAGGCCGCCGAGCACGATGACGACGCCAGCCGCCCAGCGAATATTTGGTCCCAGGCGCAACTCAAACAACTCGGGAATCGTCATCACGCCCGCATCGCGGAGCTGCTTCACGCAGAACCCGGTGTACCCGACGAAGAACATGGCCAGTGCCGCCAGCACGCCCGGTGTGGCCCCGGCGAACCCATTCAGGTAGCCGTTCTGCGCCGTGTACATGCACGTGACGATACCGAATTCCGTGGCGGCGAGGGACGCGATGCCGAGATAGAGGTTCATCTCGCGGCCCGCGATCAGGAAGTGCTCCACCTTGCCCACGTACTTGCGCACCGCGATTCCCGCCACCATCGTAACGATGATATAAAGGCCAACGATGCTGCCGTCAATCCATGAAAAGTTCGTCATAAGCGGATCCTGAGGGGCCGACTCCA
>JBIJDL010000601.1:0-3825 GCA_044344195.1 Candidatus Hydrogenedentales bacterium
GGTGTTCTCGCTGGGGAATTGGATCTGGCTGCAATCGCGGGTGGTGTTGTGGTGTCTGGCCGGACGATGGCGCGATACCAAGCTGCTGGTACGCGGCTGGGTTGAGGGTAACGTTAGGTATTTCGGGGCAAGGTTGTAGGGGGGGATGTGAAGTTTCCGGACAGAGAGAACGACTTCGGTTTCCGGGGTGGACTCCGGGTGCCACCCTCAAGCGGGGCGGCTCCGCCGCGGGAGCTTGTGGGTGAAGGGACGTATCCGTTGGCAATCTCTCCGATCGTCATTGTATGCTCCCTGCAACAACAACTGGTGCGACCGACCTGCTCGGCGATGATGTCGCGTGCCGCAGTACCCGCACCCACAAGCTCCCCCGCTTCGCTCCTCTGCTTGAGGGTGGCACCCGTGGTTGCCGAGGGTGCCCTTGAGGTTTCCACGCTTGCTCAGACCGATTGCCCCGACTGTTGTCACTCCATTCGATCAGGATTCTCTCAGTCCCCGAAAGGCCCTCCATGCCCCCAGTCATTGCCATAGGTCCCTCCAGCTTCGCGGAGAAGGACGATACCCCCCTTCGGATGCTGGAAGCGGCAGGCTGCATAGTGAAACCCAATCCCTTCGGGCGTCGCCTGACGGAGTCTGAGATTATTGCGCATCTGGAAGGGGTGGACGGGCTGATCGCCGGGCTGGAGCCGTTGAATCGTATCGTGCTGGAATCCGCCCATCCGCGACTGAAGGCGCTGGCGCGTGTGGGGATTGGCGTGGCCAATGTGGACTTTGATGCCGCGCGGGATTTCAGCGTGGCGGTATCCTCCACGCCCGATGGGCCAATCGATGCCGTGGCGGAGATGACCCTGGCGGCGCTGCTGAATCTGGCGCGCGGCATTATCCCCACAAACGCCGCATTGCACCGTGGCGAGTGGACCAAGTCCATCGGTCTGGGGTTGCGCGGCGCGAAGGTGTTGCTGGTGGGGTATGGGCGCATCGGGCGTCGCGTGGGCGCGTTGCTACAGGCATTCGGTGCGGAAGTTTACGTGTGCGATCCTGCGCTGTCGGATGATGTGCAGGGCGTGACCGTGGTCGATCTGGCGCGGGGCCTTGCGCTGGTGGACGTGATCTCGCTTCATGCGAGTGGCGAGGACTGCATCTTGGACGGGGCGGCCTTCGGATTGACGAAACCCGGTGTCCTGTTGCTGAATGGCGCGCGGGGCGGCCTGGTGGACGAGGCCGCCTTGCTCGCCGCGCTGGATTCGGGTAAGGTAGCGGGGGTGTGGTTCGACGCCTTCTGGGAAGAGCCCTACACTGGGCCGCTCACCCGTTATGAGCAAGCCCTTCTGACGCCCCACGTGGGCACCTATACGGAACGCTGCCGCCTCCAGATGGAGACCGAGGCGGTGCGGAATCTGTTGCGCGATTTGGGTCTCCCGGAGTTTGTATCATGATCGCTGCCGCCCTCGACCAATGGCGAAATTACTTTACCGGCCCGACCTGGACCGCCGCCTTTGAATTCCTGGAGAAGCTCCCTTCCGATGCCCCGGATGGGGACGGGCTCACTTCCATTCTCGGCGACGAGCTGCTCTATCGCGTGATGAGCTATCCCACCCGCGGGATGGAGGGGACGACCGTAGAGGCTCACGAGAAGTATGTGGATATCCAGATGTCTCTGGAAGGCACAGAAGCCATCGACTGGTTCGTTCTGGATGACCTGGAGGTCAATTCACCCTACAATGATGAGAAAGACTATGCACTGTACGAGCGCCCCGCACAGCCCACGGGCACCGTGGTCAATCGCCCGCGCTACTTTTCGGTGTTTTTTCCGGAAGACGGCCACACCGCGCAGAAGAGCGCCGACGGCGTCTCGGAGATGGTGCGCAAGGTGGTGATTAAGGTGAAGTTGTCCTGCGTGCGGCCGATGTAGTCTGTAGTCTTCCGTCTTCAGGGTAGCGCTTATGAATAACACGTTGTTCACGGTCGGACGTTGCCTGCTCGCCTGATCCTGCCGTCTCTGTAGTCCCTGCTGTCCCTGCGACTTCAGCCAGGAATCTCCATCCACCATGAACATCGCCATGATCCCCGCGCGCATGGGCAGCCAGCGCCTGAAGCAGAAAAACCTTCGGGAGCTCGGGGGCGTTCCCACGATAGTCCGGGCAATCCGCAAGTGCCGGGTGGCGGGTTGCTTTGATGAAATCTGGGTGAATTCCGAGCACGAGGCCTTTGGCGCGCTGGCCGCGCAGGAGGGCGTGGGCTTTCACCAGCGCCCGGAGGCCCTGGCCAATAACACGGCCACCAGCGAGCAGTTTGTCCACGAGTTTCTGCTGGTTCATCCCTGCGAGCGGGTTTTTCAGGTTCACTCCATCGCGCCGCTGCTCATGGCGGTGCAGGTACGGGACTTTGTGGCGGCGATGGAGCGGGGCGGTGAGGACACGCTCCTGAGTTGCACCCACGAGCAGATCGAGTGCGCGATGGACGGCGTACCGGTGAATTTCAGCTTCACGGAGAAGACCAACTCCCAGGAATTGCGGCCGATCCAGCGGATCAGTTGGAGCATCACCGGCTGGCGTCGCGAGACGTATCTGGCGGCCTTCGAAGCGGGGCAAACCGCGACCTACGCGGGCCGCGTGGGCTTTTTTGTGGTGGACCGTCTCGCGGGGCACATCATCAAGACGGAGGAAGACCTCCAGATTGCTGAGGCGCTGCTGCCGATGCGGGATGGGGTGTAGAGGCTGTGTTGAATAGCACTCCCCTGAGCGAAATGAACTGAGTATTCGATTGAGGTGGCACCCCGGGGCGGCATCTATTCGCCCAATTTGCCTTCGCTCAATTCCCTGCCACAGGGGCGAGATCGCTTGAGATTGCACCGAGTCACGACGTCAAACAACAGGACAGCCGCGCCGGTCTTATCGTCTGCCGCTATGCCGAGGGCAGAATTGCTACGAATGGTGAGCGTGGCAATACCCCAGTCGTGTGGCGCCGCTGTCCCTACAGGCCCTTGAAAACTTCGATGTTGTAGTAGGGCTTCTGACCGAGATCACCGTAGCTGGCGAGGTTCTCGTAGAGTGCCCGTGTGATGTCGGTGATGGCGTATTTGGGCTGGAAGCCGAGATAGGTCTTGGCCCGCTCGCAGCTCACTTTATAATTGCGAAAATCCTGGACGTCTTTGATACGGATTTTTACCTTCTTCCCCGTGCAGGCTTCGACTTCGTCCTTCACGAAATCCGCCACCTGGCCCACGGTGAAATTGTCCTTCGCCACATTGAAGACGCCGCTGATGGTCTTGTCGGCTTGAACGGCGCGGAGGAAAGCGCTTGCGGTATCGCGCACGTCCAGCAGGGGCCGCCAGATGGAGGGGTTGTTCACGGTGATTTCGCCGTCGAGGATGGCGCACTTGAACATGGTATTGATGATGAGGTCGAAGCGCATCCGGGGGCTGTGGCCGCACACTGTGCCCTGGCGCAGGGCGATGGTGGAGAAGGTGTCATCCTGCAACTGCAACACGCCGTGCTCGCCCGCGAGCTTTGAGATGCCGTAGGGGTAGGCGCAGGTCACGGGCGCGTCTTCATCGTAGAGCTCGTTCACGGTGTAGCCGTAGACCGAGCAGGAGGAGGCGTAGACAAAGCGCTTCACGCCTGCGCGTTTGGCCTGGAAGGCCAGGTAGGAGGGCAGGGCGCCGTTCTGGATAAAGTTCATTGCGGGGTTAAACTCCGCCATGGGATCGTTGGAGAGGCCCGCGAGGAAGATGACCTGATCGTAACCTTGGAGGTCGGCGTCGGTCATGGTGAAGAGGTCTTTCTGGATGATGGGCGTACCCTCGGGCAGGTGGTTGCCAAACCAGAG
>JBIJDL010000719.1:0-2782 GCA_044344195.1 Candidatus Hydrogenedentales bacterium
GAGTGACAAATGATCCTATCACAAGATCAAATTACGCGACTGTCCCGTGAGGAAAAGGTCCAGTTGATGGAGGCGCTATGGATTGATCTCTCCCGTTCCGACGAGGATGTGAGGTCGCCTTCTTGGCATGAAGAATGCCTCCGAGAAACCGAAGCCCGGTATCTTGCAGGTGAAGAGCGCGTTCTGGATTGGGAAGACGCAAAGCGCGAGCTTTGGAATAGGGTGAAATGAAGGTCAAGCTCCTGGCGTCCGCCACCGACGATCTTTACGATGGATACAGGTTCTACGAGCGACAAACTCCCGGTCTGGGCACCCATTATTTCAAGGCCCTATTCTCCGACATCGACTCGCTAGAGAACCACGCTGGCATACATCCTATCCACTTCGGGTTCCACCGCCTACTCTCCAAACGGTTTCCTTACGCCGTATTTTACAAGATAGAAGGAACGTTGGTCATAGTGAAGCGCATCCTCGACACGCGCCGCGACCCGGATCAAATCAAAAGAGCGCTCGAATGAAATTACGCTATCGAATCGGCACCTTGGCTGGTTGACAAAAAGATATGACCGACACACCCTCCCCCATACTTCAGATCAAGAACCTGAAGACCTACTTCAAAACCGATCAGGGCCTCGCCCGTTCGGTGGACGACGTATCTTTCGACCTCCACCGGGGCATGACCCTAGCGGTCGTGGGTGAGAGCGGCTGCGGCAAGAGCGTCACGGCCCTGTCCATCATGGGACTCGTACCCGAGCCTGCGGGGCACAACGCGGGTGGCGAGATCCGCTTCGACGGGCGAGACCTTCTCGCCCTCTCCAAAGAGGAACTCCGCCAGATCCGGGGCGATGACATCTCCATGATTTTTCAGGAGCCCATGACCTCCATGAACCCCGTGTTCCGCGTGGGCCATCAGATTGGCGCCGTCCTCCAGTTGCACCGGGGCATGAATAAGAAAGACGCCCTGGACGAGACGGTGCGCCTCCTCACCCAGGTCGGTATTCCCGCGCCGGAAAAACGGGTACACGACTACCCCCACCAGATGTCGGGCGGCATGCTGCAGCGATGCATGATTGCCATGGCCCTCGCCTGCGACCCCAAGGTGCTCATCGCCGACGAACCCACCACCGCCCTCGACGTGACCATCCAGGCCCAGATCCTCGACCTCATGCGCAAGCTCCAGGACGAACGGGGAATGTCCATTCTACTCATAACCCATGACCTCGGCGTTGTCGCGGAAAACGCCCACGATGTCGTCGTTATGTACGCCGGCAAGGTGGTGGAACAGGCCCCCGTGCGGGACCTCTTCCGCAACCCGCGCCACCCCTACACCCTGGGTCTCTTCGCCGCCCTGCCAAAGCACGACAGCGTCCGCGAGCGGCTCCACGTCATCCAGGGCAACGTACCCGCGGCCACGGCCTTTCCCCCGGGCTGCCGCTTCAACAACCGCTGCCCACTCGCCTCGGATCGCTGCCGCGAAGCCGAGCCAGCCTTGGAATCCACCGGAGAGCGACACTTGGCCGCCTGCTGGAACCTCGACCAGACCCTCGGTGGGAAATTGCCCGAAACGGCGGAGGCCCGGCCATGAGTGAATCCCTCCTGACCATCGAAAACCTTGTAAAGCACTTCCCGGTAAAGAAGGGTATATTCGCCCGTACCGCGGGCGCCGTGCGCGCGGTGGACGGCATCAGTTTCTCCATCCCCCGGGGGACCACCCTGAGCCTCGTGGGTGAGAGCGGAAGCGGAAAAACGACGGCGGGCCGATCCATCCTCCGCCTGATTGAACCCACGGGCGGGAAGATCCTCTTTGACGGTATCGACCTCGCCACCCTCGGCCCGAAAGAGCTCCGGGAACTGCGCAAGCGTATCCAGATCGTGTTTCAGGACCCCTACGGCTCCCTCAACCCCCGCATGACCATTTACTCCATGCTGGCCGAGGCCATGAAGGCCCACGACATCGGCGACAACCACACACGCCGTGATCGGTGCTACGAGCTCCTTTCACTGGTCGGCCTTCCGCCCCAGGCCGCCGATCGCTATCCCCATGAGTTCAGCGGCGGACAGCGCCAGCGCATCGGCATCGCCCGAGCCCTGGCCGTGGAGCCGGAACTCATCGTGGCCGACGAACCCGTCTCCGCCCTCGACGTGTCGGTGCAGGCGCAGATCCTGAATCTCCTCAAGGACCTCCAGCAGAAGCTCGGCCTGACCTATCTGTTCATCGGCCATGACCTGAGCGTGATCCGTCATATCAGCGATGCCGTGGCGGTCATGTACCTCGGGCGGATTGTGGAAATCGCCCCGGCGGACGAACTATTCCGGTCCCCGGTCCATCCCTATACCAAGGCCCTGCTCTCGGCCGTACCCGAGATTGACCCCGACCGGAAGTCACAGCGCATCATCCTCCAGGGGGATGTTCCCAGCCCAATTAATCCGCCCTCCGGGTGCCACTTTCACCCCCGCTGCCCCGAGGCGACACCCGCCTGTGGCGTGACGGCGCAGCGCCTGGTGGCGATCGCGCCGGGCCATCGCGTGGCCTGCCAGGTGCATGCACCGGCCCCGGGGGAATAGAAGAAAAATAAGCATTTCTCGCCGGAGTCAGCGAATAGCGAAAACGATGTCGGTGCTTGCCGTGCTTCCAGAAAATCTGGTATTCTAAGGTGCGAGGTTGGAGGTTTACATGCGTTTAGATATAGCGGCACTTAGCGATGTAGGGCGCCGGAAAAAAAATAACGAAGATTCCTATGTGATCGTTCGTGAGGGTGCCAAGAATCTGAACCTCTTTAAG
>JBIJDL010000532.1:0-4497 GCA_044344195.1 Candidatus Hydrogenedentales bacterium
GTGACCATTCGCCCGACGGAGGCGCTGGAATTGGGCCACTACGATCTGGCGATCAAGACGGGCCAGGGCGAAGTCCGCGTTCCCGTGACGGCACTCCAGACCGTTGCCGACGAGGGATTGGAAGCCCGCGCGAAGCGCCAGGGCGTTTCGGTCGACGAAATCAAGGCCCAGCTCGGCATCAGCCAGTCCTTCGGCCAGGATCGTATCGACCTGAACCTCTCCGAGACTTACTATGTGGGTCAGTCGCTGAAAATGAAGATGGATGTTCCCGCCGGTCGTACCGCGTCATGGATGGTCAACGGTGCGGCGGTGGACGCTCCCGGCGGCTCCCTGAATTACGCCTTCGAGCAGAAGGGCATTTATGACATCGCCTATGTGGAGAAGGAGAAGGAACGCACGATGGCCATCGCCCTGAGCACGGTAACCGTCGTGGCCGAGCCTTCGATTCCCGTCACGGTGAAAGCCGGCGTGACCCAGACGCTCAATGGCCCCGAAGGCTACGGGCGCTACGCCTGGAAGCTGGACGGCGCGGAAGCGGGCACGGGGTCTTCCTGGAAAGGCACCTTTGAAAGTCCCGGTGCGCACAGCGTTACCGTGCGTGCGGAGGCCCCCTCGGTGGAGTCGGCCCAGTCCATCCGCGAACTGACCTACGCCATCACGGTGGAGTAGCGGTTCCCGTTCCCAGCAGTTGATCAATTTCCAGCAGGTCCGCACCGGGTACACCCAGCGCGCGGGCCTGCTTTTCATATTCACGGGCCCTGGCCTCCTCGCCGGCCAGAGCGAGGGCAATAGCGCATTCCGTGACCAGCCAATTGTCTGGGCGCTCGGGGTTGATGCGCCCCTGGAGTTCGGCCAGCGCCGTCAGGGCGTCCTCGTGCTGGAGCCCCGTATTGCCCGTCTTTGCGTGGACCCGGGCCCGGAGCAGTAGCCACGAACTCTGCCACCGCGCCTTCTCCAGCCCCGCTTCAATCTCGGCCCGCGCCGCGTCGAGTTGCCCGCCATCCACCAAGGCGCGGACCCAGGCGCGATGGAGCACCACACTGGGGTTGCGCGTTCTGGCCAGCGCGAGGGCTTCGGCCTGATCGTCGTAGCGCCCGAGTTGGCCCAGGCAGCGGGATTCGCCGAGAAACCAGTCCACTTCGGGATAGGGGGCCTTGAGCGCCTCGCGCCATGCATCGAGCGCCTCGGGCCATTTTGTCTGCGCCTCCAGCACCTGGGCCAGCAGCGCAGCGCCCGGCGCTCGGCGTCCGTCGTCGTCATAAAGGGCCATGGCGCTTCGCGCGGTCGATTCCGCCTTCTCCCAGTTGCCCAGGTGGAGGTGCGCCCCAGCGAGGCCCTGCAGTGCGGCGCTGAAGCGGGGCTGCAGCGCCAGCGCGCCGTCGAAATCGGTGATGGCGGCATCCCACTGGCCCAGGGACTGGTACTCAAAGGCCCTGGCCGCGAGCATTCGGGCCGTGGGGCCTTCAACTTCTATTCGGTGGCTCAAGGCATGGATCACGTCGCCGGGGCTGTCATGGGCCGGCGCGGGGGCGACCGTGAGAACCATGATGGCTATCGCAACAAATGGGATTCGCACGGCAAGTCTTAGAGGCGGATCTGGAAGGACATGAACTCGGCGCTACCACCCTCGGGCACGAAGAAGCCGAGCTGGCCTGCCGACAGCGGGGCGTCGGGCGTTACTGTAAACTCGAGAGCTTCGCCGAAGACAAACTCTATCTTGCCGTCCAGGGCCGTCAATTCCATCGGCACCCATTTTCCCGTTTCGACCGCGACTTTCCTCTCTTCCAGCAGTGTTTCCTTACCATCCCGAACTACGCTGGCCCGGGCCGTACCCGCCTTGGCGTCCGCAATAAACAAGCCGTAGTTCTTTTCGTCGACATAGGAGAAAACGAGGCCCACCGGGCCGCCTTCCGCCGGAATGCGAAGCAACGTCTCGTGGCGATAGGCGGCGGGCTTCAGTCCTTCGAAAAGACCGACCAACGTGCCCTTTTCGGCTTTCGCGCGAAGTATTTTCGTCTTGCCGTTGTCCCCCAGCGCCACGGCGAGTCCCGCCTGGTCGCCCTGAGCGATGCGCCAGTTGGCGGGCGCGGCACCTTCGGCGTCTTCCATGAACGTCAGGGTGTGGCGCGTGATCTTGGAAAGGTCGTGCTCGGGCTGCCAGGGCTTTTCGATGCGCTGCGGCGTCACCGTGCCCTCCTTCACGATGCTGAAAAGATCCCGCGTCACGCCGTCCTTATTCAGCATGATGCCCTTGAGCGTGTCGCCGTCGATGTCGACGATGACCGATCCATATTCCACGATGATCTCGCGCATCACCGGCATGGTGCCCCGGCGGCTCATGCTGGCGCCGCCGTTGCCCGTAACCACCGAAACATGGCCCTCGTTGGGGTGGAGGCCCTCGCTCTTGCGATAGGCCCCGTCGCCCTCCGGATTGCCGTCGCCATCGTCCAGCACCACGTTCTCCGCCACGGTCGGCGTGTGGTACGCACCGTCGATCAGCATGCTCCGTTCGTAGATGTGGGAGTGGCCAGTCAACACGAGGTCCACGCCCGCTGACTCCAGGATGGGCATGAAGTTCTCACGCATTTCGATGAGCTGCTGCTCCTTGTTGCTGTCGTGGGAGCCCAGCGTATAGGGCGGGTGGTGCCAGTAGGCGATGAGCCACTTGGCTTTCGCCTGCTCCAGATCTGCGCGAAGCCACTGGGCCATGGCGGCGTCGGGGCTGCGATCCAGGTCATGGGAGTCGAGGCAGATAAAGTGGGCGTCGGCGATGTCGAAGGAGTAATACGCTTCGGTGCCCGAGGCCACGCCACCCGCTTCCGCCGCCGTGGGAACGACATAGGCATCGTAGTACGGGCCGGTGCCCGACAAGCCGCGGGAGCTGGCGCCTTCATGATTGCCCATGGAGGGCCAGCACACGGTATTGCGCAGCGTGGCGTCGTAGGGCGCGAAGAAGTTTTTCTGAAATTGCCCATCCGTACCGTCGCCGTAGGCCATGTCGCCCACGTGCAGGTAGTGATCGAGCGGTCGTCCCGTTTTCGCGATGTAATTCCGCATCGCCGTGTGCACATCCGCCTGGTTCTGATCGCCCGTGCCCGAATCGCCCACGACCCACAGGCGCATGCTCGATGCCGATCCCAACGGCGGGTGGGTCACAAAGTAATGCTCGCCGTCGCCGCCCGCCACCAGGCTATCACCGTTGTAGACCCCGTAATAATATTTCGTGGCCGGCTGGAGCCCCGTCACCTGGGCCTCGTACTGCCGCGTATCAGGCGCGGTCGAGGGCTCCTCATCCGTCTTCTTTCGCTTCGCGGCCTCCTCCGGGCTTTCCGTATACAACCGGGGCACATCGGCAGGCGCGTCTACATCCACCGAAACGCGAAGGGCGATCGCCTCACCCCGCACTTCGCTGGTCAAGGCGTCCGGCGAGGTGCCATAGCGAAGCACTGGCGTGGTCTCGGCGTCGACGCGCCACACGACGACGACGGTGTCCGGCGTCGCCTTTTGCAGGTAGGGCCCGCGATAGAGGGGGGCGGCAGCCTGGGCGGCGGCGCAGGCGAGGAACAGGGTCATCGCCAGAAGCAGTAGGAAGCGTTGCATGGGGGACTCTCCGTTGAAATCGGCGGCATAGGTGGGCATCGCCACAATAATGTTTCAATTAAACTCCGCCAGAATAGACCGGGGACACTGGGCGGGTCAATGCCGTATGGCCGCAGTCGGGGATTGCAGCCGATTGGTCCGTGTCGTCGGCATTGCTCATGGAGCGTCCAGCCAGTCGGCATCTCTGCAATGCACCACGATCCCGGCTCAAAATAGGGACTCCAGTTGCAGGTAGTTCACCATGATCTCCTGCGCCTCGGGGCCTCCGGGCTTGTCCGCCAAGGCCCAATCAGAGATCGTCAGCATTGCCGTTGGCGCGGTCGCACGGAACATCACCCTGTGGTGGTTGAACCATGGCCTGCGCTGAGAAGAGGGCAACTCCGCATGGCTCCCGCCGCGCACCAGCTTGCCCGAATAGCATCCGTCCGGGAGCGTCTTTGCCCCCTTTGATTGGGGTGAAGTTCTGATATTACCGATAGCTCGAACCAAGCTTCGTTCAGCTTCATTGCAATCGCCGAGGTATTCATCGCAAGGATGGTACAGGCTTCCCGCGCGCAGACTGCACGGCGCGGCCGCGTGAAGGCCCCAGCCCGCCATCGACCAGACAGCTTTGTTATTTCCTCCGCGAGAAAAAAGGGCCGTTGACAACCCGCCACCGGCCCTGGATTTGCTTCTGACTGCGCGTCACTTCTCCATCGAAATTCCCGCATTTGCCCAGGCGCTCATGCCGCCCAGTACGTTGGCCACCTCCGTGTAGCCTTCGCGCTTCAGAAACGACGCCGCGATGGAGGCGCGGTAGCCGCTGCCGCAGATGACCACAACAGGCCGGTCACGGGGCACCTCTTGGAAGCGATCCTGGAGCAGTCCGCCGTGGATATGGTGGGCGCCCGGCACGTG
>JBIJDL010000263.1:0-8658 GCA_044344195.1 Candidatus Hydrogenedentales bacterium
GGACTTCCACTCGCGCTCTGTGCGCACGTCCAGCACGAAGGGGGCCTTGCCGTTTCCGCTTTGCAACCGCTGCGCCAGTTCCTGCACCGGAATGGTTTCCAGCCGCGCCACGTCGTAGCCCGCGTTCTCCCACGCGCCGATACCATCTTCCAGGTAGCCGCGCACATCGTCAAAGCCCACGCGGAGCAGGTGTGTGACCACTGTGGGCATGTCCACCGGGTTATCGAGCACGATCAGCGTGGGGCGGTCGTAGGGAAGCACCCAGCCCGCCCACGTGGGCAGCACCGCGCCCAGCGGAATGTTGATAGACCCCGGAATATGGCCACCCGCGAAGGCTTCCTTCGTCCGCACGTCGACAATCAGGCAGTTCTCGCAATGACGTTCTTGTACTTCCCGGGCGCTGAAGCGCGTCTTGCCGGGCAGGTCGAAGCCGATGAGTTTCGGACCTTCCGCGTTGACCTTCTTCATCCGCCGGAAGTAGGGCGGTGCCACGGGCATGCCGTCCAGCAGGCGTTCGATCCACGCGGTCTCTTCGGCGGCTTCCAGGGATGCGTTGAAGAGACGTTCATAGCCCAGGGTGGAAGAGGCCCGCGCGCCGATAGCTTTTCCGCACAGTGAGCCCGCGCCGTGTCCGGGGAAAATCTCGGTGAAATCGGGCAGCCCCGGAAGCTTCTGGAACACGCTCTGATAGAGCTGCCGCGCAAGCAGCTTGCGGGCTTCCTCGCCGAGAAGATCGGGCCGGCCCACATCGCCCACAAAGAGGAAGTCGCCTGTGAAGAGCATCCAGGGGATTTCCTTGCTCCGAGACTCATCAAAGAGCGCCCAAGTCATGTGCTCGGGTGTGTGGCCCGGCGTATGTAGCGCCCGAATGCGCAGCTTGCCCATGGTGAATTCATCGCCATCCTTCACCACAGGGTTCGCATAGGGGGGCGTCCAGTTGGAGCCACCTTCGCCCGAGCAATGGATCTGTGCGCTGCCGTTCAGGCGCGCCTGTAATTCCGCCGAGCCGCTGACAAAGTCGGCATGAACATGGGTCTCAAGAATATGGGTAATGCGCAGTCCTTCGCGGTGCGCGATCTCCAGAAATTCGTCCACATCACGGGTCGGATCGATGACCGCGCATTCGCGCGTGCCTTCGTCGCCAACCATATAGGAGTAGATGGAGAGTCCGGGAATAAATCGTTGATGAAAGAACATGGCTGAGCCTCCTTAAGGTTTCAGGGTCGAGTAAAGGGTAAACAGGGCTACACCCAGCATCATCATGGCGAAGCCCTGCTGAAGCCGGGCTGTGGGAAGGCGGCGGGCCAGACTCGTGCCCAGGGCCATGCCCAGCAGTCCGCCGCCGAGGAAAGGCAGCGCGATAATGATGTTGATGGGTTGCCCGTGAAGCGCAACAGACACCAGGGCCACCGCGCTGACGATGGAAATCACCAGGAGCGACGTGGCCGCCGCGCGGCGAATCTCCATGCCCGTGGCCAGCACGAGCACCGGTACAATGACGAAACCGCCCCCTACACCGAAAGTGCCCGCGAGCACGCCAGTGAAGAGTCCGGCTACCGCCAGTACAATGGTGCAGCGACGCGACAGAGCACCGGTGGCGCAGGCCTTCGGTTGCACTTCGGCCTTCCGTCGTGCGGAGAGCCACATTCGGACGGCGGCAATACAAAGGATAAGTGAAAACAGCCCCATCAGCACGGCGGGCGAAAGTTGCTGCCCAATCCACGCGCCGACCGGAGCACCGGCGGCCCCACCAGCGGCAAGTAGCAGTCCGGCACCCACCGCGACTTCACGCCCGCGCAGCCGCTGAAGAAAGCCCGCAAAGGCGGCACTGCCCGCGGCGGCCAGGGAGACCGGCACAGCCTCAGCCGGGGTCATCCCCAGACCATAGACCAGCAATGGAAGCGCGAGTATCGCGCCTCCCGCGCCGGTCAGGCCCAAAGACAGACCTACGATCGAGCCCAATACCACACTCAGGAGTGTGGTCATGACTTGCAGCAACCACCGGTCTGGTTCCAGGGCATTCTGGCCAGCATCATGGCCATGCCGCAGGTATCGGTGACGCCGGCAAAGACCAAACCAGCCCCAACGAAGGCGGGCAGACCCACCCACCCGGGATGGACGAACCAGGCGAGGGCACTGCCGATCACAACCAGAGAACCCGCCGCAATGCGCACCTGGCGCTCCAGCGAAATGGCCTTCTTTCCGCGAACTGCCTCCAGTCCCGCGTCCAGCCAGCCTTGGGTGCCGCCTTCGACCAGGGTTAGGTCGTCGACCCCGCCTCGGGCCAGTTGGTCGCAGGCGTTTTTCGCGCGCTGGCCGCTACGGCAGATGACGTAGACCGGCGCTCCTTTCGCGGCGTCGCGCACCGCTTCCGGCGTGATCCGGTCCAGCGGTATGTTGACCGCAAAAGGCACGTGAACCTCGCCAAACTCCGCCGGGGTCCGCACGTCGATGAGGACGAGAGATTCGCCCGAGGCTTGTTTCTCATTCAGGTTTTTTGGGGTGATACTGTTGTTCATGGGGGGCTTCCTTTTTAATGTGTCGTAAAATCGTAAATATTCGATGTGTGTGGGCAAAAAAATAGAGGCGCTATTTGAACCGGGCCTCGACACAGGCCATGATGTTGGCCAGATGGGGCTCGGAAATCTGGTAGAAGATCTGTCTACCGCGGCGCTCCGCCTGGAGCAGGCCACGGTCTTTCATCTTGCCCAGGTGCTCGGAGGCCATATGGCTGGGGATTCCGCAGGCTTCGGCGAGTGCCCCCACGGTGTGCTCATCCCGAAGCATCATCTGCACCATGCGAAGTCGGTGCGGATGGGCCAGCGTCTTCAGGCATTCAGCCGCCTGGGCGAGCCCGTCGAGGGATGTCAGTCGGGTGGTGGCACTTTTTACGGCCATGTTAGTGGACTCCATTGGGAAGCGTTGCTGCGTTTCGCTCATGGAGACGATTATATATCGTTATGTTGCGATGTGTCAAGCGTCATCAAGCGCTGGCCTGGCCTTGAATCCAATCAGTGGCATTGGGCCAAGAAGCGGGCGTCACGGGATTTTCCATGGTCAACTGAAAGTAAACTGACCATGGAGTACACTGAGGCATGGAGAGTTACATAGGAGAGATGCGCTCGAACTCAATGAGGCTTTCTTTCAAGAGCAGTGTCTCGGCATCTCACTTTTCTCAGCGTGTCCGTGGTCCAAACCCCTGGTTTCAGCTAACGGCTGCCATAATACCTTCGTGGCAAGAAAAAAGGGCTCGGTGAATGCATCCCAAAGTGTAGTATCATAGCCCGCGCGGAATGGTTGAGAGCCCGCCGCCATTGTTCTTCCAGACCCAACCGAATGGAATCACAACTTATGCGCCGAAATGTCTTGCTGTCGCTTGCATCGTTGTCTGTGTTTGTCACCGGCGTTTCCGCCCATGAAGTCGGCGCGCCGCGCGAGCGCTTCAGCCACGAAGTTTCCACGGCCCCGAAGCCCTGGACAAGCGACATGCCCCGGCAGGGCGCGCGGGACTTTCACTTCGTCGTGGTGTCGGACAATTCCGGCCGTCCGCGGCCCGGCATCTATCGCGAGGCGATGGAGAAGGCCGAGTTGCTCCAGCCGGCTTTCGTCATGAGCGTGGGGGACATGATCGACGGCGTCGATGCGGAGCGTGAGGGCGCACCCGCGTTGCTCAAGAAGCAGTGGGACGAGTTTATGACCTACCTGGAGCCCCTGAAGGCCCCCTTTGTTTTCGTTCCCGGTAACCACGATATGCGGGAAGGCCTTCAGGAAGAGGACTGGGCCCGGCGCTTTGGTCCGGGCTACTACAGCTTTCTTTACCAGGACATGCTCTTTCTGGTGCTCGACAGCAACAACTATGACGACGCCCAGTTCGCCTGGCTTGAGGAAACGCTTAAGAAACATGCGGACGTTCGCTGGACTTATCTTTTTCAGCACCATCCCTTCTGGATCAGCAACCGGCCGACCTGGGGTCCCGTGGCGAAGTTGCTGGAAGGCCGCGAGAAGCTCACAGTTTTTGGCGGACACATTCACAACTACGCCTACACTAGCCATGGCAATATTCAATACGTCACACTGGCTACCACAGGCGGAAGCTCGCAGTTGCGCGGGCGTCGTTACGGCGAGATGGACCACCTCATGATGGTCACCGCGACCGATGCCGGCCCGGTAATGGCGGGGATCGAGCTCGAAGGCATCTTTCCGGCGGACTACCTCACTGTGGACATGATGGAGGCCATCCGGCCCTTTGAGAACGAGGAGATCGTGACCGCGCCGACCATGGCGCTTTCCGGGGAGACTTTCACTGAGGCAAGCTGGGAAGTCACGATCAAGAATCCGTGGGACAAACCGATGCGCTTCAAGGCCCTCGTGGAAGCGGATGAAACGCTCCGGGTGTCGCCCTCTGCGGTGGCCGCGGTGATCCCGCCCAAGGGCTTGCTGGTTCGCACCGTGGAGGTCAGCACCGACACGCCTGTGTCCGCCGCAGAGTTTCAGGCCCTCTACCTGCACTGGAGCGCCAACTACGATCAGGACAATGCCGCGCCCATTTCTTTCAGCGAGATTGTGCGCCTGCGCGCGGACGCTCCCCACGTGTCGCAACGGCGCAATGATATAGCCGTGGATGGCGATGTCGCAGAGTGGGGCGGACTACCCTTCACGATGGATCGTCCCGGCGAGCTGCGGGACAACGAACTCGCCTGGCGCGGTCCCGAGGACGGAAGCTTCCGCTTCGCCGTGGCCCACGACGACGCCATGGTGTACGTGGCCATGGATGTGAAGGACGATGCGCTGGAGGACGTGAGCGAGGCCCATCTGCGCGATTTCGGGCGGGCCATGTTTCGCGCGATGGGTTCCGCTCCTGCTTCGGCCAAGCTCCCCATTGAAGCCGTATTGTCGGTGGTGGATGGGCCGGGCCTCACCGCAGAAGACCGGACAGGTTTCGAGAAATCGCGCAAAGTGCCGAAGTCATCGGCGGAAGTGGGCGGTAAGTTCGCCCATCGCGTTTCCGAAGGCAGAATGACCCTGGAATTCGCCATGCCCCGCGCCGCACTGGAGGCGGCTTCCGGCACCACAACCGATTACGTGCAGATCAACGTGGCCTATAACGACTACGAGGGTGCCGACGCGCGTTTCGGGTTGTCCTACTTGTATTGGCACCCGCTGTGGACAGGGGAGAAGGATTCGGCGATCCTGGGGGTTTTCAAGCTGGATTAATTCACGCCAACCTTTCCGCGAGCCAGGCGAATGCTTTGTCCTGCATTTCGCGGTTGAACTCATGGGGGCCGTCGAAGAAGACGCCTTGGAAATTTTCCGGTGCGTCCATCTTTGCGAAGATCTTTTCCACCTTGGCGAAGGCTTCCTTCGCATTTTCAAGCGGATAGAGCTCGTCCTTCAGTCCGTTGATGCACATGAGGGCGCCGGGCCAGTGGAGGCCGGCGAGATCGGGCCAGTCGAGTTTGCTGTAGAGACCGGGGACGAGCTTGCTGAACCCCACTATGTAGCGGACGTTGTTGCGGATCAGGGGCTGGTAGCCGCACATCCAGCAGACGGCCACAGAAGCGCGGACTTTCGGGTGGAGCGCGCCAAGGAAAATGGTGCGCACGGAGCCCACGCTAAGGCCGGTGCAACCCACGCGCTCGGGGTTCACCTCGGGCCGACTGCAGAGGTACTCCGCCGCGCAATAGTCGTCCCCGGCGACGATGCCGGAAAGGGTGGTGCCGGTGGCGAGGGCTGTGCGGCCCAACAATTCTTCGTGCGCCCAGGAACGGGCGTTGAACTGCTTGATGTCCTCTTCGGTGACTTCGAGCGTGCGCAGCTTGATGCGTTCCGGGTCCGCCTCGAAGTACATGGCGCGTTCTCCCCAGTGGAGCATGTCGGGCACGGCAACCACATAGCCCAGGCGCGCGAGTTCATCGGCGATGTCGCGCCCGCTGTAATATTTGTCTTTGAATTTTTGCAACTCCGGATGGACCGGTTCCACGCGGGTAAGTTTCTCTTTACCCCAGAAATAGAAGCCACCGTGATCGTGGAGCGCCACGATGCCCGGCGCGGGTCCCGTGAGGTTTTTCGGTACGAGCAGATACAACGCGGTGCGAAAGCCCGCCGTGGTGCTGATGATGACCCGCTCGCGGGTGAAACCGTCGCAGTCAGTTTTTTCCACGACCTCCGGATTCAGATCGAAGGTCTTGCCAAAGTGAAAGCACGCGCGGAACTCGGCGCGCGCGGCCTCGGCCCACGCGGCGGGATCGGTATACTGATCTTCGAGGAAGCTCATTCGGGGCACGCACTGATCCGACAGCTTCTGAAACAAATTCCAATGGGTGCCGAGATCGGGATCGGGCTTCCACTGGGTTTCGGGGAGTTTGTCGGTCTGGGCCAGGGCGGGGATGGCGCCGGTGCCCAGGCTGGCCCCAGCGGCCAGCGCGCCGGATTTGAAGAAGTCGCGTCGTTTCATTGGGTGGATCTCCGATTGAGGGCTTACCGTATGATAGTAGCCGATTGCCTGGGCAGGAGGTCAATCGTATGGTGCGAGCTTTCTCCCAGCCGGACAGATCTACTTGTCACAAAAGAGTATTTGTTGTAAAGTCATGTGTATGAGAAAAAGAATGGAGCAAGGCATGACCCAGTGGAACTTAGTCATACCCGAAGAAACCGACCGGAGTGTTCGTAATTTCCTGGCTCGGAACCCTGGGGGAAAAGCCGACCTCTCGGCCTATGTGGACCATGCGGTTCGGCAAGCGCTTTTCTGGGATACAGTAGAGAACATCCAAGTACGCAACTCGGACCTTTCACCGGAAGACGCGCAGGCGCTGGCCGATGAGGCGGTAGCAGAGATTCGTGCGAATCCTACTTGACACGAACGTCCTCATCAGCGCATTGTTGTCCAGTAGCGGTCCTCCCGGACAGCTACTCAGCGCCATTCGCCAAGGTCGGCATGTCCTGATTTCTTCCGATTACATCGCCCACGAACTCCGCTCGGTCAGCGGTCGACCCCATCTCCGATCGCGGATTGCTTCCGAAGAAGTCGAAGCCCTCATCTACAACTTGGAAGCTGTTGGATTCGTAGTTTCCGAAGTGCCCGAGATAGACCTGTCTTCCGACCCCAAAGACAACCCTATCCTTGCTACGGCCATCGCCGGAAAAGTGGACCTTATTGTTTCAGGCGACAAGAGCCATATGCTGAGTCTTGGTCAGGTGCACGGCATTCCGATACTCACGCCCCGGGATGCACTCGAACGGCTTAAAAACGCCAGGTAGGCAAACGGGAAAGGGTGCGCGAGTCTGAGCACCATCATCCGCGACGCCAAACATTCCATCAGCCACCACGCGACTCGCGCACGGCGTCCAGGATGTCTTTTGTTGTTGCCTTTGTCTTGATGAACGGAACGTCCAAGGGCGATATCCCGCGCGATTCGAAAACGACTTTGAACGTGTCACCGTTTTGCATCGTGACATACACGTCTTCCGTCCTCGCGAGATTCAACACCTCGGATAATCGCCGCCGTGCTTGGGAAGCCTTGAATACTCTCATTCTCACACACTCCAAAACGCGCCTTGCGGCGCATGGCAGACGGGACGCCTGCGCTCCCAGCCTTGCGCGTTCAATTTGAAGTTTGCGGCCTTGGCGTCAATACCGAATCGGTTTGTAGGCTACATCGTTACTTAGAGGGATGCTGCAAATAATACAGCAGCGTATGCGTGTTCCAGTAACAGTTCATCACAGAATTCACCGTGCCTTCGGCGATGGTCTGTTTGTACATGGCGCGGCCCTGTTTCAGGAACTCGGCGTCTCCCGTCAGCTCATAGGCATAGAGCACCGCCGGGGCGATGAGAATGTGGTAGGTGCTGTTTTTCTTGAAATGGGGGTTGTGGGAGTACCCGTACACGTCGCCATCGACGCCGCGCGTTCGGTTCTCCGCGAGGATGGATTCGGCCATCCCCACGACGGCCTCGGCTGCCGCGCGGTCGCCGCTCTGGCGGTAGTAATCGTACAACGGCTCCATCAGTTGCGCCACCATCCAGGGGACGTTGCCGCGATAGCCGTAGTTGCCGTGGATCTCCGCGTAGGTGCCCCGGCGCGGATCGATACGCTTCATGGCGTCGTGGGCCAGGGCGCGGGCACCTTCGAGATATCTTGGATCGCGGGTTTCGTCGTAGGCCGACGTGAGGGCGTAAAGCACGCCGGCATGATCGCGCACGCTCACCGCGCCAATGGCTCGTTTGGCGGCCAATGCAGAGTCGGCCACGCCAAGAGCCGCCGCGCGCGCATCGCGATCGCCCGTCAGACGCGCGTAATTCAGCATCCCCTTCATGCGCTGTGTGGGATTCCACGGATCGCCCGTGCTGTGATCCTTGCTGTAGAGCCCGTGAATTGCGCCCACCCAGTCGGGATGCTCAGCGGAGGCGTAGCACACATCGATATCCATGATGTGGCGTACGGAAGCTTCCAGATGATTGAACCAGCGCGCGTCGCCCGTCATGAGATACTCGGAGAAGAAGCCCTGCTGGGTATCGTAGTAACCGTTGCGCCAGGTGCCCTCTTCGACGCTGTAGGGCAGGTCGCCCCAGTGGCGGATGCCGGTGGTGTAAAACATGGTGCCCGGAATCTCGCCGTAGGTTTTCTGCATAAAGGCCGTCAAGTCGGGGAAGCGCGCGGCA
>JBIJDL010000133.1:0-13158 GCA_044344195.1 Candidatus Hydrogenedentales bacterium
CAACGAGCTCGCGGATTGGCTGAACTGTGATGTGGGTGCCCACGGCGAGGTGGCCGTGACCGGTGTTTCCACCGATACACGGAGCATAGAGCCCGGCACCATGTTTGTCGCGCTGGAAGGCCCGAATTTCGACGCGGATGACTTTGTCGCCGCCGCCTTCGCCCAGGGGGCCGCCGCCGCGATCTGCAAGCGCCCCCATGCCGAAGGCCCCTGCCTCCTCGTGCCCAATCCCCTCGGCGCGTTACAGCAATGGGCCACGCGTCATCGCATGAGCCATGATATCCCGATTTTTGCCGTGACCGGCTCCTGCGGCAAGACCACGACGAAGGATCTCACGGCGGCGTTGTTGGAAAGCCGCTACACGGTGGTAAAGACCAGGGGCAATCTGAATAACGACATTGGCTGTCCCCTGTCCCTACTGCGTATCGACCGCGACACCTCCTTTGCGGTTATCGAGATGGGCGCAAACCACGTGGGCGAGATCGATCAGTTGTGCAGTATCGCCCGGCCCACGGAATCGGCGGTGACCATCGTCGCGCCAAGCCATCTGGAAGGTTTCGGCAGTATTGAAGCCGTCGCGCTGGCGAAGAGTGAAATTGTCGACGGGCTCGATGCCGATGGCTGCTTTTACAAGAACATGGACAACCCCTGGTGCCGCGCCATGGGCGAGAATTTCCGTGGTGACATTGTCCGCTTCGGCCGCGAAGGGGATGTGGTTCTCAAGTCCCAGTCCTTCGACGCGTCCGGCGAAATGGTGCTCGAGATCGACCCCATCGGAACGATCCGCCTTCCCCTGCTGGTACCCGCGCACGCCACGAATGTGCTGCTCGCGGTGGCGGTGGGCCTGCGTCATGGTCTCACCGAGTTTGAAGGCCCCCTGCGCGCCGCGTGCGGCACCGCCGCCCGCTTCAAGGTTCGCGCTCTTGGTCCTTTTGAACTGCTCGACGACACCTACAACGCCAATCCCGCGAGCATGGCCGCAGCGCTTGAGGCTCTCGCGGCCCGGGCCCTACCAGGTAAACGGATCGCCGTTCTGGGTGAAATGCTGGAGCTTGGCGACGATTCCGCAGCCCTGCATCGGAGTGTCGGAACGCAAGCGGGAGAGCGTGGCGTGGACGCCGTATTTGCCTACGGCGAGCACGCTTGTGATATCATAGCGGGCGCGCGCGATGCCGGAATTGCCCGGTCAGAAGCGTTCGATTCCCACGAAGCCATCGCCGATGCCCTCGTTCTTTCAGCCTCTCCAGGCGATTCCATACTTCTCAAAGGCTCCCGAGGTATGCGCATGGAGCGCGTCGCGGAACTACTGGAGCGGCGTTTCCCGCCGGTTGGCGAGGAGTAGTCCCCCAGTTTATGTTGTACCATCTCACCCAGGCCCTGATCCCGTACATGAGCGAACTCGACGTGTTCCGTTATCACACGGTGCGCGCGGGCGGTGCCGCGATTACGGGCTTTCTTTTCTGCCTTCTGGTTGGACCGCGCCTGATCGCCCTGCTGCGCGCGCTGAAGGTCGGACAGATCATCAAGAAGGACCACGTGGCCGATCTCCATGCTCTCCACAAGGGCAAAGCCGGTACGCCCACCATGGGCGGCGTGATCATTATCCTTTCCACGGTGCTCTCCCTGTTACTCTGGAGCACCCTGACCAACCGCCTGCTCTGGGTGGCCGTCGGCGTGCTCGTGTTGCTCGGCGCAGTAGGATTTCTCGACGACTTCATCAAGCTCAAGCGCAAGCATAATGACGGACTCAGCGCCCGGGCCAAGTTTTTCGGCCAGATCCTTACGGGCGGACTCCTGGGGCTCTACCTCTATTTCAACCCCATCACGCTGGGCGATATGTGGGTCGGCCCCCGCGATATTGAGGATTGGAATCTGCTCACCAAAACCCTCGTCGCCGCAGAAAACCAGCCCGTTGATTCGCCCGGCGGCCGCATCTGGTCCAGTCTGGACCACGAACTTCAGTCGGTGCTCAAGCTGTCCGAAAGCGTGGAATTTCTGCCGGTAGACTATCGTATTCCCGTGCTGGTTTCCATGAACGCGGCCCTGAATCAAGGCCACTGGGCGGACAACTTTCCGGTCGCCGAGGCGGCCATGGACACCGAGAAGAAGCGGCTCCTCGAAACGACCTTTGATGATCTCGATGATGTGGACAAGGTGCGACACAATCGTCTGGTACTGGAGGCATCGATGCCCGGCGTGATTGCGAAGAGCATATCCAACATGCACACGCGCGTGGGCGTGCCAGGTTTTAAGGATGTCCTCATCCCCCTGGGCCCGCTTTATATCCTCTTTGTGATTTTCATCATCGTCAGTGTGTCCAATGCGGTCAACCTGACCGACGGCCTCGATGGGCTCGCGGCGGGCACTTCGGTGGTGTCCATCTTCACCTTCGCGGCCATTGCCTACGTGGTGAGCCGCGCCGATTGGTCCTATTACCTCTACCTGACCCATATTCCCGAGGCGAGCGAGCTTTTCGTTTTCGGCGCCGCGCTCCTGGGTACGGGTCTCGGCTTCCTCTGGTTCAACGCCCACCCGGCTGAGGTGTTCATGGGCGACACGGGGTCCCTCGCCCTTGGCGGCGCGATCGCCACCATGGCCATCCTCACCAAACAGGAATTGCTGCTGCCCATCGTGGCGGGGCTCTTCGTGATGGAGGCGGGCAGCGTGGTGATCCAGGTGGCGTCCTTCAAGATGACGGGGAAACGCGTCTTTCGAATGGCTCCGCTACATCACCATTTCGAGTTGCTCGGCTGGACAGAAACCAAGGTGACAGTGCGATTCTGGATCATCGCATTTCTGTTCTCGCTGATGAGTTTCGCAACGCTGAAGTTGAGGTGATGGGAATGGAGTGGGACGGGATCAACGTTACGATAGTCGGGATGGGGCGTTCCGCCGCCGGCGCCGCGGCCCTGCTCCTTCAGCATGGGGCCCGGCCCTTCGTGACGGATAGCGGATCGGGCCCGCGCCTCGCCCCTTGGCAGGCGGAACTTGATCGCCTGGGTGTTCCCCATGAATCGGGCGGCCACAGCAACCGCGCCTGGCTGAATGCCGATATCATCGTGTTGAGTCCAGGTGTGCCGCCCTCCATCGCGCCGCTGGAAGCCGCACGCCAGCGGGGAATCCCCGTGATGGGCGAGCTGGAGCTCGCGAGCCGCTTTGCGGACGCCCCGATTCTCGCGGTGACAGGAACGAACGGGAAGACCACGGTGACGGAAATGATCCGCCACGCGTTGTGTGCCTTGGGCCATAATGCCGTGCTCGCGGGCAATAACCACACGTCCTTCTCCAGCGCCGTGGCGAAGAATCCCCGGCCAGATTATTTTATCCTTGAAGTGAGCAGCTACCAGCTTGAGACGGCGGATTCCTTTCGGCCGCGCAGCGGCGCCGTGCTCAATGTCACGCCCGATCATCTGGGCCGTCATGGGACGATGGAGAACTACGCCGATACCAAGGCGCGGCTCTTCGCGAACCAGTCCACGGCCCACGAGACCGCCGTGTTGAACGGCGAAGACCCTATGGTACGCACCATGGTGACGCCCCCCGGAGTCCGGCGTCTCCACTTCAGTCTCGATCCCGAATCTGAATGCGAACTCCTCTGGGACGGTGCCAGCATCCGCGTTGAGGGCCATGCGTTGCCCTTTTCCTGTCCCGTACCGGGCCGACACAACCTGGCCAATGCCCTGGCGGCCCTGGGCGTCCTTTACGGTGCGGGGCTGGAGCCTGCCCCCTGTCTCGGAGCGCTGGAGACTTTTCAGGCCGTTGAGCACCGCTTGGAATGGTCGGGTGAGCGGGACGGTGTGGCCTTCTACAACGACTCGAAGTCGACCAATATTGATAGCCTCCGGGTGGCGCTGGAGAGTTTTGACCGGCCCGTGACGCTCATCGCGGGTGGCGAGGGCAAGGGCAGCAGCTATGACAGCCTTGTGCCGCTCGTGCGGGAAAAAGTGGCGCGCTTCGTCGCCATGGGCGCGGAAGCACCGCTCCTCGCCGAGGCCTTTGGTGCCTCGGTGCCAATGACGGTGGTGCATGACATGGCGGAGGCACTGACGGTGGCCGTGACGGAGACGCTGGCGGGCGGCATCGTGCTGTTGTCACCCGGCTGTGCGAGTTTCGATCAGTACAACAATTTTGAAGAGCGAGGCGCCCATTTCAAGAAACTGGTGGCCGACCTTTGCAACAAGGAGCCTGTGCGATGAAACGGGAAACGACCGCCGTGATTACCCTGGTGCTGGCCCTGACCCTGGCGGGCTGCCTCATGGTGTTCAGCGCCCGGGGCTACGACGAGGGCGCGGGCGAACTGCGCACCCAAGTCTACGCCCTGACGATTGGCTTTGTGGTGATGCTGGTGGCCGCGCGCTTCGACTATCACCGGCTGAAAGACGGCCTGATCTTCCGGGGCGTCGTGCTGGGGACCCTGGCCCTTCTGGTGATCGTGTTGCTTGTGGGCGATACCGTGAACGGTGCACAGCGCTGGATCCGCGTCGCGGGTTTTCAACTCCAGCCCTCGGAGCTCGGAAAATTCGCCATGATCCTCTTGCTCGCCGTGAAGCTGACCGACAACCGGGAAAACCTTCGCAAGTTCTTCTCAGGCTTCCTTCCCCCCGCTTTTATCGCCGTGCTCTTCGCCGGCCTCGTGCTGGCGGAGCGCGATCTGGGCGTCCCGGTGCTCATGATGGGCGTGGCCTTCATCATGATGGCGGTCGCGGGGGTCTCCTATCACTATCTGGCGGCCAGTTGCGTGCCCCTGGCGGCGGGCGTGGTTGCCCTGATCGTAACCAGCCCGCACCGCGTCGAGCGCCTGCTCGCCTTCCGCGATCCGTGGCATGATCCCCTGGATTCCGGCTTCAATCTTATTCAGTCGTACTCGGCCTTCGCCCAGGGGGGCCTCTGGGGTAAGGGGGCCGGGGCAAGCGAGCAAAAGCTCGGCTATCTCTATGCCTCCCACACCGACTTTGTCTATTCCCTCATCGGAGAAGAATTCGGACTCGTGGGAACACTGACCGTTCTGGCGCTCTTCGTGGGCCTGCTCTACGCGGGTTACCGCATTATCATTAATGCTCAGGACATGTTCGGTGCGCTGCTGGCCACCGGAATTGTTGGCCTGATTTCCCTTCAGGCGGCGATCATCATGGGGGTGACGACCGGGCTCCTGCCCACCAAGGGCCTTCCCCTGCCCTTCATCAGCTACGGTGGCACGGCCCTGATCGTCTTCCTGGGGCTGGCGGGCATTCTCAGTAATATCGGAATGCAAGGCACCGAGCAGATCGCCCACGGGAAACGCAACCACACCCACTGAAGTGGAAATCCGGTGTCGGGATTGTATTCTCCGCGCTTATCCCGTATTCTGATTGCCTTATCTGCCAATCAAGGGTTTCCTTATGCGTATTATGATCACCGGCGGAGGGACCGGGGGACATACCTCTCCCGCCATCGCTGTTTTTGAAGAACTGAGCCGCCGCGATCCCCAGTTGCGCACCCAGTGGGTGGGCTGCAAGGGCAAGATCGAAGAGCGCATCTGCCGGCAGCGGGCCATTCCCTTCCGGTCGCTGCCGATTTCCGGATGGCCGCGCAAGCGCGGAATCCGCCAGTTGTGGGTGGGGTCCAGGCTGGCGCTGAGCCTGCTTCGGGCCGTGCTTCTCCTTCGCTCTTTTAAGCCGCAGGTGGTATTCGGCGTGGGGGGGTATGTGTCGCTGCCCCTGATGATGGCCGCCCAGCGCCTGGGCATTCCTACCGTGATTCACGAGCAGAACCGCCGCCTGGGCATGGCCAACCAGATGCTGGCCGCCCGCGCCTCGCGAATCTACCTCAGTTTTCCCGACACGAGAGGGGATTTCCCCGCTGATCGTGCGGCCTTCGTGGGCAACCCGGTCCGTCCTGAATTTGTCATGCCGCCGTCTCGGGAGGAGGCCTGCGCCACCTTCCAACTCGACCCCGCGCGCCCGGTCGTGCTCGTCTGTGGGGGCAGCCAGGGTGCTCGCCAAATCAACGAAGCCGTCGAAGCGCGCCTTGACGACTGGATGGCGCGGGGTATCCAGTTGATCTGGGCATCGGGTCATGGCGACATTGAAGGGCTGCGGAAGCGGACGGACCGTTACAAGGATGGCCTCCGGCTCCATGCCTTTCTGGATGATATGGTGTCGGCCTGCGCCGCCGCCGATCTCGTAGTTGGGCGCTCCGGCGCGTCGACCACGGCGGAGCTTGCGGTGCTGGGGAAGCCGTGCATTCTCGTGCCTTATCCCCTGGCGACCGACAACCATCAGGCGCAGAACGCCGCCGCCTTTGACGAGGCTGGGGCAGGTCGCGTAATCGTTGACTCGGATTGCACCGGCGACGTCCTCTTCGAGGCGGTCATAGAAATGCTGGACGATGTGGAAGCGCTGGCTCGGATGGGTGTCGCAGCGCGCACGCTTGCGCGCCCCGTGGCGGCCGACGCAATTTCGGAAGGAATCATGATGCTCGTGTTTGGCGGGACGCCTGAAGCCGTTGAGGATGGGGAAGCACCTCAGGATGAAGAGAGGACTCGCGATCTTGAGTCTTCCTAGCAATTCCACACGAAGCAACCCGATTGGCTACTTTTCCATACGGCTCGATGCCCTTCAAAACGACATGACCACAGGTTTCAGCCTGTATCTCCAACCCCAGCCCGGTCGTGCGCCCGTGTTGTACCGCGACCCGAGTCTACCCTTCACCGAGGAGGTTCGGCGTCGCCTGCAGGCGAATCGGGTGGAAGAGCTTCTCGTGCAGCGAAGCGACCGCCAGGCGTGGTTGAGCTATACGGAGAAGATGCTGCCGGAGTATCTTTCCGATACGTCCCACACCGTGAACGAGCGGGCCACGCTGCTCTACGAATCCGCCCAGGGGCTTGTCCAGGAAATCCTGCAGAAGCCCGACATGGGGGAGATGGTGCAACAGAGCCGGAACATGGTGGGCAGCATGGTGGGCTTCCTGTTCAAAGAAAGTACTTCGCTTCATGAACTCATGCAGCTCACGTCCTACGACTACCACACCTATACCCACAGTGTGAACGTCTTCGTTTACAGCGTTTCCCTCGCGAACCGCCTCGGCTTGAAGGGCCCGGAGGTCAACGAATTCGGCCACGGCGCCCTGATGCACGATATCGGAAAGCGGAAGATCGACACGGACATTACCAATTCCCGGGGCAAACTGACCGAAGAGCAATGGGATCAGATGCGCATGCATCCGGTCCATGGCTACGATATTCTGAAGGCGCAGGGAGAATCCAGCGCCATCGCGCTCGACGTGACGCGCCATCATCACGAGAAGCTGAACGGTCGGGGATACCCCGATGGTCTGGCGGGCGACGAAATATCGAACTGGGCCCGAATTACCACCATCGCCGACATCTTCGACGCGCTGACGACCAAACGCTCCTATAAGGACGCCATGGACACCTTCTTCGCGCTCCAGTTCATGAAAGAGAAGATGTGGGACGAACTCGACCACGGGTATTTCATGGCGTTTGTCTCCATGATGGCGAAGCCCAAGTAGCGACGGCTTCTCGAAGCTTTTCCCGCAGGCGGCCGGTTTTCCCTTCAATTAAAGAGAAGGAGCTTCAAGTGGGTAGATATCTCCGCAGGATGATCCGCCGGGCCGGGGCCGCCATGGGCCTGATGGCGATGGCGCTCTCCGGGGCCGCCGAACCCGCGCCCGGTTTTGACTCCATACCAAAAATCGATGCCCATGCCCATGTCTACGTGGATATGCCGGCGTTCAGCGCGATGTTGGCGCGATGCAACGTTCGCGTCATAAACATCTGCGATGGCGGCAACGATCCGGTATTGCTAAAGGCGAAGCGGGGTTGGGTCCAGGGGTTGTACGAGGCCCACCCGACCCAGTATTTCTTCTGTCCCACCTTTGATCTCACCCGACGCAACGAGCCCGGCTACGTCAAAGACGTCATCCAGTATCTCGACGATGCTTTCGCCCAGGGCGCGGTGATGGTGAAGATCTACAAAGAGGTCGGGCTGGAGATCAAGAAGCCCGATGGCGCCTGGCTCATGCCGGACGATCCCATTTTCGATCCCATCTACGAGCACATGGCCAAATCCGGCAAGCCGATGCTCTCCCACTTCGCGGAGCCCCTCGCGGCCTGGCTTCCCTTGGACAAGGAGAGCGTGCACTACAACTACTATTCGCGCCATCCGGAGTGGCACTTCTATACGCAGAAGAACATCCCCGCGCACGAGGCGGTGATCGCGGCGCGGAGTCGCGTGCTGGATAAGCACCCCGATCTCGTCATGATCGGCGCGCACCTGGGAAGCCTCGAGCACGACGTGAAGGTGCTCGGCACCTACCTGGACCGATACCCAAACTTCCACGTGGACATTGCGGCGCGATCCGCCGATTTGAGCCGCCAACCCGCGGAAGACGTCCGGGCCTTTTTCATCCAATACCAGGACCGGATACTTTACGGCTCCGACATCGGCGTCGACCTCCCCGAATCCGGAGCCTACACTGCGGAAGAGACGGCGAAGATCGCCGGAAACGCGGAAGGCCATTACCGGAGGGACTGGGAATTCTTTTCAGGCACTGGATCGGTGGAGGTGAAGAACAAAGAAGTGGAATGCCTGAACCTGCCCCGCGAAGTGCTGGAAAAGTTCTACTACCAGAACGCCGAGCGCTTGATGCCCGGACTTCGGCGAAAATAGAAAAGCCCCAGGGAGCACGGGGCTCGATGGGGCTTCAGCGATTCGAGGGCCTTACTTCAGCGAAAAGATTCCCGACTCGGGAAAATGCGCTCCGCCCGTCCAGGACGGCCGCCAGTTCAATAGCGAAACCCCCAGCCGCGCGTCGCTCGGATCGTAGTCATTCACTCCGATGTTGAATTGAATGTGCTCCGTGCTCGCGCCGGATACCTTGGTCAGCGAGGCCAGCGGGATGGCGAATTCATAGGTGATCCGACCCTCGCCCACGACGAACGCCGAACTACCGCCCAGATCCGCCGCAATGTGCTTCGAGTCGTTCGTCTCGTAGCCGCGCTTTTCCTCAAGGCTGATATCCGGCCCTTCCACAATGGAGACTATCGATTCCTCGGTCAGCGGCGTCGCTGCGGGATCGGCGCCCGCCGCGCGCGCAAAGATGAGCGCAAAATCCTGCCAGAGTTTCACACCGTCGGCCTTGATGTCATCGTCATCTACTTCGAGGGCCGCGAAAAGCGTTGTGCCGTCGTGGGCGAGGCCAAAGCGGTACGTCAGATCTTGCGGGCCCTTCCACGCCAATTCGTTGGTGTAGATTTGGGCGGGTTGCAGCACTTCGTAGGGCAACACGCCCCATTCGTCCAGCTTGCCGTCGACGACAACACCTTCGCGCTTCACAATTTCGTGTTTGCCTTCCGAAAGTAGGCGGTGAATGTCGCTGAATTGCATCGGCGGCGCGTTGAAGGCGTCATAGATACCGGTCCAGTGGAACGCGATAGGCTGAAGCGTTTCCGGCGTGAGCGGTGCGTTCGCGCTGACCGTGATGGTCTTCGTCAGTGTGCTCTCCGGGGGCACCACCACCGTGATGCTGCTCGGCGTGACACTCAAACCGTCCGGGCCTTCCACCATGCCCTTGAAGCGCAGGGGCTTATCCCACGGATTGGTGATCGAAATCTCCCACGCCGCCGACGTGGAATTTTCGTCCAGCAGAACGGGCTTGGACGTGACCGCGCTGCGATCGCGGAAGCTCCGCAGCTTTGCCGCGATCTCCGGCGTGCGGAAATCGGCCGGGAAAATGCCGTCCAGCGCGATGGCGGCCATCTTCGGGCCCTCATCGGTCACTGTCACCCACATGAGGTGATCAAACTCGCCGAAGGCCGCCCCGCGCATGGCGGAGCCGCCGCCGGTGGTGGCCAGGGTCACATACTGGATGTTGCCCCGCTCGGCGTAGGCGTAGTTGTGAATATGCCCGGCGAAGAACGTGTGCTTCCGGCCCTCAAAGAGCGGGGCGGCCTTGGCCCATTCGTCTTTCTCCTGCAACCAGAAGGGTTTGTGTTGGAAGACGTAGGTCCACCGCACATCCGGGTGTTTGTCGAGGACCTCCTTCACCCAGGCAAGCTGCGCATCGCCGTAGCCGGTGCCCATGTTCTGGCCGTCGTTGGAGTTGATCACCAGGAAGAGCACGTCCTGGTAGACGAAGTAGTAGTGGGAAGGGCCTACCCGTTCGAGGTAGACGTCATGCCACAGCTTCCGGCCCACGTCGTGGTTGCCCGGCACGAAGAAAAACGGTACGGAGAGGGGATCGAGGAAACTCATGAACTCATCCCACTGGGCGTTGAGTTCCTCCTCGGTATCCACATAGCCCTCGATGAGATCGCCCACGCTGATCACGAAGGCGGGCTGGAGCAGATCGGCTTTCTCCATGGCCTCTTTGAAAATCCCCGGTCGGGGCGAGCCGGTATTGTCCGAAACCACGACAAACTGGAAATCCTTCGGCGCAAAGCGGGGTTTGTCGCTCGTCCAGGGAAGGCGGTCCCCCGTGAGCTCGTGTTCGATTGCGGGGGCCTGTTCATGGTTGTTCCCCGGTTGCGCACAAACCGGGGCCGCAGCCAAGACGATACTCAAGAGGACAAGGGCGTTGCGCATGTCAGTCGATGCCTTTCAATAGAGGTGAATAGCCTGCGGTCGTTGGATTGCCCTCCATAATGGCCCGTGGCCGGGGGCGAGATCAACCGGCTGGCCAGGCCCCAGCTAGGCAGGGCTTTCGCTTCCAGCATTCCCGAATAGGTTAGTCGGCGGAAGCCAACGCGCTTGATGGTGGAAATTTATACGAGTAAGCCCCCGGAGGTCCCAGGGTGCGGGCTTGCATTGCTGGAGCCGTTGTGCTTCAATTTGGGGGAGTTGGCGCGCGCTATTTCTCCTATCGGTTCACCTTTCTGGCCCTTGGCCCGCGCGCTTGGACCTTAGAGAGCAAAACCTATGAAGTACTCCCTCCATTGTGCCTTGGGCTTGTTCCTTGCAACCCTGTCTTCCACGGGGGCAAGCGCCGCAGCGCCCGTTGATTTCCAGCAGGAAATCCTCCCCATCCTGGCGGATCGATGCTTTGCCTGCCATGGGCCCGATGCCAACCAGCGCAAGGCGGAGTTGCGACTCGACGTGGAGGCGGACGCCAAGAAGGAGGCCATCGTTTCCGGCCAGGCCGAAGTCAGCGAGTTGATTAAGCGCATTCTGTCCACCGATCCGGAGGAGGTGATGCCGCCGCCGGCCTCGGAGAAACCGGCGCTCACGCCCGAGCAGGTCCAACTGTTCCAGCGATGGATAGCGGAGGGCGCGAAGTGGCAGGGGCACTGGGCTTTCGCCACCCCGACTAAGCCCGCCCCGCCCGAGGTTGCCCTCGGCACGTGGCCGCGCAACGATCTTGATCGATTTGTGCTCGCGCGCCTGGAGTCGAAGGGACTCGTTCCCTCGCCCGAGGCCAACCGCGAAACGCTCATCCGTCGGCTGTATCTCGACCTGACCGGGCTGCCACCTTCCCTCGACGCGGTGGACGCCTTCGTCATGGACAACGCCCCCGACGCCTATGAGCGCCTGGTGGACCGCCTGCTGGCGTCGCCGGACTATGGCGAGATGATGGCCCGCCACTGGCTCGACAGCGCGCGCTACGCCGACACCAATGGCTATCAAAACGACTTTCAGCGGGTCATGTGGCCCTGGCGCGATTGGGTCATCGGTGCCTTTAATGACAACATGCCCTACGACCAGTTTCTCATCGAGCAGATCGCCGGCGACCTCCTGCCGAACGCCACGGAGTCGCAGCGCATCGCCACGGGCTTCAACCGGAACAACAAGTCCGTAACTGAAGGCGGCTCGATCGAAGCGGAATGGCAGGTGGAGAATCTCGTGGACCGCGTGGAGACCACGTCCACGGCCTTCCTGGGCCTGACCATGGGCTGCGCCCGCTGCCACGATCACAAATACGATCCGATAAGCCAGAAAGAATTCTACGAGTTCTACGCCTTCTTCAACAGTACGGAGGACAAGGGATTCTACGAAGAAACTCGGGGCAACGCGGGGCCTCAGGTGCAGCTCCCCACTTTCGAACAGCAGCGCAAGCTCAACGAACTCGATGGGGCGGTCAATCTGGCGCGCCAGGCACTGGATGGCGAACGGGCGCGCATCGGCGCGAACTATGACGCCTGGCTCGGAGCACTTCGCACGGCGGCACCCGCGGGTGAGGCGCTGGCTCCCCGCTATGAGGCGCCGCTACGGGGAGAGCTCCCCGCGAGTGCAACGTCGGCCGCGCCCGCCTGGACCGCCGGATTGCTCGGCCAGGCCTTCGCCCTCAACGGCACCCCGGAAGCCACGGCGAGCCTGGGCGATGCGGTCGTCTTTGATCGCGAGAAGCCCTTCAGTGTTTCTCTCTGGGCCAAACCGGAATCCGATGGCGCGCTCTTCAGCAAGATGGACGAGGCGAATGGATTTCGCGGCGTGGACATGTTGGCTTTCAGCGACGGGCATGTTGATGTGCACGTGATCAACACGTGGGACAGCAACGCGCTCAAGATCGTGAGCGAGCCCGCCTTTACCCCCGGCGCGTGGTCTCACTTCTGCCTGACCTACGATGGCTCCAGCAAGGCTTCTGGACTGCGGCTCTATGTCAACGGCGTGGCCGTGGGCGTGAAGGTAGATAAGGATGTCCTGACGGGCCCCATCGATACCGCGGAGCCCCTCCGCATCGGCCAGCGCACGGCCAGCAGTTACTTCAAGGGAGCGATTTCCGACTTTCAGTATTTCGATCGGGCCCTGAGTGAAACGGAGCCAAAAGTGCTTCTGGAAAGTTCCCTGGCCGCCGCCCTTCCCGCTGAGATTCCGGAGGAGAAGGCCAAGTCCCTGCGGGGTCACTTTGATGCCCGGATCGCCCTCCAGGTAAAGCCCCAGCAGGCGGCCCTCGACGCGGCCCAGAATGCTCGGGATGAATTCACGAAGGAGATTCCCAGTGTCATGGTGATGCAGGAGCGCACCGAGCCCCGGCCCACTTACGTGCTCAAGCGCGGCGTCTACGACGCGCCCGACACCACCCAGCCCCTCCAGCCCGATACCCCCGATTTCCTTCCGCCCCTGAAAGCCGGTGCGCCGCGCAACCGCCTCGGCCTGGCCCAGTGGATGGCCGATCCCGCCAATCCGCTCACGCCCCGCGTCGCGGTCAACGCCCTGTGGCAGT
>JBIJDL010000134.1:0-13122 GCA_044344195.1 Candidatus Hydrogenedentales bacterium
TTAATTCAAACATGTGTTGCTACGCTCCGTATAAACGGCTCATTAGAGTCCTGTTAACCTGAAACAAAACCGTTCAGGTGACAACGTCTACTGATTTGCAATCATTGTTCGCAAATATGTGATGGGATATGGTGCAGCGGTACCAATAAAAAGGAAAAAAGTGCGCGGTGCGCGTCGTGCCGAATGGCGTTTAAATTTTGCCGTGGATGCGTCTAATCCGCTCTTAACAAGTAGCGGCGCATCTGCTCCAGAATGTTCACGGTCAACCTTACTTGGGCGCGATTACCGCTGCCAACGATACCTATGTCCCAAGTAACAATATTTTCTGGAGTTATGAAGAGCGCTTCAGCACTCTCCTCCGCTTGCTGGTATAAACACACCATAGCGCAAGTGGAACCGCAGTCTAGCATGTGTTTTCGCCCCATGTCAACCCCCCCCACCCCGTGCGAATCCCCCTTCGAGGTGCCGAGTATACGGCCCTCCGCCAGAATTCCGTGGCCCGACTGCGCGAGTCGCTGGGAGATCAGGCCGCCTGTTCCGCTCTCCGTCACCGCAAGGGTATAGCCCCGCGCATGCAACAGCGAAGCCACTTTCGACTCCAGGGTGTCTTCACCCTCGCCCATGATCTGATCGGGCAGCCGCTCATACACGCGACGCGCCACGGGCTCAATGAGCGCCTCGGCCGCCGCTTCGCTCTCCGCCTTCGCGGTGAGCCGGATGCGCACGAACTCCGGCGAGGCGAGCAGGCCGATGGTGGGATTGGAATACTCATTCATCAGATCGCCAATCACATCGTCCACGCGCGACTCGCCCAGTCCGCACACCTTCAGCACGCGCGAATGCACCACGCCCTGGATCTGGAACTTCGCTTTCAAGTACGGGATCACGCTGTCCACCAGCATGGACTTCAGTTCGTGGGGCACGCCGGGCATGCAGATGATGATGCCCCGCTCATCCTCCACGATCACGCCCGGTGCGGTTCCGTTGGGGTTGGCAATGGCGACCGAACCTTCCGGCAGCGTCGCCTGCTTCTTATTGTTGTCCGTGGGCGCACGGCGCAGCACGGCAAAACGTGCGATCACATCCTCATACACTTCGGGACGAAACACGAGCGGGCGGCCGAGCAATTCGCCGATGGACTCGCGGGTGATGTCGTCTTCCGTCGGCCCCAGGCCGCCGCTGCAGAGAATAACGTCGCTACGCTGAAGTCCCGCGTCCAAGGCCCCCATGATGCGGGCGCGGTTGTCGCCCACCGTTGTCTTCTGATAGCAGTCGATGCCGTGCTCGGCCAGCACCTGGGAGATCCAGGTGGAGTTGGTGTCCTGTATCTGGCCGAGCAACAACTCGGTGCCAATCATGAGCAATTCTGTCTTCATACGACCGTTCTTTATGCTTTGGGGAAAATGCTACACGCCCATTTCCATGTTACTGCGGGAAATTTTCTCGATGGCCATGGCGAAGGCCGCGGTCCGGAGATCGGGAATAGTATCACGGGTCAGCATGAACTCGCGCACCCGCTGGTAGGCATCGCGCATTGTATCGTCCAGACCGGAGCGAACCAGATCGAGTTCGTCCGCGCCATGGCGTATGCGCGAGGCCAGCTCGGGCGGCACTTCCCTCCCGCTCATCTGCTCCAGCGCCTGGACCACCAGCCCACCCCGGGCCTCGTCGGCCCGGCGGCCCAATCGGCCGAGGCGAATGTGGGAAATGTTCTTGATCCACTCGAAATACGAAACGACCACGCCGCCGGCGTTCAGGTAGATATCGGGAATGATGACCTTGCCGTCCTTGCTTAGAATCTGGTGGGCGATGTAGGTTACCGGGCCGTTCGCCGCCTCGGCAATCAGCGGTGCCTTGATGCGCCCCGCGTTCTCTTCGGTGATCTGTCCTTCCATCGCCGCCGGAATGAGGATATCGCAATCCGCCTCCAGCAGCACCGCGCCGTCTTTCACAAAGGTCGCCCCTTCAAAGCCCTCGAAGGTTTTGTGCTCCTGAAACCAGCGGTGGGCCCGCTCGACGTTGATCCCCTCGGGATTCACAATGGAACCTTGATGCTCGATAATCGCCACCACAAGGCAGTCGTCTTCCTCCTGGAGAAACTTTGCCGCCGGATAGCCCACCTTGCCCAGACCCTGAATGATTACGCGCTTGCCGCCCAGACCGCCCGTGAGGCCCGCACTGCGCACATCTTCCGGGTGGCGGAAGAATTCCCGCAGACCCAATTGCACACCGCGACCGGTGGCCTCATTGCGCCCCAGGATCCCCCCCTGGCTCACCGGCTTCCCCGTGACACAGGCCAGCGCGTTGATGTCGGTGGGATCGATGCGGCGATATTCGTCGGCCATCCACGCCATCTCCCGCTCTCCCGTCCCGATGTCCGGAGCCGGCACGTTTAGGCTCGGACTGATATAACCCTTCATCGCCAGCTCGCGGGCAAAGCGCCTGGTTATCCGCTCCATCTCGCTTTCGTCGTAGTCCTTCGGGTTGATGCGGAGCGCGCCCTTGGAACCACCGAAGGGCACATCGACGATGGCGCACTTGTAGGACATGAGCGCCGCGAGCGCCTCGACTTCTTCCTGATCCACGTGGGGCGAATAGCGGATTCCCCCTTTCACCGGTAGATAGTGTTCGCTGTGGACCACGCGCCAGCCGGTGAACACTTTGAACCCGTCCCGAAAGCCGATGGGAAAGCGCACCATGAATACAGAATTGCACGCCTTGATCTTGGCCCCAAGTCCCGGCGGCAGATCCAGGGTCTTCTCCGCCGTCTCATAATACCGATTGACACCTTCCAGAAAACTAAGTTCACTCACGGGCTCTCTCCATTGCAGTGTTCCTGTTCCGCGCTCGCCGGGATGCGCCAATCCCCATCATAGGCATCGATGATGGACATTGGCAACTCGCGTACACAGCAATCAAATGAATAACCATGGATTTCGCGCGTATGGAGCGGGGGCTTTCCAGCCCCCGACCGTTGCAACACGGTTGCACGGACAAAGCAGATACATTTACATCGCACGATGACTTCAACTGAAAAGGGCGCAGGTCGCAGACGCGCCGAAGGAGGGAATGCCCCCTCTCCATATTTCCGCTAGCCTTTTACGTGATTGTAGGGCGTTTTTAATGCGATTGCCCTGAACCCGCCTCCAGTCATACAAATGGCTTCCTCGTCGAAATCTGGCGACGCGGGCGAACGACGCGCTATACTATCGCTCAATTCGCGGGGCGCGGGCATTCACGCCATTTCTTGAAGTAACAGGCGCGGGACATTCGTGATCATTCCTACCGAAGAAAAATTCCTCATCATTGGCGCGGGCCCCACAGGCCTGGCCATGGCACGCCAACTGAAACTATTCGGGCAGCCTTACGACCACGTCGAGGCGGACCATCGCCTCGGCGGGAACTGGTCCCACGGCGTGCATGACCAGATTCGACTGGTCACCTCCCGCAAGATCACGGGCTTTCCCGAGTTTCCCATGGGGCGGCGCTACCCGCGATTTCCAAGTGGCGCACAAATGCTCCAGTATCTGGAAGACTACGCGGCGCACTTTGGACTGGTCGATTCTATTCAGTTCTCCACCAAAGTGGTGTACGCCGGGCCGGTAGAAAATTGCCGCTGGGCCGTCTGTTTCGACGATGGTCGCCAGGCAATCTACAAGGGCCTTTTCGTCTGTAACGGGCATCACTGGGCGCGGCGATGGCCCGAAATACCGGGCCACTTCGACGGCGAGTATATCCACTCCAAAGACTACAAGACGGCCGCGCAGGTCGCGGGCAAGCGGGTGCTCGTCATTGGCGGCGGAAATTCCGCCTGCGATATCGCCACCGCCGCTGCGGAGCATGGCGCAAGCGCCGACATGAGTCTGCGGCGCGGATACTGGTTCATGCCCAAGTCCCTCTTCGGCATACCCGCCGTGGAGTACATCACCCCCTCGTTGAGCATTAAGACGCAACGCGCAGTTCTGCGGCGGCTCCTGCGACTCTACTGGGGCCCCTACGAAAGATATGGACTCGAACACCCGGATCACGATGTATTCGAACGGCACCCCACCATCAATTCCACCGTGCTGCCCCTCATGCGTCGAGGCAGGATCACGCCAAGACGCGATGTAGTCCGCTTCGAGGGAGAAACCGTGCACTTTGCCGATGGCGCGTCAGCGGAATACGACCTCGTGGTCTGCGCGACCGGATTCGAGGTGAGCGTGCCCTTTCTCGCGCCAGGCATCTTCACTGCGCGAGGGCCCGTCGCGCAGCTTTACGGCGGCGCCGTGCCCGAGGGCTACCGCCATCTGTACATCATGGCCACGGCCCAGGTCCGCAGTGGCGTCGGCGCCGTAATCTCGCCCTACGTGGAGCACGTGCGCATGCTCATGGAGATCCAGGAGAGCATCTCGCCGCCGCTCGGCACCGTGCTTCGCGCCATGGGTGATCGGCCGCCCTCCACCCACCTCCTCGACCCGCACCTGGCTATTGCTAAAATGAAGGCGGCGCGACAGACCCTGCCGGAACTGGTGCGGAAACATGCGGCCGAACTCGAAGCGCAGGATATCTCTGGATGGCACACGCCCCAACCACTGCCGGCCCGTCTTGATGCGAACATGGTGATTGGCTGACGCGCGCTCAGCCTTCCTTCAGCACCAGGGATACGGAATTGATGCAGTAGCGCTGTCCCGTAGGCGCGGGACCATCAGGAAAGACATGCCCCAGGTGGCTGTTGCAGCGGCTGCAGTGAACCTCGGTGCGCCGCATGCCGTGGGTGGTGTCCTCGTCCGTTTCCACATTCTCAGGGCTGACGGGCTGAAAGTAACTCGGCCAGCCCGTACCGGAATCAAACTTGTGATCCGAGAGAAAGAGCGGCTGTCCGCACCCCACGCAGCAGTACGTGCCTTTGCGCTTTTCGTCCACGTAGGCACCGGCAAAAGCCCGCTCAGTACCTTTCAAGCGCGCGACCCGATATTCTTCCTGCGTCAGCTCCGCCTGCCACTCTTCGTCCGTCTTAATGATCTTGTCCGCCATGGCCACTGCATCCTCGTTGTTGCGCCCCGCCCCTCAGGACAGGGCTAAAACCACCCCGACCGCTGCCCGGCCCGGGGTAATGCACAGCTTAGCGCTTGCAGACACTCGATGCAACTGCATAGAGCAGGTCAATCGCATTAAAAAGAACTAAAGATTTCGGGGCTATGGAGCGGGGGCTTTCCAGCCCCCGACCCGTGCAATGCAGTTGCACGGACAAAGCTGATGTATTTTCATCGCACAACGAATTCAACGACAACGGGGGCAGGTCCCAGACGCGCCGAAGGAGGGAATGCCCTCCCTCCATATTACGGCTAACCCTTTAAGTGATTGTCAGGCGTTGCTAACGCGATCGCCGTGCTGCAACGAGGCGAGGGCTGCATCCTCAACGCGCCACTGGAAAAGTCACGTGCCGGCCCCAGGAATACCCGCCTTCTCCTCCGCCGGGACAAGGCTCACCAGCACCTTGGCCCGATGATGACCGCCGTCCTTGCAGCAGCCACGGGACTTCTCATGGCCGCAGTGGCAACGAAGCTCCGCCGCGAAGCCACAAGCACCTTCACCATGATAGTACACCGTGGCCATAGGAAACTTTCGGCAGTACGTTTCAATCACGTGGCCGATTTCCTTCACGGAACACACCGTCTTCTGCACGGCCCCCCGATTGTGAAAAGCCACTTCCATCCTCTGGCCCGGAAAATCGCTGCTCAAACCACTGGCGATATATCCCGCCGCCTTCCACGCTTCACGAAACTTTTCATGCATAATACAAAGCCCTCCTGCGTTATGCCCTTCCCATTCCCGCTATAGTGTTCATCACCATTCTGTCACAAAAGTTCCCCGAACGGGGGAGAAAAAAAGCGCCGCCCCGTCGCGCGGATTCGAATGTCCGATTATCGGTCAGACATGCCAAAATATCCCGGTGGACAGGCCCAAAACTCTCGTAATCCAAGGGTCTGACACCGCCAAAACTTGCGGCACACGAAAGGCCTCAGGTATAGTCCCCCCTCCAACGTCGGCTCCCCGACCGACACCCCGTGGGCGAGTGGTGAAATCGGCAGACACGACAGACTTAAAATCTGTTTTCCGAAAGGAAGTGCGGGTTCGATTCCCGCCTCGCCCACCATTCTTTGTTCCACGCCCCTTCCATTCTGCGGCGGAAATCGCTTTCGCCCCATCGTTTCGCGATCCAGATCCTGTTTCCCCATGCGCTGACCGAGGTTGTTTGTGATACTTTGATTGCAGAAAACGACCACAGGAGGTTGACCGGTGATCCGATTTGGAAGAGTTGCTGCAATCTGCGCGATTGTTGTGTTGTATTTTGGCCTTCAAGCCTTGGCCGCGCCATCCGCCGCTGCGCAGGCCACCTGGCCCTCCTGGCGCGGCCCGGAGGCCACCGGATTCGCCCCGGGCAACCCGCCGATCACGTGGAGCGAAACGCGGAATGTGAAGTGGAAGGTGCCCCTCCCCGGTACGGGACAGTCGACACCGGTGGTATGGGGCGACCGGATCTTCATCCTCACGGCAAGCTCATCCGACGAGAGAAGTTTCCCCACGCGCAGGCCCGACAGCACGGAACAACCGCGTGGTATAGATCCGCCGCCGCAACCCCATCCCAAGGTCAACATCGATTTCAATGTAGTGTGCCTGGATCGCACTACCGGGGCCGTGCGCTGGACGCGAACGGCCCAATCGGTGATTCCCCACAAAGGCCACCACCCCGCTGGCAGCTTCGCCCCCTATTCCGCCATCACCGATGGAGAACTTGTCTGGGCATGCTTCGGATCTCGCGGGCTGCACTGCTTCGACATTGATGGAAGTCCCAAGTGGAGTCGAGATCTGGACCCGATGAAAATCAAGTTCAATTTCGGCGAGGGCAGTTCACCCGTCGTCGCAGGGAACTCGATTGTGGTGGTCCAGGATCATGAGGAGGGTTCGAAAGTTCGTGCCTTTGATAAAATCACGGGCGAGCCGCGCTGGGTGAAGGAACGGGACGAGGGCTCGGCCTGGTCGACGCCAGTAGCGGTAGAGGTAAACGGAGCGTGGCAGATTGTCACCACAGCCACGAACCGGATTCGCGCCTACGATGAGATGACCGGTGACATCGTCTGGGAGTGCGCGGGGCTGACCAACAATACGATTCCGTCGCCCCTCATCGGGAACGGCCTCGTGTATTGCTCAAGCAACTTCAAGCAATTTTCCCTCAAGGCGATTGCCCTCGACCGTACGGGGAATCTCGACGGGACGGACGGGATCGTGTGGTCGCTCAACGAGGCCACTCCCTACATTTCAACCCCCTTGCTCTACGGCGATCGCCTCTATTTCGTGGAGGACATCAAACCCCTCCTGACCTGCGTGAACGCAAAGACCGGCGAGATTATCTATACCGGCGAGCGCTTGAGCGGCCTGCGCCAGATCTTCGCGTCGCCGGTGGGAGCGGGCGGACATCTATACCTCGCTGATCGCGGTGGAAAGACCGCCGTCATCGCTCATGGCGACCATTTCGAAGTGCTCGCCGTCAATGAACTGGAGGATGGTTTCGATGCCTCGCCCGTGGTGGTGGGTGACGAATTGCTGCTGAAGGGGAACAACTTTCTGTATTGCATCGCCGCGAAGTAGGAACAAACTCGCGCTCGTCGAAACCTTGGGTCGTGCCAAGCGCGGAGCGGAAATCCGCCCTCGCTTGGTTCAAATCCTGCGCACCAGCTTTCTTACTCAAGGCTTCCCTGACATTCATCGTTGGTATCGAAAAAACGATCAAGGTATTTCTCCTGCGTCAGGTTGCTCTCCCGCATAAGCGAGAAGACTTCGCTCCCGGAGCTTAACTTTGAGGGGTATAGGTGAAACGCCTGAGCCAGGCCGGTGTACTCGGAACCGGTTGACTCCGCATAAGCGGCGGCCTCTCGCTCCGACTGATCAACGGCATTTTCAAATGAAGTGGCCCGCCAGATAGTTAGCCGCTCCTCATAGAGATAGCGTTTTGTACCGCCGAGGCGCTTTTTCATCTTAAAGACGCAGCGAACGGAATACCATTGGGTTTCTGATTTGCCCGTCACAACTTGCTCCTCGATTGTAGTGTCTCTAGAATTCGTGCGAAGTGCGTTCACGGGATCAACTCTTGATTCACAACCGGATTGCTAAAGACGCATAGTAGGTTCAAGGGTTCACAACATCCCATAGTATCCGACTCCAGAACCCATATACCTAATTGACCAGAGCACGTCAATCTTTCCCACTGGGGATCAAGACTCAAAAAACGAATGAATACGTCTCTGTTTGGAAGAAGCACTTCGATGGGATGGCTCCAGTGACACAATAAAACCGCGCGGGCCGGAATCCCGGCCCGCGCGCAAAATACTCATGCATCGCAATCTCAGTTATCGCGCTTTCGTCGCAGCGTATCGACGATCAGCCGCCGCAGCTTGCTGGCCGTTCCGCTGATGGCCTCGTCCACGCTGCCGCTGGAATGGCTTACCGCGATCGGTTTGCGACCTTCCAGGCGCGCTTCCATCACGCAGCGCTTGTCGTGCGCGCCGGGCCTGTGACCGTTCGCGTCGCTCAGGTGCACCTCGACGCGCGAAATGCGCTGGCGGAAGTGGGAAAGAGTGTCTTCCACGACGGAGGTGATGTAGCTGGCGAGTCGTTCGCGGCCCGCGATGTGGTTGTCGGTGCGTACATTAACTTGCATACCGATGCTCCTTCTTCGTTCGCGCGCTTCGAGGCCCTGCCGGGGAGCCGACCAAGGCCAACGAAGCGAAATTCACTGCCTTAATCCATTCAGTCCGCTGCCAATTCCAAGGCACTTTCCGGTGCGAGGACTGGCGTCCGGGCTGTTGTTACTTACCTTCCATGGCGGAAAAATATTCACCCCGCCGTGCGGCTTTGTTACAGTTTGCGCGGTGATAGAGCGCCGCTTGCGCATCGGCCACGTTGGCCTCCTGGCCCGACCAAATCTTGAGGGCAGGCGCCTGAATCGCGCGCGCGTAGGAAAAGGCCAGCGCCCAGGGAACGTGGCCGCGATACTTGGCGTTCATGGCGCTGAGACGTGCAGAGGCCAACTCGTCGCTCTGTCCGCCCGACAGAAAAGCGATGCCCGGTACGGAGGCGGGCACGGTGTCGAGCAGGGCGCGCACAGTCGCCTCGGCCACGGCCTCCACGCTGGATTGATCGGGGCAATCTTTTCCGGGAAGCACCATGCCGGGCTTAAGGATCATGCATCGTAAATCAACGCGCTGGAGCAAAAGCTGGTCGAAGACCGTCCGCCACACCTCGCGCGAAACCGCGAAGCTGCGATCGAGAGCGTGCGCCCCCTCCATCAGAATCTCCGGCTCCACGATGGGCACAAGCCCCCCTTCCTGACACAGCGCCGCGTAGCGCGCCAGGGCAAGGGCATGGGCCTCCACATTGCCCCGAGTGGGCAGACCCTCGCCGATGGTGATGACCGCGCGCCACTTGGCAAAGCGCGCGCCCATGCCGTAGTACTCCTTCAGGCGGGTGCCGAGGCCGTCCAGCCCCTCGGTGATCTTCTCTCCGGGAAATCCGACGTGGTCTTTGGTGCCGCCGTCGACCTTGATGCCGGAAATGATGTTCGCCAGCTTCAACACCTCGACAAAGGGCATCCCGCGCCGCGTGGACTGGCGGATGGTCTCGTCGAAGAGTATGGCGCCGCTGATACACTCGCCCAATCTTGGCGTGGTGACGATCATCTCACGGTAGGCCTGGCGATACTCGATCGTCATGGGAATGTGGTACTGGGCAAAGCGCTTGTCGCAGGTGGGTGTACTTTCGTCCATCGCCAGGATGCCGCGGTCCCCGGCAACCAAGGCGGCTGCGGTGGCCATCAGGGCCTTCACGTCCATTTCAAAGCTCCTTCTCTGGGTGCTCATGGACTCCGCAGGCGACATTGCGCCACACCTGCGGCGGGAGGGGTCAACTCATTCGGGCGGGCCCCCGCCGTTTCGTCCTTCCTGAAACTATTGTACACGAGTTTTTCGGAAATGGGGCGAAAAAGTCGCCGGACGCAATCGTTCATTTCAGGCGTAGAGCAACCGCCCCGTGGCTCGGGAATTGGCCTTCCCAAGGCGCGGGCAGTTTCGACCCAGGACTCGATGACCGACTTGGCATTGGCAAGGGCATCCTCATAGGACTCGCCGTCGGCCATGCAACCCGCCAACTCCGGTACTTCGACGATAAAGGCATGGTCCGCTTCGCTCCAGTAGATGATCAATTGGTATCTGAAAGTTGCTTGATCAATCATGTTGCGTCTGCCTCCCAATATCGTGCTTGATAATAAACTGGTGGTTCTCCCGCCCCTTCACGTAGGTCGAATCTGAAATTACCTCGTCCGTGCTCGTGTCGTAGGTAATCACCGCGATCTCCCCCGCTGCCGGATTGAAGCGGTAGATGCGCAGCGGGCCGCTGGAGGTGTAGTCGCTCAACAGGGCATGCACCGTGTTCCCATGCTCCCCCGCCAGCGGCAGATAGAGCGCACTCGTGCGGCTCTGATCGCCCGAGAAGACCATCAGCAGCTTCGGCTGTCTCCGGTAAAATTTGTCCCAGAGTTGTTGCGGTGTATTCCCTCGCGCTCCGTGACACTTGCTCCACTGCATCCGCCCTTTGGGATCCGTGATGAATCCCTCACTGTTCGCGGGTTCCTGCAAGGGCCCCAGGTCCATGTGGGTGGTGATCAGGGCGGTCCGTTCCCGGTGTGCCGCCAGCACGCCTTCGGCCCAGGCCAATACGCCGTCCGGTGCGTTGCATTCCACATGAAGCATGATGAAGTCGAGACCGCCGACCGAGAAGAGCTGGAAACTGTTCGCGTTGTTCCCGGAATGCCCCGGTCGCTCCGGATCGCCGGGGTAGTATCCGCCATCCCACGCTAACCCCTCAAAGCGACTCGCCGGAAAGTACTGCTGGAAAAGCGACGAATCGCCATCGGACTTCATGTCGTGGTTCCCCACGACGATACCGTAGGGCACTTTGCCGTGGAGGCGGTCCATCTGTTCCTTCGCCACGGTCCATTGGGCGTCCACGTTCTTGTCTACAATATCGCCCACATGACTCACGAAGACAATTCGTTGCGACTCCAGGTTGTCAACGATCCAGCGGGTATGCGCCTCAAACACCGGATTGGATACGGGGCCGGTATCCCCCGCCTCGATTCTCTTTCCACCAATGATGTAGCCCTGAGTGTCGGGCAAAACGATCACGCTGAAAGTACCTTCGGGCGCGGGCTCCAGGGCCAACTGCCCGAAGGCGGCCCTCGACAGCAGCAGAGCAAGGCTCAACACAGGAATTCTGATCACGGAATATCCTCCTCAACGCGGGGTTCGCCGCAGCTACCCGCTTCGCCACGTCACCGGCCCCGCCAGTCTACAGGAGCCGGGGGGCCCTCCGGAAGACCATTTACGCGCGGACGCACTGTCTAATAAAACTTAGACAAAAATATTGACACGCAATGACCTACCTCCAGAATTAGCTTATGTAGCCGAGATCTCAGCTCAAAGAATAGACAAAAGATAAACACAACAACTCACCCAACCAAGGAGACTGTTTCGATGACCAAGGTAAGCAAGTGGATAGCAGGGGCGGCCGTTGCGGTTGCCGCGGTCTCAGCGCCGATGAATGTCGCGCAAGCTGCTGAAGAAAAGACCATTGTTGAAACCGCTGTAGCCGCAGGTGACTTCGGCACCCTGGTAGCCGCTGTGAAGGCCGCAGGGCTGGCGGAAACCCTCTCGGGTGCGGGGCCTTTCACGGTCTTCGCGCCCACCGATGCGGCCTTTGCCAAGCTTCCGGCGGGCACCGTGGAGGCCCTGCTGGCCAACCCGGAGAAACTTAAGTCCATATTACTGTTCCACGTAGTGTCGGGAAGCGTGATGGCCAAAGATGTGACAGGCCTGAAATCGGCCCCCACCATCCTGGGCCAGGATCTGACCGTGGATGCGTCTGACGGCGTGAAAATCAATGGAGCGACAGTTACGGCAGCCGACATCGTCTGCTCAAACGGCGTCATTCACGTGATAGACACCGTGCTCCTTCCGAAGAATGTCGTGGAGATTGCCGCAGGCAATGACGATTTCAGCACCCTCGTGGCGGCGGTTACCGCAGCCGGTCTGGCTGAAACCCTGTCGGGTGATGGCCCCTTCACAATTTTCGCGCCGACGAATGAAGCCTTCGCCAAGCTCCCCGCGGGCACGGTGGAAGATCTGCTGAAGCCGGAGAACAAAGCCAAACTGGCGGCCATTCTCACCTATCACGTGGTCCCCGGTAAGGTCATGGCGGCGGATGTCGCAGGGCTGAGCAAAGCCACCACGGTTCAGGGCGGCGATGTTTCCATCAAATCGAAGCGGGACACGGTGACGATCAATGGCGCCAAAGTGACGGCGACCGACATCGTCGGTTCGAATGGCGTCATCCACGTCATCGACACGGTAATCCTGCCAAGCTAAATGCTTACTCACGCAGGGTAAAGTCCAATCCCCTGCGCTCCCGGTGCGAGGCCGGCCAGATCTCTCCCCTGGCCGGTCTTCGTCTTTTGGCCGGGAACTCAAAGCTCAATACCTGTGGTTCAATAGGGTGCAGCGCGCGGGGAAAAGGTATACGGGTTAAAGTCGTGAATGAGTGTCGGCAAGCTCAGATTCCGCGACGATAGGACGGATCGGCGAAAAAGCTTTCCCCCCTCCGCGTACACCACATGACCATCCACTCACTCCGCCCATTCCCAACTTGGAAAGGTCAGCAACTCCCCGTCCTCGTTAACCATCGCGTCATCGAAGTAGACCGCCTTGCCCTGCGCCCAACCAACCATTGCGCGAGCGTGACTTGGTCGTTTTTGCGGTCCCAGGAAAAGGTGCAGACCCGCTTCGCGGGGCCACGGCGGATAACGATCGCCGTGGAGGCATCGCGTGCGACCAGCACATGGAGTCGGGGTGCGCTTGGGGCTTTCATGTTCCACGTCTCTTGTTATAGTTCCCGTAACACGTAAGCCGAGTGGCGTGTCCAGGATCTTGCGACACCACTACTACTTATCAAATCGAACGCGCACGGCTGGGAGCGCAGGCGTCTCGCCTGCATCGTGCACCACAGGTGCCCAACAGCCACGATGGCAAC
>JBIJDL010000603.1:0-3805 GCA_044344195.1 Candidatus Hydrogenedentales bacterium
AATGACGAAGAAGAAATTTGGCTTTGGTGTAATGGCGGCGGGCGCCGCGCTGTTGGCGGCCGGGCCGGTGATGGCCCATCCGGGCGGGCACCACACCCACCTGTGGAGCACGGGCAACGAATCGGTCAAGGTGGCGGAGGTGGTCCCGGCAACGCCGCTTCCGAGCGACCTGACCAAGGTCTCGGGCCAGGGCGATCTGCAGTTCAAGTTGCTACACACGTCGGCCTCGCTTCCGGCGAAGGCGTTGGACGGGCTCAACGCCGCGCACGGCGGCTTTGCCGTGGACCGGCGCGAAGGCAAGGGCGAAATTTACTTTGCGCTGCCGCAGGTGGGCATTATCCGCATCGCGAATGATCTGAATACCATCGAGATTCTCCCGACGGACGCCGAGATGGCCACCAAAAACATGCACAATTCCAAGTTATGGGTTGGCGACAATGGCCAAGCCTATCTTACCTTTCCCGGAACCGACTCTGCCCGGGTGTGGACCACGACGGATCAGGGCGCGCTGGTGAATATTCTGGAGGCGCCGACTGCGGATACGCCTTTTGACGACGCCACTGTTTCCGCGTACTTCGACGTGGCGGAGAACAAGTTCGTGCCGACCGACGTGGAGGTGCTGGACAACCGTTTCTACGTCGCCACCGGCTATTCTGCGCTGGACTACGTGCTTACGGCCGACGTGAAGTCCAAGGATGAATTCAGCAGTGCCTGGAATCCCTTCGCTTTCGGCGGTAAGGGCGAGGGCCCCGGCCAGTTCGGCACGGGGCATGGCATCACGGTTGCACCCGATGGCATGATCACGGTGGCAGACCGCGCAAACAGCGAGCTGGAGTCCTTCAAGACGGACGGCACGCACCTCGGCAAACTGAGCCTGCCCGCTAACTCCCGGCCCTGCGATGTGGATTATCAGAGCGGATACACCATCGTGGGTTGCCTGGAAGGGCCGGACAAGGCTAAGGCCGCCGCGCCGATATATATCTTGAAGGACGGATATATCGTTTCGACGGTCTTGATCAAGGATGAGTTGGGCCTGGAAAAGTTCACCCACATCCACAATGCGGTCATGGTGGAAAAGGACGAGAAGTTCTACATCATCGCGCAGGCGTGGAATCCGGGTGATTTCGCGATTCTGGAGCAGGTGAAGTAGTCGCTGCGGAAGAAACTGAGCCCCCGGCATGTGCCGGGGGCTTTTTTCGTGATTAGAGAACTATCGACTGCTTTTCCGCGTCGAATCGGGCCGTCTTCCCTTCGCGCAGCGCGAGGAAGCCCATGATCAGGGCGGTCTGCGTCTCATAGGCGAGCTGGACGCCGCTCCACGTATCCACGCGCCCTTCCGTGCGGCACTGGATCAGGTTTTGAAAATGCCGGTAGAGGTCTTCCTTTTGTTCGATGGGAACGCGCAGGGCCTTCTTCTCGCCGCCCTGAATCGGGGTGAAGACGATCTCCTCCCCTTGCAGGGTAAGGCTGCCGTCCCAACCGCGTATCAGCGGCAGACGTCCGCCCGCGCCGCGCGACACCGTGCCCTGATCATCGTTGCCCTGCGTGCCGAGTACGGCAATCGTCAATCCGCTGGGATAGTCGACCAGCATGTTGAAGGTGTCCGGCACCTCGCGCTCCTGATAGCGGAACTTGCCGCCCGAGGCCACCGCGCTCGCGGGCATTCCCGCACCGAGTATACTGGTGACGGGTGTAAGGGAGTGGGGGAAGAGGTCGGTGCAGGGGCCGCCCGCGTAGTCTTCATACATGCGCCAGCGGAAGAAGCGGCTCACGTCGAAGTCGCGTTTGGGCGAATCACCCAGGAAAGCCTCCCAGTTGAGGTCCGGTCCGGGTACGGCGTTGGGGTCGTCGATGGGCATGCCGCGTTCGCCCCAGTCGCCGGTGCGGAAGTAGCCGCATTCGGCGTGGATGGGCTGGCCGATGAGCCCGTCCTGAACGAGTTTCTTCATCTGGTGCCATGCACTGTCGGACATGCCCTGGCTGCCGAGCTGGAAGGCGCGGCCGGAGGCCTTTACCTCGGCGGCAAGCTGCTTTGTGAGTTCAAACTGCCGCCAGTGGGTCACCGGCTTCTCGCAGTAGACGTCTTTTCCCGCTTTCACCGCGTCGATGGCCTGGTAGCCGTGGTGGTGGTCCGGTGTGGCAATGCTCACCACGTCCACGGCGGGATCGGCCAGGAGTTCGCGGTGGTCCATGTAGATCTTCGGGACCTTGTAGCGTTCTGCGGCGCGGGCCGCGCGCGGACGATAGACGTCGCAGACCGCCACGATTTCAACGTTCTTCTCTTCCTGCGCCATGCGCTCCCACATGCTCAGGTGGCTGCCGCCCCGGCCGCCGGTGCCGATGACGGCCACGCCGAGGCGGTCGTTGGCGGAGGCTCTTCGATGTGCCCCGCCCGCCAGCGCTGCGGCTGCTACGGCCGTAGTGGTTGTATGTCGTAGAAAACTTCTTCGGGTGAGTTCGTGGATGTGTTCGTGGTGTGATTCGTTCGACATGGCTGGTTCCCTTTCTGGTCGCGATCCCCCGCGAATGATAGTGCTCTGGCTGTTCCGTGAAGCCAGGATATTACGGTTTCAACGGAGCCGCCAGGTCGAGCCATCGGCGGTGGGTGGACGCTATCTGCTCCTTCTCCACCGGGGTGTCCCAGAGGGCTGCGCCATAGCGCAGCACCAGCGGCGAGCCTTCGGCAACGGTGAGGGGTTCGCACCAGAGGTTCACGGTCGCCGACAGGTAAGCAAAGTGCTCCTTCATGGTGAACCATAGTGCTGGACGGGGATTGCCCGGATCGTCGAAGAGGGCCACGGTCACATCATGTCCGCCCGCGGGCGCGGTGTAGGCACACCAGGGCCCGGTGGTCAGGTGTTCATCGCCGCGAACCAGTTCGCCCAGCCCATCCCCAGGAACGGTGAAGGTCCCCACGGTATCCATGGATTCTACGAAGCGCATGCCAAGGCCGTGATAATGCGCGCCACCGAGTGTGGCCTTGTCCTTACCAGGCGGCACCGTAAAGCGGGACTCCCAGGTGAGGAGCGACGGGGTGCCGGTGTCATACACGGTGATGGTGCGGGTTTCCTGCAGGAGCACCTCGCCACTTTTCGGATTGACCCAGTCCAAGCGGTGGATCAGGCGGGCGCCGTTGGTGTCGCCTGTGGGGACAGTCTCAATGGCCTCGAAGTCGAGGTGGACCTGCCTGCCGGGCGCTTCCTGTTCTTCCCAGAAGTTGACGTCATCGACCTTGGTAGCAAACATCAGCGCGTGGTGGTGCAGGTGGTCGTGGGGAGCGTCGCGCAGCACGTTAACGCCTTCCGGCGTATACCACTCCTGCACGCAGGGTTTGAAGGGGACCTCGTCAAATCGGTAGCGAAGCAGGTTTCGCCCATCGCGCCGGATCCAGATCGAATTGCCCTCACGGGCAATATCGAGGGTGGGCGCGACTACATTCGGTGCGCTCTCATCCCCCGAGACAAAGGCGGCATACATCATTGCCAGTACAGCGGCGATACGTTTCATGGCCGCAACTCCTCTGCAGTTGCTTGTGCGCCAGTTCCCCCTGGCGTTGCTCCAGCATACTCCTCTTTTGCGCGCGTGTCCAGCGGTCTCGCGTTGGGTCACACGGGGGGATGGCTAGGGACGGAATACGCTCAGTTCGAGTTCGGCGATGCTGCGGTAATCTTTGGCGTTGGCCGTGCAGAGAACACTTCCGTTTTCCACCGCCGTAGCCCCTATCAACGCGTCGGGGACCCCGAGATTCGATTTCAGTGCGTATTCCTCCAGGTAGATTGAGGCGCGGTGCCCAATGTTCTCGGTC
>JBIJDL010000604.1:0-3804 GCA_044344195.1 Candidatus Hydrogenedentales bacterium
TGGGTCTTATGTATCGGTCCACCGTGTCCACTCGGTCCACTCGGTCCACTCGGTCCCATAAGACCCATCGGTCCATCGGGCATCCTTCAATTCTTCATCTCACGGCCAGTTCTCCATCCCGTCGTTTGCCGCGCTTTCCGACACCATCCAGAACTTGCTGCTGGCGGGCTGGGGGTACTGGGCAAATTCCACGTGACCGTCGAGAAAGAGCACATTGGCTCCGGGGATGTGGTTCAAGTTACCCGGCATGGGCCGGCCCTGATCCGTGCGCCAGGTGTCCCACATAATGGGCAGCGTGGAGGCCGCCGTCGTGGCCGCCGCCGGATCGTTGATGTCGGTGATGAGAAAGCGCTCGGCCCCTTCCCGCGTGCGGATCAGGGTGATCGGCAGACCCGAGGCCGGAAGTGTCGTCTGTAAATCACCCATCCGCGACTCCACGTTCAGCGTCGGCGGAGAGCCGTCGAGGCTGTCGAGGACTTCGCCGAGGTGATAGGAATCGACCGGATCGGCCACCCACGCCGGGTCGATCAGGTAACCCCAATAGACATAGCCCAAATCCGGCGTGTGGGTGTAGGTAGCCTCGTAGATGCAGGGGATGTCCAGCCCCGACGCCGGCCACGTGGAATGGACCGGGTGCTGGAAGGATTCATTCGAGACGTAAGCATCGGCGGCACCGTCACCCGTGTCCGAAGGGCACTTCGTCACAAGAAGGTCGTTCAGATACTCCGGATAGAGATAGCTCCCGTCGAAACTGCTCCAGCAGCCCCGCAGCGGGACATAGGGCTTGAAATAGGGCACGCCCCGGGGCGGCAGCAGCCCGCTCGACTCCGCGGCAAACATCTGAAAGCTCAGCCCGAGCTGGCGCAGATTATTCATGCACGTAGCCCGGCGCGCGCTCTCCCGCGCCCGACTCAACGCGGGCAAAATCAGGGCCGCCAGTACGGCGATGATGCCCACGACCACCAGCAACTCGACCAGGGTAAATCCATTGGGACGTTTCATGGCGAAGTCCTCCTGATGGGGTAATGGCAGATTGGCGGCGCGGGGATCACTGGCACTTGATGGTCGGGCCAAGTGCAATCGCTGAGGTGAATCCAGCCTTTCTTACCAAATGGCTTGCAGTTTCGCGTCATGTCCGGCCACCCTCTTCCTCGCCATAGCGCTCACCGATGAGATGAAAAACCACCCACGCAAACGGAGATATAAGAATCAGCACCCAGTGCGGCGACATACCCGAACCCTCGCGCGAAGTCTCCCTTCGCTGGCCGTCGACCAGCAGGGGATACATCATGATGGGAAAAATCGTAACCACAATCCAGTAACCGGCACAGGGTCCGTCTCCGAGCCAGTACAACGTTATGTCGCTGGTTCCAAGCCAGGTACCGACGGGCAGCAGGATGATGTAGAGCGCCGCAATCGCATACACCGCGGGTCGGGCCAGCACGCCCGCACGCCAGCCGTAATGGACTGTGGCCAGCGCAAGGAGAGCGGGGCCGACCCAGGTAAACGCGAATTGGCCAAGCGGGGTGGCGGTCGTGAATCGTTCCGCAGTGGCCAGCAGCACAAACGACATGATCGCACCAAGCGCTAGCCTGACTTCCCAGGGTCGAGGATAGTCGGACAGGTCCATTCGCTTCAGTACGGACCCTACGGCGGCAATGGGAAGAAATGTAAACAGCAGGAAGATCATGAGAAAGATGCCCGACTCGAATCCAGGGTCCTGCGCGCCGGGGAAATCGGCGGTTATCAGCAGATTAAGAGAAATGAGAGCCATAGAAAGCGCGAACAGGACCAAGCCGTAGCTCATGAGTGCGAAGATAGCGATTCCGACGACCAGGGTCGAAAGTAATCCTCCCCAGCCACGCCAGATGAATGCAGTCATATCTCCAGTCAGCATCAAATTCAAGAATAGGTTACAAATCACCACCATTCCATAACCAGCAATGGCGGCGACAAGGGTGACGGACACTTTCGCGCCGCCAATACATCGGGCCGATATGGGGCGCGTGCAGACGAAGCCGCGGTAGGCTCGCGTAATAAAGGAATGGATGAACCAGAACAGCAACGGTGCCGCTAGGACGGCGTATTCGATGGGTCGAAACCAGGAAGTGGCCCCGTCACCCATGCCCGTGTCGAAAAGCGATGCTCCCCGCGTGAGGGTGTACGGCACCTCGATCACCAGCGTTGCGATAGCGGAGGCCGCGATGAAAGCGACGTACCAGCGGGCGGAACGCTTCCACTCGAACCAGCATTGCGCGCTGAAGGGCGAGCGAAATGCTTTCGTGCTTACCGAGCGGGAAAGATACCTGGTGTAAAGTGCGTTGACGACGGGTACTCGTCGGAGATCGGGAAGATTGAGCGAGTTGCCCCGAATGGCGCCAGCCGCAACGGCGCTCCAAATCCACCCGAAGAGAACGAGAATGGCGGCGGTGCTCGCGGCCGGCGGAAGAGGAGTAAGGCCGCTGACGATGATTCCTAACACCGTTGCGACGGTGAGTCCTGCACCGAACGCCGCAAGTCCACAGGCGATACCCAGTGCACCGCACCAGAGCATGGCGCAATGTCCCTGCGCAGCAAGAACGACCAATAGAATCAGGGGATAAGAAAAGGGATGCTCTATTTCGGCCACGTCGCGATAGAGCCCCCAGATCAGCGCAATGAAGAGCGCCATACCGAGCTGAAAGACAATTCCCGGCGCGACCAACCACCGGAGCCGCACCGGCAGGGCGAGCCCCTGCCATGACTGACGGATCGAGAAACCGGTCCTGCCCTGGCTGAATATACTGTATAAAACGCCCCCGATGGCCAGATTCCTGCTGAGGCCCTCGAAGGGCATCGGGCCGGGATGTGTGCGATTTGGGAGCGCCCAAGTCTGACTCTCGGCAAAAAGCCAGAAAAGTACTAGAAAACCGACGATTGCCCCAAGCACCTGGCGGCGCGGCGCGAACTCCGCCCACAGCAGGGTCTTGAAGACGGTGTAGGGCGTGGCGCGGTAGAGGATGGTCGCGGGTGGCCGCTTTCGCTCGGTGGAGGGGGTAGTCATGAGTGAGGCCTCCTTAACCGGCCCGATGGATGCGCGCGAGGAGCGGGAACCAGACGAATGGAAGTACAAGGCCTGCGGCGAGATAGGCGGCACTCGACGAATCGAGGAGGCCCGCATTGTAGGATTGAAGTCTCATCAGGAGTGCCAGCAGTGGGAGCGCGACGGCAAGCGAAATGAACAGTCTATTGCGAAGCGAGATCGAGATAGTTCCGGAAGTACAGGCAAAGAGTAGCGCCGCAATGGCAATGAACAAGGGGAAGAGATAGGTCGCGGACCAATCGAATAGTCTCATCAGGACTTCGTTCTTCCTGTGAAAATCGGTATATACAGCTACTGGAACTAATACAAGCCCGCAAAGCCAGAGCCAGTTCCCGGAAGTGCTAAATCGATTCGCGGTGAATCGGCCCAGACTGGCTAGCGTCAATGGAAAGACCGTGAAGAAAACGGCCATTGCGAGGAACTCAGAGCTCTTCCCGAGTGATACAAGTACAACAAATGCGCCAACGGCTGTCGGAAATATCGCAAGTAACACGAGTGGAACGACCCTCCCGATGGCCAAGGTGCACCACCAGATTGGTGCCGAAGATATAAAGAACGTGAAGATTAAGGGAAGCGCGTCTCCATTGGGAAGCATGGGGAAGCCCAACCATGCCCGAATGAACAGGGCCACAACCAGCAAGGCGACGATCCCCGCAAGGCTCAGGAGCACGGCGATAAGCCCTGCCGCAATGCGGGCGATTCCCGCTTGCTGCTCGGTCAGT
>JBIJDL010000605.1:0-3801 GCA_044344195.1 Candidatus Hydrogenedentales bacterium
CATAAGCGTTTTACTTCAGACGGCTAAAGTGTAACACGATTCCCGATTGCTGCGTCCCTACTCCACCACGATCTTCACGATGGAGGGCGCGTAGCGCTGGGTCATGGCTTCGAGCGTGAGGGGCTGTCCCGTGGGGGCGGGTGCGGGCGTGAGCTGGACGCCCCCCTTCGGTTGGACCAGGGGCTGGATGAAGCTCGCCTTCACGGCGAAGTTCACGCCCTGGGTCACGGTCTCGGCGGCCTTCAGCGTTTCCATATCGTTCAATTTCTGGGACACGATACCCACCCAGCGACCGTATTGATCCAGCACGGGGCCACCGGAATTGCCCGGATTCACCGGCGCCGTGATCTGCATGAATCGCTCGTCGCCATCGAGGCGCTGGAGTGCGGCGATGTTGCCGCTGCCCACGATGGGGTCGGTGCTGTCCTTAATACCTCCGAGAGGATAGCCGATGCAGTAGATGGTCGCGCCCACATTGGGCTTCTCCACCGAAACGGGTATAGGTTCGCTTTCGAGGCCGTTGACTTCCAGGAGCGCCCAGTCGTTCCCCATGTCCAGGGTATGGATCTTCGCGTCGTGCCGCGCGCCGCCGCCGGATAGCACGGTAACCTTCGTGGCGCCGCGCACGACGTGGGCGCAGGTCATGACGATTCCCCGAGCCACCACGAAGCCCGTGCCGAAGCCGCCGGCCTCTTCCGATGGAGACTCGGGATCCAGTGCCGCGTCCCAGTTCACGGTGGCCTCGGCCACGCGCACTTCCGCAGGCAGGCTGTCGTCCAGGCGCTTGATCTCTTCCACGCGCTTCTCAATATCGGGATAGTTCTTCGTCAGATATTCGTTCAGCCGGTAGTATTCCTTCTCCCACTCCACCACCTCCCGCATCAAGTCCTCCCGCTCCCAATTGTACTGGACGAAGGCATCTTCCATTTCATAGTCTCGCCCGCGCGTTCGCGAAGCCGAGTTGTAGGCCGAGGCCAGGCTTCCCAGCCGCGAGTCGGTTATGCCGACCATTTCATAGGCCCGCGAAATCTTGAAGTACAGCTCCTGCATCGTCGCCACTTCCTGCTGGATCGCCTCCCAGTTGCTGTAGGCCCGAGCCCGAAGCACATTGCGCTGCTCCGCGCCCAATGCGAGCCAGTCGGCCGCGCGCGCGCGCCAACGCGCTTCCGCCGACGCCTTGTCGTGGTCCGCCACCTGCTGGTCGAAGGCCTTGCGATAGGAAGCGAGGCGGTTGGCTTTTTCTTTTTCGCGCTCCGAAGCCACCCGGTCCAGTTCTTCGCGGTTCTGATTCCAGATGGCCAGGAGCGCCTCGCGAATTGCCGCGTCGGTGCTGATGGTGACCTCCGCCCCGGCCTTCGACAGGCTCTCCACCACGCCCCGCTCGGGAATGCGCACATAAAAGAGACTGTTGCTCTCGATCACGTATACGTCGGAGTATTCGCCATCGGGATGAACCAGGCGATCGCCCTTGCCCCGAAGCTCATCCGGAACCGTGGCGAAGGCCGGCACGATGTTCTGCGCCAGATCGGCTTCTATCTTTTCCAGCGGCGGATTGAACTCCGGCGCGGGTCCGAGTTGCGAAACCGGCTCGGCTGACGCCGCAGCGGCGGCTGGAGTCTCCGGGACCACGGCATTCGCGGGCTGCGCTTCGGGGACACTCACCGGCGCGACGGGCGATGCTGTGGCTATGGGCACTCCACTGGCCGCTTGTCTCGATTGACCATACTGCCACAGCGCAAAGGCTCCCGCGACCATCACCAGCGTGGCCAGAACCGCAAAGGCTATCTTCGGAGCAGCAGCGGGGCGGCGGCTGGGCAAGGGCGCTTGCTGACGAACGGGCGTCTTGAAGCGGGGTGTGGGGGCTATTGCCGGTGTCTCGGAAAAAGAAATGGGATAGGCCGCCTGGGGATCCGTCGCGGCCCAGAGACGCCGCACCAACTCCATGTATTCGGTCTTGAAGCGATGCCGCTCGGCCCCTTCCAGGGTCTTGTAACGCTTGTGCAGCACCGCCGCCTCGGGAAAGACCTCGTCGGAAAGGGCATAATACCGATTCCAGAGCCGATTCTGTTCCACGGGATCCGTCGTCACCTGAATGCACGCCTGAAGCGCACGCGCCTCGGCGATGGTCTTCCGATCCTGTGGCATCTGCTCTCACGTCCCCGGGGTACTGCGGCTTGCTGACCCGAAAATGATGCATGGCATCGGTGGGGCTTGTCAATTTCCGGCGTCTGGGCTTGGACGAAAGGCTTGGAGCGGCCTTTGGGCGCGACCGGAGGGGTGAACCGCAAATTAGCGCAAATTAGCGCAAATTTTCTTCCGGCCGCGAATAGTCGGTCGCGCCTGGAGTGAGCAGGGTATTGATTTCCGGCACGAACGATCCGTGGGCGGAGTCATACGTATGATGTCCGAGCTGGCCGCTTTGTTCCATCGTCGCTATCATTTTGCGCAGCGATTGGCATCGCTCGGGATAGTTGTCCTCCCCGAGTCTGGTGAGGTTGGCCAGGGGCGTGGTTGAGGCCAGGGCCGCCCGCACCTGGGACTTCTTCGCCCGGCCCTGGTGGTGGATGTCGGCGATGGCCACGCCAATGGAATCGGACAGGCCGTTCAGGTCGTACCACTGCTGGTAGCGCTCGCGAAACTTGCGCGCCGTGATCTGGATCGCGGTGCGCACCTGTAGCGCGCAAAACTCGGGTGAGTTCTCGCAGAGATCAACCAGCCGGGCCGCGTGGACAATTTCGGCTTCGTCCAGTTGCGTCTCAACGGGGTTGAGGTAACGCATGAGGTTGGCGAGCTGGAGTTCGTTGTGGCGCGCGTTGAAAACCTCAGCTTCAAGATCGGTGACCCTTCCTTCGGTAACGCAATGAAGTCGCCCGACTTTCAATTGCAGTTCGGGGAAGTGGCGCTGGAAGGCCGGAAGCTCGGTGGCGCGGCGCAGGAACAGCACGAGGTTGTCTTTCGGCGTGTGGGCCGCGAGCTGAAAGAAGCCGAAGGTGAAAGCGGCGCGGTCGTAACTGTTGATGCGGTTGAAGCGGTTTGCGCTTTCCGATGCGCCGATGGCATAGACCACACGGGCCCAGGGGCCGAACTCGGCCATGTACGCCGAAGGGTCGTAGACCGGCCCGGTAAGTCGGCCAATCTGGGCCAGGCCAACGCGGGGTCCGTAGGTCGTGCGCCGGGCAACATAGAATTCGGGACCATTGGCAATGCGGGCGAAGACGTCCTTGCCGCATAGTTCCCAGGAGACTGCGGGGGCCGTCGTCGCCTCGCGCACCGGTGCTGAATCTTCACGTTTCATGAGCTTGCTCCTTTGCGGGTTGGAAGTGTCCCTATTAACTTGGTGCGCGTGTTGCACTTTTTGATCCTCGGTGGCCGCTGCGAACGGTGGTCGGGCGGTCATCGGACCGATCCCTCTGATCCGTCCGATACTTGACCTTTCCGCAGCCCCATGGTAGACTTTGAACACGTTCAAAATATTATGCAGCTCACTCCAGAAAGGACACGCAGCCATGAACATCCTGATCGCGGGCGGTGGAGGATTCCTCGGACAGGTACTGGATCGGCACTTTTCCAACCAGGGCCACAGCGTGGTGGTGCTGACGCGCGGCCGGGCCTCCCGCGAAGTCTGGAGCCCGTCGGAAGTTTGGGATGGCAAAACCCTCGGCCCCTGGACCGCCCTGCTGGAAGACGCGGACGTAGTCATCAATCTGAGCGGGCGCTCGGTGGACTGCCGCTACACGGCGGCAAACCGGCGGGCCATCTATGCATCGCGCCTCGACTCCACGCGAGTACTGGGCGAGGCCA
>JBIJDL010000606.1:0-3796 GCA_044344195.1 Candidatus Hydrogenedentales bacterium
GGTCGATCCGGGCGGCATCAGCGATTCGGCGCAGTCCACCATAACCGTCAATATCACCCCCGACGCTGACGCGCCCTCCGCTGGGGGCAACATAACCGCGACCGCACCCGGCGGCGGCGCGATCAGCATTACCGAAGACGCCGCCGCACCCGGTGCGGCCAATATCCGCGTGACCCCTACAACATTGACCGATGTTGACTCGGGCGAGACGCCCGATTCCATTCGCCTGCTGACCTTCACGGGCGGCACGATCACCCAAGGCGATGGTTCCGCCATCGTGCTCGGCGCTTCGGGGACGATACTCGCTCTCACGGGTGGCAATTTGGACCTCCGTTTTACCCCCGCGGCGAACCGCGATACCGCCGTAACGATTCCCTACGTTGTTGTGGATCCCGGCGGCGTGACCGATTCGAGCCCATCCAACATCACCGTAAGCATCACGGCGGTGAATGACGCGCCCACGGCCTCGAATGGCACGCTGGCCGCCATCGCGGAGGACACTTCGAATCCACCGGGCGCTACGGTCACCGCCTTGTTCGGCGGCTCCTTCAGTGATGTGGAAGGCACCTTCGCCGGTATCGCCGTCACCGCGAATCCACAACTCGCATCGGAGGGCGTCTGGCAATATTCTCCCGATCCGGGCGCTGGATCCGTCTGGTTTCCGATTGGTGCGGTCACCGCGCCGAGTTCTCTCGCGCTCGATATCAACACGAGATTGCGATTTGTACCGGCCTCCAATTTTGGGGGATCCGTGACCTCGATCAGCGTACGTGTTCTCGATAATACCCACGGCGGCGGCTTTTCGTCGCGTTCCGGTGGCACGGAGACTCGGGTTACGCTCAATACATCGACCAACGGCACGCCCACAGCCATCAGCGGCACGACCAACACGATCGCCCACACTGTAACTTCCGACAACGACACGCCGGTATCGGCGCAGAACAACACCCTGACGCTTAATCAAAGCGACGCCGCCACCATTTCCAGCGCCTTATTGTCCTACACCGATACCGACGACGTTGCGGCCAACCTGACCTACACTGTCGTCACCGGTCCCGCCAACGGAGCGTTGAACCTCGGTTCCTCGTTTACCCAGGCCGCAATCGACGCCAATTCACTGACCTACACCCACAATGGCACCGCGACGCAATCCGACAGCTTCACCTTTAACGTCAAGGATGACGAAAACGCCACGACCGTCAACGCGACGTTCAACATCACCATTAATCTTACTCCGACGGTGACAACTCCAATTGCCGATGTGCTGGTCAACGAAAGCGCGCCCAACAGCGTCATCAGTCTGCTATCCAGCTTCGATGACGCGGAAGACGGCGCGGGCGGTCTGACCTATACGGTCCAGGGCACGACGGGCTCCATTTTCAATGGAACACCCTCCATTGCGGGAAGCAATCTGACGATTAGCTACCCAGCGAACACGCCGGGCACCGGCACCATTACAATTCGCGCGACGGACAGTGGCGGCGATTTCATCGAGGACACCTTTCAGGTCACCGTCAATGATCGGCCCGCCGCCGCTGCGGACAGCGGCAACACCAACGAGGGCACGGCGGTTACCATCGATGTCCTGCTTAATGACAGCGACTCCGATGGTACTCTGACCCCGGCCAGCGTCACCGTGACCAGCGCGCCCGCCAATGGCTCGACTTCGGTCAACACGAGCAACGGCCGGATCACCTACACCCCTTCCGGGAACTTCAACGGCACGAATACGTTCCAATACACCGTGAACGACAACCGGGCTGCTACGTCGAACGCCGCCACCGTCACGGTGACGGTGAACGCGGTAAACGATGGCCCCGTGTTGACCGTGCCCGGCTCCACACAAAATGTGGATGAAGGGTCTTCCCTTGTATTCAGCACGGCGAATGGCAACCCCATCTCCGTGGCCGATGTGGACGCCGACGAGACGGCCATGCCTTCGGGGGGCGTGAACGTTACTCTCGCGGCGACCAAGGGCACCTTCACCCTCGCCTCGACGGCAGGCCTGGTCAATCTCACAGGCAACAGTTCGGCCAGCGTGAGCTTTGATGCCACGGTCGCCAATGCCAGTCTGGCGCTGAACGGCTTGACGTATACCCCGACGGCCCTTCTGAACGGCGCGGAAACGCTCACGGTGACCGTAAGCGACAAAGGAAACACGGGTGCGGGCGGTGTGCTCTCCGACAGTGATACCATCGACGTGAGCATCGCATCCACCAACAATCCGCCCGTAATCACGGTGCCGGGCGGGCAGTCGGTGAACGAGGATACGACCACCGGAATCTCGGGCATCAGCATTGCCGACCCCGACGCAGGTGGCGGCTCCCTGACTGTGACGCTGGGCGTCGCCCAGGGCCGCATCGCGGTGAACACCGCCGCATCGGGCGGGGTGATCGCGGGCAACATTACCGGCAACAATTCCGCCGCCGTTACCCTCGCGGGCACCTTGACCCAATTGAACAATACTTTGCCGACCCTCACCTTTACCACGGCGTCCAACCTGGTCACGACCCAGACGCTCACCGTTGGGGCCAATGACAACGGCAACTCCGGCGGTGCGGCGGAAACGGACTCGGAAACCGTCACACTGACGATCACGCCGCAGAACGACAACCCGTCTTTCAGCAATTTCCCCGGCGCGCAGGCGGTGAATGAAGATACCAACCGCGTGTTCAACGCGGCCAACGCCAATCGCATCACGGTGGCCGATGTGGACATCCAGGAAAATAACCCCGGCGGCACCCTCCGGGCATCCCTGAGTGTGGGCAGTGGCACGCTCACCCTGGGCGGAACGACCGGCCTGACCTCCGCAACCGGCAATGGCACGGGTTCGGTTGTCGTGGTCGGCTCCTTGACCAACGTTAACAATGCCCTGAACGGCCTCACCTATCGCGGTACCCAGCATTACAATGGACCCGACACCCTGAGCGCCACCCTCAACGACCTCGGCAATACCGGAGCCGGGGGCGGCGGGGATATCTCGCTTAGCGCTTCGCTTACGGTAAACGCCGTCAACGATCCGCCCGCGCTCACCGTGCCCGGCGCGCAGAACGCTGACGAAAACGCCAACTTCCCCTTCAGCGCAACGGACGGCAACGCGATCGTGATCGACGACCCGGATGCCGACGAAGCCCCCGGAGAATTGGTGGCCAGCCTTTCCGTGCTCCAGGGAACGCTCACCCTCGCCAACGGCGCAGGCCTGCTTTCGAGCAGCGGCAATGGCACCGCGACACTCAGCATGACCGGTACGCTGGCCGCGCTGGAAGCCGCGCTGGATGGACTGGTCTATCGGGGCAACCTGAACTTTAATGGCAGCGACACCCTTTCGATTAGTGTGGACGATCAGGGAAACTCGGGCAGCGGCGGCGCGGGAACGAACAGCGCGACGGTGGAAATCACCGTGGACGCGGTCAACAATGCGCCCCAACTGGCCCTGCCCGGCGCACAGACCATTAACGAAGATGCCACGGCTTCCATCACGGGCATCTCGGTAAGCGACGTGGACGCTGCGAGCGGCACGCTGGTTGTTTCCCTGAGCGTGGGCTCCGGGCGGCTTCTGTTGGACGGAACAATACCGGGCGGTGTTCAGGCCCTGGCCATCGGCAACAACAACACCACTGCGGTTACCCTGACGGGAACCCTGGGAGAATTAAACACCACCCTCCCCTCCCTGCGCTTCACTTCGGCCTTGAACAATCGCAATAACCAGACCCTGACCGTCAGTGTGAACGATCAAGGCAATACAGGGCAGGGCGGAAGCCAGATCGCGACAGGTACGGTCGCCCTCAACATCACG
>JBIJDL010000135.1:0-13079 GCA_044344195.1 Candidatus Hydrogenedentales bacterium
CGTATCGCTCAGTACCGCCCAGATGTTGCCCCAGGGATCTTCCGAAATGGTGGAGATACCGCCGCTGGGAAAGCCGCTCTGCTCCCCGTACCAAATCCAGCGACCGCCATCATAACTCGCCACACCCAGGTCCCGGGAGCCCGACCAGATACGTCCGGATCTACTCCTCAGCAGGCACGATATGCGCGCGCTGGGGTCCTTCTCAAAGGCGATCACGTAATTCAGTGAGCCACCCTCATACCGGTAGATGCCGTCCTCGTTGACGCCGACCAGAGCGGTTCCATCCGGCTCCTGAATGAGTCCCCGGAAGTTCTTCCCATCGTGGATATGGTGTAGCGGCTTGGCTTCGCCGTCCGGCGTGAGCTTCCAATGTTCCAGCGCAACCAGCGTAGAGACCAGCAGTTCATCGTCGGCAATCACCAGCAGGCTGTTCACCCCTTCCAGTGGCGCATCGGGGCTGGCCGGACTCTTCTTCCAGACTCCGGACACCTGCTGGTAGACGGCTTCGATGTTCCAGGCGATCAGGTAGCCCGAGGTCGACTCCTGAACATTCCTTGCCCCGGGAGGAAGGTCTATCGCGTTTAGAACCCGGTGGTTTTCATGATCCCATTGAACCGCGCGTCCCTCGCGGGCAATCCACAGGGTGTTGCCTCTTCCCCGGTTAATGGAAACATAGTTCCCCGGCTCAATCTGGCCCGAAACCCGCCATGCGCCGTCCAGAAACTGATGGATCGTCCCATCCCGATCCGCCATGAGAGCCGGAGTCCGGCTGTCGGCGTAGAGTGCATTGCCCATCGGCCAGAAGGCATCTTTTGAATGCGGGTAGGAGGTCCAGCCCTGCCGGCCGACGCGAAACACACCCAGCTTGGTGCCGATCCACGTCTCGTCGACTTCAGGGAAGTGGCGGATTTCCTGCATCAGAAAGCCATCGATATCCCGAAGCAGGCGGACCTCGTTGCGGTGCGGGCCGTCCCAGAATTCAACATGCTGGAGAAATGCGACCGCAATATCATCTCCCGAAAGGGGCGAAACCGATCGCGCCCGCTTTGTCGACTGAAGAGTCCAGCCCTGCTGGCCTGGCACCTGGCACCAGAGCCCACTTTTCCCCGCCGCGTGAACCCGGTCGTCCCTGCCTACGCAGATGGAGGAGATTTCGGTTGCGGCCTCATCGCCCGGCTGCTGGAACCACGCGCCATCGCGATAGCGCAAGATACCGAAAGCGTCCGTGCCGGCGAGCATCGTACCATCGGAAAGCTCACACAACCCGGCGAGTCCTGAAGTCATACCAGTGCGTGCCTTATCCGCCATCATCGACCACGTCCCCGCGGGGCGCCCGCCCGCTCCGCCATCACCCACGGGGGTGAACTGGAGGATCACACCCCCCTCCAGGCCGAACCAGATTCGACCGTCGCGCAGCGGACAAATGGTGTAAACGCCGGGCGGCTCGACTTCCGGCAATCCCGTGGTAACCTTCTCCCACCGTTCCCCAACCAGCACAGCGATTCCGCCAACCCCGCCCGTCCACAATTGCCCGCGCACATCAAAGCGCACATCGCGGATGTCAGAGGACGGCAGCCCGTCCTCCAGTTCGTAGCTTCTCCATTGGAACCCGTCGTAGGAGGAAACGCCCCGCCCCCAGCAGGCAAACCACATGACGCCTTCCGGACTCCGCTCGATTCCCCGGACGACGGCGCCCGCCAGTCCCGCCTTCGCGCTGAAGTGTTGAACAGGGTAAATCGGCAGCGCCTCACAGGGCAGGTGGCCCAGAAGCACGAGCGCGACCCACAGCATGGCCACAATAAGCGAGCGCCCCGTAAGCCAGACCCCGCACGGGTCCGCGTGGAATGCCCGGGTGCTTCTTCGGGAGGCGGATGCTCGGCGGGCACTTCCCGTGCTCACCGTGCCCGATTCTGTCAAGAACATCGTATCTGAAACTCCCTGTGGCTCCACTTTAACTTCTGGACTTTGCATTCGAAGTCCACGCAGTGTGCGGCCACAAGCGGGGTGATTGCTTTGTATTCATGGTGGCAAGTATGACTGCCCGCATCGCCCCTATTCTACACACGGACAACCGGAATAGAAAAGCGACCAGAAGGGCGCGCGACTTGCGGCCCCGCTCCGGCAGACTATGCCCTCCGCACCGGCAGCCAATCCTGGAGTGCGCCCTCAAGGACTCCCACATCATGGGGGGCATAGCCGGAGTAGTGGTTGTTCACGTAGCCGTAGACCTGAAGCTGCTTCTCCAGCGCACTGCTCCGTGAAAAGGTCCTGCCTGGTGTTTCGAAAGCTACGTGGGCGCTGAAACTGTCGCAGCCTACAGTTTCGATTCGTCGACTCCGGCCAGTTTCATCAAGTGCCTTTGAAGTCCGATCTTCAACGCAGTGCTCCCGTGAACGGGAACAGAGATGCGCGCCACCTACCCGTCCCGTGCATAGAGATGATGGCTGCCGTTAATTCTTTTCAGGTTCCAGCCGTGCGCCTCGAGCAGACGGCAAAACTGTTTGCCGCTCACAGGTTTCAAACGGTGATTTCCATCACCGTATCGCTGGAAGTCATATCAATGTGCTCCACATCGACAGAAAGACAACCCTCGACGGCTTCGTGAATATTGCGCAGCAATTCCTCGACGGATTCGCCCTGTGTGACGCAGCCGGGGATGGCGGGAACTTCTGCCCAGTAGCCGCCCTCTTCTGCTTCGTGGACTATGACTTTGAGTTTCATGCTGATTGCCTCGTGGCTGGAACCGTCTATTGCAGTCTCTGGTTTTCCGGGGGACTAAGTGGGGCGGCATGCACTTAGTGCAGTATTGCTCCGTGTTGATTACGGTAGCATGGATTTGGATTGGTATCAAGAGAAGTCCCGAGCAATCCCTAAGCCAGCGGTGTGCCGCCGCTACCCATCCGGCGTTTTCTTGATTCGAAGTACACACAATATACCTCGACGTATTCAATCCGCCCTCCGCACCGGCAGCCAATCGCGCAATGCGCCCTCAAGGACTCCCACGTCGTGGGGGGCATAGCCGGAGTAGTGGTTGTTCACGTAACCATAGACTTTAAGCTGCTTCTCCAGCGCGGCCTGGATCGGCGGAATCCACTCCGCAGTGAAATCGTCCTTGTTGACCACGACTTCTTTCCACACCTTGGTTTTCTCTTCGATGCCCTTGCGGTCGCCGAGCCAGCGGATGTACATGAAGTCGGCGGTGTGGATGCCCTGGGTGTGGAAGAGCTGCTTCGGGCGGCTCATCCATGGATGATCGATGAGTGCAAGGGCGATGTTATGGTGGTGCAGCAGGTCCAGCAGCGGCGCAGAGACCCACCCCTTGTTGCGCACCTCCAGGGCAAACTTGAATTCCGATTCGGGCAACAGGGGCAGGAAAGCTGCCAGCTTATCCAGGAAGTGGTGGAGATCCACGCCGGTGCGTTGGGCGAAGTAGGGAAACTGGAAGAGCATTGGTCCGCATTTCTCGCCGAGAATCGCCATCGCCTTGAGGTAGCTGTGAAGCGGCCGCTCGCAACCCAGGAGAAATCGGTCGTGGGTGATTTCCTTTGGCGCCTTCGCCGCGAAGACGAATCCCTCGGGCGTAGCGTCGCGCCAATGCTCCAACGTGGACTCGCGCGGCACGCCGTAGAAACTGGCATCAACTTCCACGCTCGAAAAGCGCTGGGCATAGGCCGCGATGTAATCCGTGGATTTGGTTCCCTTTGCGTAGAAGACTTCCTCCCAGCCTTTGGCAGTCCAACTACAGGTGCCCAGCCGAAGCTGCTTCGCTTCCCACCCCATCCCGGTCAACCCTGGGGCGGGCGCGACAGCGGGCGGATTTCCAACTCGCTGATGCACATGCCGGGCCGGGTTTCGAGGACGTCCAGGCAGGCCTGGCCCACCTCCACCGGCGAGACCTTCCACGACTGGTCTTCCTCGGGATTGTGCCGGTTGGAATTCGAATTCACCGATCCTGGATAGAGGGTCGTAACCTTAATCCCGAAATCGCGCACCTCAAGAAAGAGAGACTGGGAGAATCCGGTGCACGCAAACTTCGTCGCGGCGTAAGCGCTCCCGCCCGCGAGAGGGAGCCGCCCGGAGATGGAGGAGATGTTGATGATATGGCCCGAGCCCTGGGCCTTCATGGGCTCCAGCACCGCGCGGGTCGCATAGAAGAGCCCGTTGATGTTGGTGTTCACCATGTCGTGCCACTCATCGAGGCTCAGCGTGAAGCAATCTTTTCGAATCACAAGACCGGCGTTGTTGATGAGGGCGTCCACACCGCCCAGGCGTTGAAGGAGTTCCGCCATGGCCTTCTCGGTTGCCTTGGGATCGCGTAAGTCGCAGGCGACCGCCGGGTGCTGGATGCCATAGGCCGTAAACTCATCCTGAAGGCGCTTGAGCAACTCCTCGGAGCGCGCCAGCATGCCCACCGTATGTCCCGCGGCGGCGAGGTAGCGCGCTATGCCCTTGCCCAGTCCCCGGCTGGCCCCCGTGACGATAATCTTCATGCTGCCAGACTCCAGTTTAAGATTTCAGGGGTGGTATAGCGTGACCGGTGTGCCCGGATCAAGCTGGAGCGTACGCGCGGCGCTGTCCATGGAAATTGCGATCTCCAGGTGGCCGCTGCTTCCGAAAAGGGCCATCAGCGTTCCCGGCGGCGCGTCACCATAAGTCCTCAGGATGGACGGCAACGTGGCGGCGGCAACCTGCACGCGATAGTCAGAATCGCCCGGCACCATGTCCCGGCAGATGTTCGTGATGCAATTGCCGAAGCGGTCCACATGAATGACTTCGCCGTGAAGTTGCCCGTTCTTGTCGAGCGTGGCCTCCGGCACCGGGATCTTGATCCGTTCGCCCACTGCCGGGCCGAAATCCGCCAGGGCTACCCCCAGCGCCAGATGGGCCGCCGCGGGTGCGAAAATATCGCGACCGTGAAAGGTGGCGCTCGGGTTGGCCGCCATGAACTCAGGCGTCTCGATGGCCACCGCCGCCTCGACGGGGTGGGTGCGCTCGATCAGCGTGAGGAGTCCATTGTCCGGGCAGACCACAAACTGGCCGCCGCACTGGGCAATGATGGGCTTGCGGGCCGTGCCCACACCGGGATCGACCACGGCGACATGGATGGTCCCCGAGGGAAAAGTGGGGAGGGCCGCCGCGAGAAAAAGCGCCCCTTCGAGGATATTCTGGGGCGCGATGCCGTGGCTCAGGTCTACAAGGCGGCTTTCCGGCGCGATCGAGAGGATAACCCCCTTCATGCAGGCCGCCCACGGATCCCGGTAGCCAAAATCCGAGGTGAGCGTGATCAGGGCCGGCTTCGCCGCGCCGTCCAAGCGCTCACGCCTCCGGGTAGGGCGCCGTGCGCACGCAGTTGCGGCCCGCAGCCTTCGCGGCGTAAAGCGCGCGGTCGGCCGCGGCGATCAGGAGCTCCGGCGTCGTGCCATGGCTGGGATATTCCGCCAGCCCCTGACTGATCGTCACCCGCACCGCCTGTCCGTGGTGCTCGAAGGGATAGCTTTCAATGGCGCCACGGAGCGTCTCCGCAACTTCCTGGGCCTCTTCCAGCGTGGCATTGGGGAAAAGGATGATGGCTTCGTCACCACCATAGAGCCCTGCGTGGTCTTCCGGGCGTACCGATTCACGGATGATGCGGCCCATGCCACCCACGACCATACGCCCCGCCAGGTGGCCATAGGTATCGTTGACCTTCTTCAGGCCGTCGAGATCGGTCATGGCCAGGCAGAAATTCATTCCGGGCCGGGCCAGGCGCAACTCCTCCACCAGCCGCGTGCGAAAGGCTTCCATGGTCAACAGGCCGGTCAACTGATCGTAGTGAATCAGACGGTGGACATGCTGGTGGAACTGAGAGTCGATCTCGTCCTGCAATACAAACTTGAAGAGCACATCGCCCATCTTGACCTTGTCCCCGTCGTGGAGGCGGGTCGTGGCGGTGCGCGTATTATTGACGTGAGTGCCGTTGCTGCTGCCCAAGTCGGTCACACGGAAATAGCGTTCATCGTTCTCCTCCACCAACTCGATCTGGGCATGTTGCCGCGAAACCGAGGGGGAGTTGATGCAGGTGTCGCAATCCACCGAACGGCCCAGAATCATGGATTTGGCCGCCACCTCGATTTCCTTCCCGATCTCCCAGCCCGCCAGCACGATGAGGCTCGCCCGGACGCGATGGGCCGTGCTCGCCGCCGCCACGGGGGGCTGAAGGTACATGGTGGAATCTACGTTCGTGACAGCATCTATGGAGTCTTGGGTATCGTGATCGGTCAATTGCTTATCCATGAAAGAATTGCTCATACGCCGTGCAATAACTGTGCCGTGCCACCCTTGCCCGCTGCGGCCGCAGGCGTGATCCAGGCAGCGTAACCTGTCGTATGATAACAGGGCGGCACCACCCAGGCAATCTTTTCCAGGGGGCGCCAAGGCGGCTGCCGCCGCTCAGCCGCGCCACGCCTCACAGCCCCGGAAAGGCATCCATTCGCCCTCCACGTAGACCGGGCGGGGATTGTACGCGTTGATACCGCCGGGGTCTTTCCCTCGCAGGTGGAAGGCGCTCGGGTGAATTTCCGGCGTATCCAGGCAAATCCGCGTTGACGTCGGGATGTAGCGTATGGTGAGCCCGCGCCGCCACCGGGGCGAGGTGTTGGCATTCGATCCGTGAATCACGTTGGGGTGGTGAACCGAGACGTCGCCCGGCCCCATGACACAGTCAACCGCGGCGCTCTCGTCCACGATTGCCTCGTCCATGCCCGAATTCAGCACATTGGGCACATCGGTCCGCTGCATCAGCGCCTGAAGGTCCATGCCCTGCGTGCCCGGGATAACCCGCATGCAGCCATTCTCCGGGGTGGTATCGGTCAGGGCCAGCCACAATGTAACCACCTCCATCGGCTCCAGCGGCCAGTAGCTGCCATCCTGATGCCACAGTACCGCCTGACCGTCAAAAGGGGGCTTGCAGATGTAGTGGGTACCATAGAGGGCGATGTCGGGACCGATGAACTGCTCCGCCAGATCGAGCAGACGATCATCGCTCACCAGACGGATCCAGAAGGGGTCATGCTGGCAAAGATAATGGTGAAGCTGCTCGGGCCTCAAATCCGGATGCTTCGCCAGCAGCCAGTCCACGTGATCATTCGCCTCGGCGATAAGATCGAGATCCACCACCTGGCGAAAAATAGCAAAGCCATCCCGGTCATAGACCGCGCGAGGCGAAAGTTCCGTTTCCATCTCAGCTAAGCTCCTCAGTGTTGTATTGCACAATGGCCAGGTGACAGTGGACAACGATAGGACGGATAGGACCGATAGGACAGATGCAATACATCCGTCCAATCCGTCAGAGGCCCAAATACCTCGCATGTCCCAGTCTCGTTGTCCATTGTCAACGGTCAACGGTCAACTGTCAACTAATCCCCGATTTCACCACCGCCGTCTTGCGCCCCAGCACGCGCTCCAGATCCACCAGCGGCAGCCCAGGCGTGCTGGAGATGATTTCTTTCCGACCGTCTTCGTGCAGCAGGAAGGTATCCTCCGATTTAACCCCGGGCGCGGAAGGATTCCAAGCGAAGGCGGTCGCCACCGGCACCTCCAACCCCGCGCCCGTTCGGAAGTCATCGGCCCAGGCGGCGTCGAGGCAGGGGAACGTCTCGCCCGGCGTCGCCTTGCACGTGCGTCCGGCGAATCCCGTGCTGCCGCCCTGGTGATGATTGTGCCACTCCGTCTCCACAAAGCCAAAGCGCTGGTAGGCCTCCTGGCACGCGGTAAACACATCGCCGAGCGTGCGCCCCGGTGCCGTCGCTTCCTGCATGCACGCATCCACCGCACAGATTCGCGCGTAAGCGTTCATGATTGCAGGGTCCAGCGCGTCCACCTGTTTGAAGCGCGTCAGCGACACGGAAAGTCCCCCGCGGATGACCCCGGCGACCACCATGACATAGCGCTTCACTTTTCGCTCGTGCACCGTGCCCGGCAGCGTGGGGAGGGGGTGGCGGTAACGCGCGATCCGCTCATCCGCCGCCACGAGGCTCACCGGCACCTGGCAGCCCCGGCGCTGGCCTTCGTAAATAAGCCGCGCGCCGATGTCGTTCTCCGAAGTACCTGCCTCGATACTCGCCAGCGTCACCTCCATCGCCTCCGCCGCCAGGCGCCCCAATTCGCGATAGGCCGCACACTCCTCTGGAAGCAGCATGCTCCGCAGCGGAGCCAGATCGCCGTTGACATTGGGGCCGAGGGTACCATCATCCGAGACCAGATGGCCGGTGAAACGTTCGCGGCACCAGTCCGCCGCGCTTTCGTCGAACCAGCGGAAGGGCACGGCGTAACACGACGGGCTGCTCAGCTCCTCGTCCATAATGCGGGTCGCCTCAATGGCGTTGCCCGCATAGTGGGGTGCACCCTCGACGGGCACGAAGATGCCGCAGGCCCCCGCGTCGCAGTGGGTCGAAACGTAGTTGCGCTTACCGCCCGTGGCCATGGCGAAGTTGTCCGCTCGATTAATGAGGATGCCGTCCCAACCGCGCTTGCGAAGCAGGTGCTGGACCAGGCGGATACGGGTGTCGAATAATGTGGGAACAGTCATGGGGAGTCTCTCAATATTTGTGTTCGCGGGCGCTTGCCGCGTGCTGGAGGGCATTGTATAATCAGGGCACCAATCCAGTCGAGAACGGCGCGCCGCATGCGGACCTGGTCCGCGCGGCTAAGGAATGACGATGGAATGTGCAGAATGTGGCGTTCGCAGTGCCGTGGGCTACTGCGGCGAATGTGAGACCCTGTTGTGCGAGGTGTGTGGCCGGACCTGTTCCCAGTGCGGAAAGATTGCCTGTCGCAGCCACCTCCAGCGCACCAGCAGCGGGCGAAATATCTGCGTGTCTTGCGTGGTGCTTCACTATGACAAGCGGGCGCGCCAATCCAAGGAACGCCGGGAGCGACGTGCGGAAGAGGTCGCCATGGGGGGCAAGACCCGCAAGCACCACAAGCACGCCGCCGAGCCCGAGAACCTCAGTTTCGAGGCCCTCGCCCGGGAGATTGGGCCCCTTGCGGCTCCCATTCCCGAATATCGCGATGAAGACCCTGAGCGTTCGGATAATGAATCGGGACGTCCCCAGATCGTGGTGAATCGGGGGCCGCTGGCCGACGCGGATGCACTGAATGCCCGCGTTTTGACCGGAAGTGCCAATACCCGTACCCCACCCTGGCTCGGGGGCCTGAGTATGGGCGTGATCAGTTGGATCCTGTGTTTCGCGGCCCGGGGCCAGTCGGAATCGGCCCTGGAAGACGGTATCCTCAATGGTGTCGCTCTGCTGATTTCCTTCGGGACTGTAGTATGGACGGCCCCCGGCGCTTTCTCGAAGGAGGCGACATCCGCGCGGACCTGGTGCCGGGTGGCCCTGATGGTTGGGTTGGGTGCCCTGGTATTCGCCGGGCTGCTTGGGGCAGCCAGGTGGCTTTAGTCGTTGAAATAAGGACGCTGGGAGGAATGGTCGAATGTTTGGGATTACCCTGAATGAAGTAATAAATTTTGTCATCGTCCATAAGTGGTGGTTTTTCGCGCTGGTACCCTTCGTAATCGCTATGATGGCCCTCAAGGCGCGCGGCTGAAGGCATCATGGTCAGGATTCTGTTACACGGCTGATGATTCGTCGGGGAAAGTCGTCCTGATTGTTCCGCGTCGTCCGGGCGCGGCGACGGAATTTCTGGGCGCTTCAGGTTGAACTTAAGGATATGTAAAGGATATACTTACAGTTCAAAATGGATCCTGTGGCGAAACCGTATTTGAAAGGAGGTGTAGTCTATGGCAAGCGAAGCAGATGTAGCAGCAACGATTAAAGATATTATTGCCGAGCGTCTTGACAAAAGTGCCGACGAAGTGGTTGAAAGTGCTGGGTTTATGGAAGATCTTGGGGCCGATTCCCTCGACCTGACCGAACTCTTGATGGCTCTGGAAGAAGAATTCAACATCGATATCGATGATGATGCAAACCAGATTGAAACCGTCGGGGACGCGATTAAGTATATACAGTCTAAGCTTTAAGCCCGGGGTGAACCCCACCCCATAGGGTGCTTTGAATATAGATTGTTAAACGCGAGCACCCAGTCCGCGGGGTTTCATTTCTACCCCCGGACTGGGTCTTAAACATTAAGGGTATCCATGAGCACGAAGGTGGTTGTAACCGGACTCGGTGTTGTTTCGCCGGTAGGGAATGATGTCGAAACGTTCTGGAAGAACATCTGCGCCGGAAAATCCGGTATCCGGACGATCGACCAGTTTGACACTTCCGACCTGACGGCTAAAATCGCAGGCATCGCCGAAGATGTGGAAATCGACGGGATGGACAACAAGGAAATGCGGCGCATGAGCCGCTACGCCCAGTTTGCCATCTTCGCTGCGGAACAAGCCTGGAAGCAGGCCGGCCTCGATATCAGCAAGGAAGATCCCTTCCGCTGCGGTACGAGCGTGGGTTCCGGTATCGGCGGGCTCAACGAGATTAACATCGACTCCGTGCGCATGGCCGAAGGCGGCGCCCGCCGGGTCTCCCCCCTGATGGTGCCCAAGGGCCTGGCCAACATGGCCGCCGGTGCCGTCGCCATCCGCCTCGGGCTCCTCGGCCCCAACAAGTGCGTCGTCACCGCCTGCGCCAGTGGCACCCACTCTCTGGGCGATGCCGCCAGTCTGATCCAGACCGGCAAAGCGGACGTCATGGTGGCCGGTGGCGCGGAAGCCACCGTCATTCCCTTCGGCATCGCCGGATTCTGCGCCATGAAGGCCCTCTCCACGCGCAACGACGAGCCCGAAAAGGCCAGCCGCCCCTTTGATATGGACCGCAACGGTTTTGTCATGGGTGAAGGCGCCGGCATCATGGTCCTCGAGTCTGAAGAGCATGCCAAGGCGCGCGGTGCCGAAATCCTTGGCGTGGTGGCCGGGATGGGTGACACCTGCGATGCCTACCACATTACCGCGCCCCGTCCCGACGGCTCCGGGGTTGCCGCGGCAATGAAGGAAGCGCTCCGGGAAGCGAAACTCAATCCCGAAGATATTGGTTATTTCAACGCCCACGGCACCAGCACCAAGCTGAATGACGCGGGCGAATGCAAGGCCCTCCACGTGGTGTTCGGCGAGGAGACGCCCCCCACGAGTTCCACCAAGTCCATGATCGGTCACCTGCTGGGTGCCGCGGGCGGTGTGGAAGCGGTGATCTGCATCCTCGCCATGCGCGACGGTATCCTGCCTCCCAACATCAACTATGACACCCCGGATCCCGAGTGCCAGCTTAATCTCGTGGCCAACACCGCCATTGAGAAAAAGGTTTCAGCGGTCATGTCCAACTCCCTCGGTTTTGGCGGTCACAACGCCTCCATAATCCTGACGAAGTATGAGTGATAGGCTGGAGCGCGTCGAGGAATTAGCGGGCTTGGCCGTTCGGCTGGGCTTCGAGATTCGAGACGCGACCCTTTATGACCGCGCCCTGACCCACTCCTCCCGTCAGTCCGACGGCGAGCTGGCGGGCTACGACTATGAATCCCTCGAATTTTTGGGCGACGCCGTGCTGGGCCTGGCGATCGCCCATAATCTTTTTGAGCGCATGCCCGACCTTCGCCCGGGGGACTACAGTCGCATGCGGGCGGGCCTCGTGAACCGAAAGACCGTGGCGCGGGTGGGCGGCGCGCTGGAGCTTGCCCAACACATTCGCCTGGGCAAAGGGGAAGAGCTTTCCGGGGGCCGGGAGCGCATCGCCCTGCTGGCCGATTGCATGGAGGCGCTGATCGGCGCAATCTACCTCGATCATGGCTACGACGCCGCCCGGGATTTCGTCGTCCGCGTCTTCGCCGGCGAGGTCGAACTTGCCCGCCGCAGCAACCTCTATGGGGACTATAAGTCCCGGCTGCAGAACCACTGTCAGGCCCAGCGAATGCCCCTTCCGTACTTCAACCTCGTGCGCTCGGAGGGTCCCGATCACCAGAAAGAATTTGAGGTCGAGGTGGAGCTCCGGGGCGAGCCTCGGGGGCGGGGAATCGGCAATACCATTAAAGAGGCCGAGCAACAAGCCGCGCGGGAAGCCCTGCTCCAGGAAGGTCACGACCTCCCCGCCTGAAGAGCACCCAGCCCCGCCCACCTTCTGGGGGACGCCGTGGGCGATCCGCTCAAAGATACGTTCGGGTCATCGACCAACATTCTGATCAAGCGCAGGTGTGTCATCGCCCTCGCTTCACCGCCCCTTTTTTGTCGGCTGACTTCCCGCGATGGATCGACACACGGTCCGGCCCCCACAGGGCTTCGCATCTAACAACCGGACACTAATCTCAGAAAAGGATAGCTGGTTCAAACTATTCAAGAAATACGATGCCCAAACCGCAGTCCCCTCAGCCAGAAATTCCATCACTCCCCGACTATGTTTAAAGGCGGCACCCATGGGGGATATAAGGCTTTATGACAGCGATCTGAAGTAGATGCTGACACCCGAGCCCATCCACGTAAGTCATTGCGAAATTAGGGACTTTGGGCTACAATCACCCTCCAGGGGAAGTGGGCGAGCAATTCTGGAATCGCGTCAGCGACGAAACGCTGGCGGGATCGTCCGGTTTCCCGGCTTAAGCCGGTCCGGCGGGACAGTGTGGAGATCGCGTTTGGACAGCAGCGTATTGTTATCAGCCCTCGATACGATCCGGGGGGCCGAAGGTGTTGAAGTAACTTCGCTGACCGATGAGGAGTCTCAGGCGCTCGCGGCGTTTCTAAGTGAGAAGAGCGCAGAAAGCCAGCAGTCCGAGGCGGATCAGCTCCTTTGTCGCCATATTAGGATTGTGCTACAAGAGCGGGCTGCGCGTGCGCGCAAGGCTGGCGACGACCCTTCCTGCCAACGTTCCAACCTCGCCCTGCGCGCCGCAATTGACCTCTTCATGGCCCACGACTACGCGGCCGTGCTCCCGAAGGATCTGACCCTCCTCCAGGATACCCGGACCCGCCTGGAAGCCTTGGTCACGAACGACTTATCCCCCAACCATGTTCGCCTGGGCAACTTGATTGCGGAGTGTCTGGCCGCCTACGAAGATTGGCGATCAAAACAGCCCGCAAGCAGTGACGCACTGCCACCCGCCGC
>JBIJDL010000607.1:0-3785 GCA_044344195.1 Candidatus Hydrogenedentales bacterium
CACGGGCGAGCAGGGCGCGAAAAATGCCCTGACCCTCCTGGACCGGCTCAATGAAGTCACGGGCCTTTTTGCCGGCCCGGCCTCAGACGAAGTGCCCGCCGAGGTCCTGGATCTGGTAAGTCAGCGTCAGCAAGCCCGCCGGGACAAGAATTTCGCCCGCTCCGATGAAATCCGCGACACTCTGGCGGCCCAGGGCTGGATCCTGGAAGACACGCCCAGCGGACCCAGGGTAAAGTGGGGCTGAGATCCGGACAGCTTATCCAGTATCTCATCGCATGACCGGAATGGAACTTTTTTCCAGCCTTCGGGTTGAAGCGTATGACAACGAGGTTCCCCCCGCATGAGGGATTTGGATGACTGGGCGCTTGTGGCGCGGGCGCAATCAGGTGACAGCGACGCCTTCGCTCTCCTGGTGCATCGCTACCACGCCCCCGTGATTCACTTCTGTTACCGCATGGTGGGTTCCCGGCAGGACGCGGAAGATATTGCACAGGAGGTTTTCCTTCGCCTGCACCGATACTTGAATCGGTTAAATCCCCAGGCAAAGTTCTCCACGGTTCTCTTCGGTATCGCCCGGAATCTCACCTTGAACTACCTGCGAGATATGAACCGCCGTGGACGGGGACGAAGCCAGCCCCTCGACAGCATGGCGGAACTCGAGTCCAATACGGGCCGGCCCGCCCATGAAGCCCGGATGAGGGAAATTGAATCCCACGTGGAAGCGGCCCTGAAGCGCCTCTCCCCGGAGCACCGGATGGTCATCCACCTGCGCGAAGTCGAGGGGATGGACTACGACGGCATCGCCGAGGTCCTGCGCTGTCGCAAGGGCACGGTGAAGAGCAGACTTGCGCGGGCGCGCGAGCAGTTACGCATCGTGTTAATCGAACAAGGAGGTGAGTTACTATGAAAAAGTCACCCCACGTGGTGGATGAACTCTCCGCCTATATCGACGGAGAGAGCCGCGATCCAGAATTTATCGCCCGCCACCTCCAGTCGTGCCCCGATTGCGCGCGCCGCCACGTCGAGCTCTTGAAGCTCTCCGGGCACCTGAAGGCCCTGATCGCCCCAGAGGTGCACCCGGCCTTCGTGAACCGAGTCATGGCCCACACCGCCGATATCCCCCGCACCCGCGTCTGGTTCCCACAGCTTTCTCGGCGATGGGCCGCAGCGTGCTGCATCATGGCGCTGGTCGCCGCGGGCACCTGGAGCTGGCTCCCCGAGTCCACCACACCCGCCCGACCGGACACGCCGGTGCAACGGGTCAACGTGGCGTGGCAGGATGATGCCCAAGTCGTGGAAGCCCTGGGGCGCCTTATGGACGCGGGGATCCCCGTTGACCTTTTCGGTGATGTGGATGAGGCTTCGGCTTCGGATTCGGAGGAACCGGATGTGGCCTTGGAGTATGTCCTGGAGTCTCTCGCGGACGCCTCCTCGGAAGAGGACTACATGGACCCCTTCGCCCACCATGATCTCGACGGCATGATGGACGCCTTTGCCGGCGAGGACGTCGAGTTCTTGAACGGCCTGCTGCAAACGGATGGAAGCGAGGTATGAAGATGCGCTGGTGTAATCGCTGTTGTTATGCTCTGGCCCTGATTCTGGCGATCGCGCCGGTTTTCGCCGATGATCCAGCCCCGGAAAAGGGAAGCGAGGCAACACCCGGACGGGAAGAGCGGGCGACCGAGAGCCGCAAACTCCTGGAAGAAGTGCTCATGGCCCGCTTGACTCGGGAACTTGCGCTGGACGAGGAGCAGACTGTCCTCATGGTTCGCCATCTGGCGGAATTCCGGGACAATATGGCCGCGATGCGCCGTGAACGGATGGTACTTTCACGCAACCTCCGCCAGGCGGTGCGTGAGGGCAAGGACGAGGAGGCCATCGCCAAAGTGCTGGAGGAAGTCGTCGCCCATGAAGCTAAAGCAGCCGAAGCACGCCGCGAGATTGTGGAATTCGACGGCTTCGAGTTGACGACCTGGCAGAAGGCCAAGCTCTATCTCTTCATAGTAGACTTTGAAAACGACATGCGGCGCCTGCTGAAACAGGCCCAGGAACGGCGCTTTGGGCGGGGCCAGAAACCAGCCCAGCCCCAGGACTCAAGCCCAGAAGGTGCTGCGGAACAGGACATGCTGGACGGCGCTGAGGCAGCGACCGAAACAGAGCACCCGGCACCAGCGCCGCAATAATGTCCTGTTATATGGCGTAAACGCCTTTGCCTGTGCTACGCTTCCCGCGTAGTCGCAGCCCAACCCTATTGACCCGGGAGTTCCTGGTGGATTTCGTAAATGCTTTTATTCTGGCGGTGGTGGAGGGGATCACCGAGTTCTTGCCCATCAGCAGCACCGGGCACCTCATCCTCGTCGAGTCGCTCCTCAGCCTGGGAGATGACGAGTCCTTCAACAAAGCCTTCATTGTCATCATTCAGTTCCCCGCGATTCTATCGGTTTGCCTCTATTTCTGGCGCCAGCTCTGGCCCATCCGCGAAGGCAAATTGGATCCCGATACCGTAGCCCTCTGGGTGAAGGTCGTCGTGGCCTTTCTCCCCGCCGCCGTGCTGGGCCTGCTGCTGGACGATTTTATCGAATCCCTCCTCGACAGCGAGGCCGTCGTGGCCATTACGCTTATCCTTGGCGGCATCATATTAATCCTGATTGAGCGCCGCGAGCATACGGGCGAAACGGCTTCGATAAAGGACTTGAGCTACAAACAGGCGGTGGGCATAGGCCTTATTCAGTGCCTCGCCATGATTCCCGGCACTTCGCGTTCGGGAGCCACTATCGTCGGCGGCCTTCTCCTCGGGGCCAATCGGGTAGTCGCGGCGGAGTTCTCCTTTTTTCTGGCAATTCCCACCATGGTGGGGGCCACCACCCTGAAGGTCCTGAAAAATGGGCTGAACTTTTCGGGGCACCAGTGGGCGTTGATCGCCCTGGGCTCCGTGGTGTCCTTCCTGGTCGCCTATGGAGTCATTGCCTTTCTCATGGCCTTTATCAAGAAGCACTCCTTCAGCGCCTTTGGCGTTTACCGCATCGTGTTGGGCGTCATTGTGCTCGTGATGTTAATGGCAAAAGTGATATAATCCCGTTTCTTCGAAGTCAAAAGATTTTCCTGCATCCAGGGAGTACGTGTCGTGCCTGCCAACCAATCTAGTGACCCCATTGCCTCGTATCGGCTCATCTCCGGTGCGGTAGCGTTGATGCCGCTGGTCTATATGGCCATTGCGAATATTATGAAATATACGGGTGCCCTGCCGGAAACCGGCATCGGCGATCTCGACCCTGCGGCCGTCACCCCGATATCACTTGCGCTGCTTGCGGTCGGCACGACGACGTCCGTGGCCTCCATCGTGCTAAAGAAATTTCTTCTGGAGAAACTGGGAGTTCAAGCCCAGGACGCCTCGGCCCGCTTCAAAGCCATCTTAATATGCATGGCGATTTCCGAATCCGGAGCGGTTCTCGGGCTCGTGCTGATGTTGCTGACGGGAAACATGCTTTACGGGAGCCTGCTCTGCGGACTCTCCTTTGCCATCACCTATTTTCACCTTCCGAGCCGTTATTGGTTGGAGCGGGGCAATCCGGTGTTGTAAAATCAGACATATTGCCGGATTGCCTGCACGGGCTGGAGACGTTAACGTTCGGGAGCTCGTCGTGATTGGCACGAAGACTGGCTGCCGACGGGAGGTTTGGCAGGCTCGGTAAATTCTTGACAGGAATATAGCGATCGCAGTAGAGTTAGTCACTTACGTAGGTTGTCCTCGGCAGTTTTGACCCGTCGGGGAGTTTTTTGAGCAT
>JBIJDL010000608.1:0-3782 GCA_044344195.1 Candidatus Hydrogenedentales bacterium
CATCACCTCCAGCATCGCGGGCATAGACCAGATCGCGCTGAAGGACAGCGACATCCGCCTCTACAAGAGCGACGACCACGTTCAGGATTTCATCAACTGCGTGAAAAGCCGCCAGCTCCCCACGGCGCCCATCGAGATCGCCCACCGCACCGCGTCCATTTGCCACCTCGGCCACATCGCCACGACGCTGAAGCGCGAACTGAAGTGGGACCCGGCGAAGGAAGAAGTCGTGGGCGACGACGAGGCGAACGCGATGCGCGATCGGCCCATGCGCGGGGATTGGAAGATCTAACACACTTTAATCACACTTCAGGTACGGCAGGGACAACAGAGACCGCAGAAATGCTGTTCTGTAGTGCCTGCCGTCTCTGCTGTCCCTGTTGTCCCTGCGGGATTGCAGGACCACCTCGGTTTAAGAACAAAGCTCCGGAGTCACCACCGTGAAACGACGAACCTTCCTCCAATCGGCGGCCTCTCTCCCCGCCCTCGTCTCCACGACCGCTGCCAGCTCCGAGCCTCGTCCCACCGCCAAGCCCGGCAGCCCCAACATCCTCCTCATCATGACCGATCAGCAGCGCTACGACACCCTCGGCGCAAACGGCAACCCCATCATCAAGACGCCCCACCTCGACGCCCTCGCGGCGGAGTCGGCAAATTTCTCACACTGCTTTGTTCAATCCCCGGTGTGCGTGCCCTCCCGCGCCTGCTTCTTCACCGGACGCTACGCCCACGCCCACAGGAATCGTGTGAATTACACGCGCCTTGCACCCACGGAGACGCTCTTCCCGAAGCTGCTGCAGGGCGCGGGCTACACCACGGGCATCGTGGGCAAGAGCCACCTCTACTATGACTATCCCCCCCCGGCGGAAGAGGCGCGGCGCACGGGCTTCGACGATGTGGAACTGCACGACGGCGTGAGCAAGACCGACGAATGGTCGGCCTATGCGACGTGGCGCAAGGAAAACGATCCGCAGCGCGATATGCCCTATCGCGCCACCGTTGGAAGCGACCCGACGCTGAAAGCATCCCTGGGCCCGAAGGACAACCCTTTCCGCAGCATCATCGACAAGGACTACACAGACACCGCCTGGACCGGACTGCGCACGCGCCACTATCTGGAGCAGTATGCCCAATCCGACCGGCCTTTCTTCCTATTCTCCTCCTTCTGGAAACCCCACTCGCCCTACGAAGTGCCCGCACCCTGCGATTCGATGTACAGCGATGTGGAGATCCCACTGCCCCGCCGCGAATCGCGCGAAACTATCGAGGCCATGCCGCCCCATCTCTCCCGATTCATCCTGCGCGGTGAAGCCCGCGGACAGAAGGCGGAATTCGACATGAGCCCGGAGCGCCTCCAATGGCTCTGGCGCAGCTACTATGGCACCATCTCCCACATCGACGACGAGGTCGGCGCTATCCTGAAAACGCTTGAGGATACTGGCCTCGCGGAAAACACCATCGTCGTCTTCGTGTCCGACCATGGCGATCAGATGTTGGAGCATGGGCTGACAGGAAAGAACGTGTTTTTCGAAGGCAGCGTGCGCGTCCCCTTCATGATGCGCTACCCCGGCCACATAGAGACGGGCCCGCGCGACGAACTCGTCATGTCTATCGACCTGTTGCCCACGCTTTTCGAGCTCTGCGGCGTGGAGACGCCGTACAACGCCCACGGCGAGAGCCTCGCGCCCCTAATCACGAAATCTGAGCGCGCTTATGTTCCCCGCGAATGCGTCTACAGCGAAAACATCATCCCCGAGGTCTTCACCGACGAATTCCCCTTTGAAAAGGGAGAAGGCGTCATGGGCGTGCGCCACCCCGACTGCAAGATGGTGCGAACGCGTAAATGGAAGTACAACTACTACCCCGCGGGCCACGAAGAGCTCTTTGACCTCGAAAACGACCCGGGCGAGTTCACCAACCTCGCGGGCGACCCGGCGCACCACGCCACGCGCGACGAAATGAAGGCAAGGATGATGGACTGGCTCATCACCGCGACCGAAACAGATCAGGTCGCCGAGAAATGGCTGGTGTGAAGGGGGGCGAGTCCCCCTCCACGCGATCCTTATGCTACACTCGGCGACATCAACCCCGTAAAGGAACTCGCCCATGACGTCCAAGTCCATCCTCCTGTGCATCGCCGCCCTGCCCGTCGCCCTCGCCGCCGCGCAGACCGGCACCATCCACGAACCCGTGCGCTACGTCGGCGGTGTCACCATCGATCTCCACTCCCACGAGGCCGGCATCCGCCCCGCGGTCGGCACGCACCACCACCAGATCCTGCGCGTCAACCGCACCCACCCGGAACTGGCCGAGGGCAGCGGCTGGACCTACAACCACGCGCCGAACATCGCGTACTGGAACGACACTTTCTACGTTCAATATCTCAGCAACCCCATCGACGAACATGTCTCCCCCGGCCAGACCCTCGTAGCCACTTCGAAAGATGGCATCACCTGGAATCAGCCCCAGGTCGTTTTTCCGCCCTATGAAGCGCCCGAGGACGTGCTGATTCCCGAGGGCTCCCACGGCTACATGATGCACCAGCGCATGGGTTTCTACACCGCGCCCAGCGGACGCCTCCTGGTCATTGCGTTCTACGGCCACGCCGAGGACCCCTTCGAGGTCAACGGCATCGGGCGTGTCGTCCGCGAAGCCTACAAGGACGGCACCTACGGCCCCATACACTTCATCCGCTACGATAGCCAGACGTCGTGGAACGAAACCAACACCAGCTTCCCCTTTTACACGAAATCCACCGACACCGGCTTCGTCGAAGCCTGCAACGCCCTCCTCGCCGACAAACTCGTCACCCGCCAGTGGTACGACGAGGACAACGGGGTCGATGGCTTTCACCAGCCCATGAAGGAAGACCGCGAGGCCTTCTCGTGGTACACCCGGAAAGACGGCAAGATCGTCGGTCTCTGGAAATGGTCCTATGCGGGCCTCTCGGAAGACGGCGTCACCTTTTCCGATCCCGAAAAATGCGCCACCTTCGTCATGGCGGGCGGCAAGCAATTCGGCACCCGGACCGACGACGGACGCTACGCCATCACCTACAACCCCACCATCCACAACGAACACCGCTACCCCCTCGTCCTCGTCACCAGCGACGACGGCATTCTCTTCGACGACATGGTCACCGTCCAGGCGGAAGTCCCGCCTCAGCGCTACTTCGGCCGGTGGAAAGATTTCGGACCCTGCTACACCCGCGGCATAACCCCCGGCGAAGGCAACCCGCCCGGAGACGACCTCTGGCTTACCTACAGCATGAACAAAGAAGATATCTGGGTCAGCCGCGTCCCCGTCACCGTGCAATACGCCGTGAAAGGGAAAGTGGAGGAAAACTTCGACGCCCTCCCCCTCGGCGGACGCGTCGAAAACTGGAACGTCTACAGCCCCCAGTGGGCCCCCATCACCATCGCCCAGGGCGAAAGCGGACACCACCTCCAGCTCGCCGATAAAGACCCCTACGACTACGCCCGCGCCATCCGCGTCTTTGAAGAGGGCACAAAGGTCAAGATCGCCTTCAAAGCCATGGCCAAACAATACACCACCCCGCTCGAGATCGACGTCCAGGATCGCTACGGCAACCGCCCCGTGCGACTCCGCTTCGGCAGCGACGGCACCCTGCAATACACCAAGGGCAACGAGCAGGTGGGCATCCTCGCCTACACCCCCGGCCGCTGGTACACCTTCGAACTCGAAATCGACGCCACGCCCTACGGCAGCTTCACCCTCAAGGTCGACGGCAACGTCGTGGCGGAAAACGCGCCCCTCGCCGA
>JBIJDL010000609.1:0-3779 GCA_044344195.1 Candidatus Hydrogenedentales bacterium
GGGCGGCCTTGCCGCGCTTCTTGCGGTGATAGGTAATCGCGAAGCGGTGGGCTTCGTTGCGGATGCGGGCGGCCAACTGCACCACGGGGCCCGACTGGGGCAGGATAATCGGGTTCATACGGCCCGGCACGAAGAAACGCTCGGGAGAGCGATCACCCTCGTCCTGTGTGCGCGATTTCGCGATGCCCGCATGGGGCATGTCTTCAATACCCAGATCCTTGAAGACGGCCGTGGCCATGCCGAGCTGCCCCTTGCCGCCATCGATCAAGACGAAATCGGGCAGGTCGTTCTCCTCAATGGCACGGGTGTAGCGACGCATGAGCACTTCCCGCATACTGGCGAAGTCGTCCTGGCCGTCCACGGTTTTCATGGAGAAGCGGCGGTAGCGGGCCTTATCGGGTTGGCCGTGGGTGAAGACGACCATGGACGCGACGGTGTTGGTGCCTTGGATAGTGGAAATATCGAAACACTCGATGCGCTCGGGAAGTTTGGGCAGCTTGAGGGCCGCCATCATCTCCTTGAGCGTATCTTGATCCGCGGCTTCGGAGAGGCGCTTCTCTTGGAAGCTCTGCTCGGCATTGCGGTTGGCCATCTCGACCAGCGCGACTTTCTCACCGCGCTGGGGCCAGAGTACCTGGACCTTTCCCCCACGCTGCTCGGTGAGGATTTCCCCCAGCACCTCTGCGCTCTCGAGATCCATGGGCACGAGCACCTCGGAGGGGATGGCCGGGGCTTCGCCGTAATACTGGAGGACGAAGGAGCCGAGGAGATCGTCCAGGGGCATTTCGTGACGCTTGAAGGAGACATTGCGTCCGCCGAGCATCTTGCCGCCGCGGTAAAAGATGATCTGGATCGATGCGAAGTTCCCCTCGTGGTAGATGCCGAAGACATCGCGATCTTCCGCGCCCGGCACGGCGACGGTGCGCTGGCGCTCCAAGGTGCGACGGATCTCAAATAGCCGATCGCGCAACGTGGCCGCTGTTTCGAAGTCAAGACTGGCGGCGCATGCGTTTATTTGCGCGAGGAGTTGCTCTTCGAGTACGCCACTCTTTCCTTCCAGAATCAGGATCACCTGATCGAGGATTTCGTGATACTGTTCGCGGCTGACGTATTTCACGCAGGGCGCCACACACTGCTTCATCTGGTAGTAGAGGCAGGGCCGGGTGCGGTTGTTGAGGACATTGTCCGAGCAGGTGCGAAGGGGAAACAGGTGCTGCAATCGGCGTAGCATGTAACGCACGGAAGCGGCGTTGTGGTAGGGCCCAAAATAACGCGCGCCATCTTTCTTGTAGCGCCGCACGACGGTAATACGGGGAAAATCCTGACGCGTATCGATACGGAGACTGATGAACGTCTTGTCGTCCTTGAGCTGGACGTTGTAACGCGGGCGATGTTGCTTGATCAGGCTGTTTTCGAGGAGCAGGGCCTCTTTTTCCGTGCCCGTGACCAGAAACTGGATACGGGAGACGCGGCGCATGAGGAACTTCACGCTGTAGCGCGAATCGCTGGCGTTGATATACGAACGAATGCGCGCGCGGAGGCTTTTGGCTTTGCCGACGTAGATGGGCTTGCCCTTGGCGTCCTCCATGATGTAGCAGCCGGGGTCGGTGGGCACGGTACTGGTATCAAAATTCGCGACGAAAACGTCGGGCGAAGCATCGGGGGAATCGGCATGGAGTTCGATGGCGCTGGTGCTGCGCACAATTTCGGGGGAGGTGCTCATAGCGGTGATTTTAACATAGGGATACGGCCGGGACTTAATGGTCCGCTACTTGAACCCCACCCCCACGCCCGCTAGGATAGGCGAAGGAGGAGATCGATCATGCCCAATGCCATTACCCGAAGTATCGCCGCCAAGTTGCTCCCGCCCCGCCCGCAGGACGGACACAAGGGCAGCTTCGGCCATGTCTTCGTTATTGCAGGGTCGCGCGGCTTCTCCGGCGCGGTGCGGCTGGCTTGTGAATCAGCGGGGCGCGCGGGGTGCGGACTGGTGACGGCGGGGATCCCCGCGTCGCTGGCGAACATGGCGTCGATAACTTTGCTGGAGTCCATGAGCATGGCACTGCCGGAGACGCCGGACCAGACCATCTCTTCGTCGGCCATTGAGCCGGCCCTGGCATTCGCCGCCACGAAGAGTGCGGCGGTGGTGGGTCCGGGCATCTCGACCCATCCGGGGACCTGGGCCTTTGTCCATGGCTTTGTGGCCCAGTGCGCGCCGCCGCTGGTGGTGGATGCCGATGGATTGAACATCATCGCGGAGGATCTGGCCCCGCTGAGCGACCGAGACTCCTGCACGACAATACTGACGCCCCACCCCGGCGAGATGGCGCGGCTGGCCCGGATTTCATCGCAGGAGGTGCAGGACAATCGTGAAACCATTGCCCGACAGCTTGCCTTGGCCACCCAGGCGATCGTGGTGCTCAAAGGCCATGAGACGGTGGTCGCCCACCCGGATGGCACGATTGCGATTAACACCACGGGCAATCACGGCATGGCCACGGGGGGCACGGGCGACGTGCTGGCGGGCCTGCTCGGCGGATTGCTGGCCCAGGGCATGAACACCTGGGATGCGGCGCGCCTCGGGGTGTGGCTTCATGGCTACGCCGGGGACTGCGCGGCATCCCAGTTCACGGCGCGGTCCATGCTCGCGCGCGATCTGCTCGCATGTATCCCCCAGGCCTTTGGCGCGCTGGAGACGGTGGGATGACGGAAGGGTTGAACCAGCTTGGCGAATTTGGACTGATCTCCCGCTTGACGGGTGAACTGAATCCCCACGGGTCGGTTCGCCTGGGGATCGGTGACGACTGTGCCGAGGTGGAGGTGGGCAACACGTCCCTCCTGCTCACCTGCGATGCATCGCTGGAGGGCGTTCACTTTCACCGCGACTGGGGAACGCCCGAGGATATTGGCTGGAAGGCGGCGGTCTCGGCCCTGAGCGACATTGCGGCCATGGGCGGGCGGGCCAATTTCCTTCTGGTAACCCTGGCCCTTCCGGACGACTTGGATCTGGGCTGGGTGGAAGCCGCCTATCGGGGCATACGCGAGGCCGCAAGGTTCGCCAGTGCCCAAATCGTGGGCGGCGACACGACGGGGTCGCGCTCGGGCGTGGTCCTCGATTTCAGTGTTGTTGGCGAGGTCGTAGGCCGTGCCGTGCGACGCGACGGCGCGAAGCCCGGCGACCTGCTCGCCATGACGGGCGGTATCGGCGCGCGCGGGGCGGGCCTTCATGCCCTGCTTCACGACTTCGAGGCTCCCGAACTCGTAAAGGAATATCTCCGCCCTTTCCCCCGCCTGGTGGAGGGCCGCTGGCTGCAGTCCCAGGACGCGGTTCACGCGATGATGGATGTTTCCGATGGGCTTCTGCCCGATGCGCGCCATATCGCGCGGTCCAGCGGCGTGGGGATCGACCTGTACGGCGACCGCCTTCCGGCGCACGCCGCCGTGGAACGGTTCTGGACCGAACTCGGCGAGAATCCCGCAGGGAAGCGCCTCCGAAGTGGCGAGGAATACGAATTGCTCATCGCCGTGGATCGGGGAGAAGCCGCCGCCCTGCGCGAGACGTTTCTTCACACCTTCGAGGTGCCCCTGACCTTCGTCGGCGAATGCACCGATGAGCATGAAGGCGTGATGATTGATGGCGAATATGTCGAAGATGGGGGTTTCGAGCATTTCCGGACACCGCACTGATCGAGCCCATGAAACCTGTCTGGCCGACCAATGCCAAAAGCGATCAAAATCGGATACCCCAAAAATAAGCCCGTTTGCGCCCTGATACCTCT
>JBIJDL010000610.1:0-3764 GCA_044344195.1 Candidatus Hydrogenedentales bacterium
TATCGCTTAACTTGATGTGATAGTCATTTTCCTTACGCTTAATCAGCTCCGCCTTCATGCCTTCGATGGGCGCGACGACCTCCAGCAGTTCAAACTCTTTGGCGCGTCCCGCAACGACCTGAAGGTACTGAGTGGTGCGCGCGGCGTTGGGATTGCTGCTGGATTGGATCGTGACGAAGTTTGGTTGGACCGTTAGCGCGCCGATGACATGGCCAAAGACCCGCGCCTCCAGGACCGGGCGACTGGCCTCGCTGGTGGTGATCTTAATCGTACCGCTGATGTTGCCCGGCATGAGATTGGGATTGGTCGTGGCGATGATCTTGTACTCCGTGCCGGGAGAGACGGTTTCAACAACCGTCTGGATCGGGGCCGCTCCTTCGATTGTGACTTCTTTCACCTCGAAGGTATAGCCCTCCTTGGTGGTGCGCAGCGTGATCGGCAGGACATGAGGCTCGTTGTCCACGATCTTGCCGAAATTGAGCATGCCCGGCTCCATCATGATCAGGGCCAAGGCCGTACCCTTGAGTTCCAGGTAGTACTGGGGCGTTTCCGGATCGTTGGTCAGCACGGTTATTTTCTTGCTCTGCGGACCCTGCTTACCCTTCAGGTTGAAGGTCACCCCCACCTTCGTCTCTTCGCCGGGTGCCAGGGTGTTGACTTCCGGCTTGGCGACGGTGCACCCGCAGGTCGTCTTCACTTCCGTGATCTGGAGGGGCTCATCGCCCGCATTCTTGATGACGAAATCGTGAACGACCTTGCCCTCGTTGTCCTGTTCGCCAAATTCAAAAACCGGCGCCGGGCTCATGATGATGGGGGCCGCCTGGCTTGCGGAACCAAAAATCCCCAGGCCGGCAACGGCCGCTACCGCGGCAAGGGCCCTGCACATACTTGATTTCACGTTCAGTACTCCTGTCTGGCACCCGACGCTATCGGTGTGCCGGGGTTCATTGCCCCACACTGCATTTATCTCGAGAACTCAATAACGACCGGTTTTTCCCGTTCGTTGACCATCTGAAAAGGCAACTGTCGCACTTCCGACGCCTGCGCGTCATAGAAGTACAGGCGCGACTCCGAGGGCTGCCGCCCGTGGCCGTCGGCCCAGAAGGACAGAAAGCCCTCCCGCGCGCCCAGAGGCCGACGGGCGTAAGTGTGATTCATCGCACTGCCGCCGGTCAACTGCCGTATCTGCGTCCAGGTCTTGCCGTAGTCCTCGCTCTGCCAGAGGGCCATTTCCCCGCCGGGATTGTAGGCTTGGGGTCCGGTTTCGGTCGCGCCAATGACCCGGAGAAGGCCCTTTTCCCCCACAAAGAGCGACCCGAAGTCGTAGTTGTTGTCCGACTCGGTGATTTCGTGGAATTCCCAGGCCGCGCCATTCCAGCGGGCCAGGGTCCAGAGGCGCGGGCCACCTTCCGGGCCGGAAACCCAGCTTTTCGCGGTCATATACAGCAGATGGGGATTTCCCGCTTCATCGTAGTTCAGGTCCATCGTGTAGACCAGGCGGCCCTCGGCCGCGTAATCTCGCACCAGGGCGGGATTCTGAATCTCCGTAACGGGTATGGAAACCGGTGTGCCGTCGGCCGCCGACCAGGTCTTGCCCAGGTCCGGTGTGTGCATATAGTAGAGGTTCGTGCGGAAATTCAGGCCTTTCCCGGCCGGGTGGTAGTTGAAAAAGCTCCCCACACGCCCTTTCCACGGCCAACTTACCTGGTAGTGACCCTCTTCAATATGGGCCATGGCGACCCGGTCGCTCCAGGTGCGTCCATCCGAACTCGTGCGGAAATAGAGCCCCCGTCCGTCCTTGTACCACGTATGGAGGAAGAAAAAGCCCTGCCCCTCGATATGCCACGGCTGGGGATAGGAATAGTTGAAGTCCGCCACCTGCTCGAAGGCCGTTATGTCATAGGGCTTCAGGCTCTTGAATATCCAGGAGGGAGGCTTGTTCCCATGGGCGCTGACAAAAACGAAGAGGTAGCCCTCGGCGTCGATAGAGAGCACTGGGTTGTCGTGGGCGTCCGTCGTCTTCTTGTCGATAATCTTGACCGGCTGGGGCACTTCGCCCGTGGCGTGGTCATAGAACGAGACCATTTCCCAGAGGGAATCGCCCGTCTCGGAGGTGCCGCCGTAGACGAAGAAGGTCTTGTTCACGGCTGGCGCATATACGGCCATGGGTATATGGTTGGCGCAATAGGTGCCCAGGCCCCCGCTGTATTTGTAGACATACTCGTTATTCGTCTTCTGGTTGGCATACCAGATACCCCGGTAGCCCGCCACCGGCTCGCCGACGGGAGGCTGGGGAGAGTCGGCCATTGCGGGCAGAAGGGAAATGAGGCCAACGAGAATAGCAGTGATTTTGAACATCGTTTGGATCGCTCTCAGGTCTTCATTGCATTTCGGGCCGCAGTTTAGTAACTTTGTGGGTTGTCATTGTAGGGAATACTTCCCGCCCGTGGCAATCCCGCAAGTTCTTACCCACAGTAGTTAACGGAGAGGAGAATATCATGTTTCGCACAGTACGCAAGCTGGCGCTCGCCGCGGCCATCGCCGCGATGCCGCTGGCTGTCCAGGCCGCCGACGTGGCGGAGGGCAATTGGATCAACCTGTTCGACGGGGAAAGCCTTTTCGGCTGGACCCAGTTCGGCAATGTAGGCTGGGAAGCTGGCAACGGCGTTCTTTCCGCCAGCACCGGCGATGGCGGCTGGGTGGCCACCACGAGCCAGTTCAAGAATTTTGAGCTGAGCGCCGAAGTGAAAATGGAAGGCCCCGGAACCATGGGCCTGGCCGTCCGCGCCGGCCTCGAAGGCCACGCCAATGAAAACGGCGGCGGTACTATCTACTACGGTAGCGAGAACAACGACAACCAGTGGCACACCATCCACGTCAAGGCCGTTGGCTCGACGATTGAAGCCAACATCGACGGTGCCCCGGTCGAAGTGACCGCCAGCCGCGACAAAGGCTACATCATCATCCAGTACCACCGCTACCACCGCTTCCGGGCCCACCCCTTCAGCCTTTCCGTGCAGAACGTGAAGCTACGCCCCTTGGGCCTCGCCCCCATCTTCAACGGCGAGAACCTCGACGGCTGGAACATCCTCCCCGACAAGGCTTCCGTGTTCTCCGTCGTGGACCAAGCCATCAACATTAAGAACGGCAACGGCCAGATCGAGACCGCCGGGCTCTACAAGGACTTCGTCCTGCAGCTCGACATCATCTCCAATGGTGAAAAGCTCAACAGCGGCGTCTTCTTCCGCGGCCCCGTGGGCGTGTTCTGGAAGGGCTACGAGTCCCAGGTCCGCAACGACTGGAAGGGCGACGATCGCAGCGCCCCCAACGACTTCGGTACCGGCGGCAATTATGGCAACCAGGAAACCCGCAAGGTTGTTTCCACCGACCACGAATGGTTCCAGAAGACCATCGTGGCCGACGGCAACCATACCTCCGTCTGGATTAACGGTTACCTCGTGAGCGACTTCTACGATTCCCGCCAACTCAGCCCGGAAAACGACGGCAAGAACGGCTACGTTCCCGGCCCCGGCACCATCCACCTCCAGGGCCACGATCCGACCACGGACCTGTCCTTCAAGAACATCAACATCCAGGAATACTAATCCCTGGGTGTATAGTCGTAACGCCAGAGGCGGCCTTCGGGCCGCCTCTTCCTTTTGGGACTGCCTCGGTCCCACGTCCCCAGTCCGCCTCAAAATCGTTGCGTAGCACCATTTACTACGACCGAGGAAATCGCACGCCAACTTCCGAGGCTGTCACGT
>JBIJDL010000616.1:0-3661 GCA_044344195.1 Candidatus Hydrogenedentales bacterium
GGTATTTCGGGCTGTTGGTTCAAGTTTTGGGCGTTTTGAGGGCCAGTTGCAAGTGTGAACGAGGCGCTGTGACACGCGGGGCCGGAAGGGCGGCTCCCGGCGTTGAAACTGCGGCCTCCGGCCTGTTTAAAGGTCCGCCGCTATTCTGCTATACTTCACCGGTTTACATGGATGCAGTTGCCCGGGCCCTGGCTGCCCGCGCCCGGGCCGTGCGATAGCCGCCTTTCACGAAGCCAAGTAAAACCCTCGGATAAAATCACAATGGAAAAACTGTACGTTTCCAGGGTCGGTCTGGAAAAGCTGAAACAGGACCTGAAGGAGATGAACACGCGTCGCATGACGGTGGCCAATGCCATCGAGCACGCGCGTTCGCTGGGGGACTTGAAAGAGAACGCCGAGTACCACTCCGCGAAAGAAGAACAGGCCATGCTCCACGCCAAAATCAAGGACGTGGAAGACAAGATCGCCCGCGCCGCGGTGCTGGAAGAGCAGGACATCGACACCAGCCGGGCCTACATGGGCGCGACGGTCCGGGTGTTGAACAAGAAAACGAAGAAAGAGATTACCTACATCCTTGTGAGCCCCGTGGAAGCGGACATGGCGAACGGCCGGATATCGACCGCTTCCCCCGTGGGCCGGGCAATTCTGGGGAAGGGTGTCGGAGAGAGCGCCGTGGCCACCGTACCGGCGGGCGACCTCGAGTTGAAGGTGCTGGAAATAACCTATTGATCTCCGGGCGTGTCCCGGTGCATCCCGAGTTGAACACTTTTTCTGATCGAAGATTTTACGACGTAGTCCAGGTGTGCCATGCCGAAGAGAACCGACATTAACAAGATTTTGCTGATTGGATCCGGACCGATTGTTATCGGACAGGCTTGCGAGTTCGACTACTCCGGAACCCAGGCGTGCAAGGCGCTGCGGGAAGAGGGCTACACCGTCGTCCTCGCAAACAGCAATCCGGCCACGATCATGACCGACCCGGAAACAGCGGATCGGGTCTATATCGAGCCCCTGACGGTGGAATTTCTCGAGCGCATCATCGAGCGCGAACGTCCCGACGCGTTGCTTCCCACCGTGGGCGGGCAAACGGCCCTGAATCTTGCGGTCGGCTTGGCCGAGGCGGGGATTCTGGAAAAGTACAATTGCGAACTCATCGGTGCAAAATTACCGGCCATCCGAAAGGCGGAGGACCGGGGCGAGTTCAAGGAGGCGATGATAAAAATCGGCCTCGACGTTCCCCGGAGCCAGGTCGTTCACACCGTGGAAGAAGCGCGAGAATTCGGTCTGGAGGTAAACTTCGCGGCGGTAATCCGCCCCGCCTTCACCATGGGCGGATCCGGCGCGGGACTGGCCTTCAACAAGGACGAATACGAGGCGGCGGTGAAGTACGGCCTTGAAATGAGCCCCGTGACCGAGGTGCTCATCGAAGAGTCCATCATCGGCTGGAAAGAATACGAGCTCGAGGTCATGCGAGACCTCAACGACAACGTGGTGATCATCTGCTCCATCGAGAATGTAGACCCTATGGGCGTTCATACGGGCGACAGCATTACCGTGGCGCCAGTGCAGACTCTGACGGATAAAGAGTACCAGACCATGCGCGATGCCGCCGTCGCTATCATGCGCGAGATTGGCGTGGACACGGGCGGCTCCAATGTGCAGTTCGCCGTGGATCCGAAGTCGGGACGCATGATTGTCATCGAGATGAACCCGCGCGTTTCGCGCAGTTCCGCCCTGGCCTCCAAGGCCACGGGCTTCCCCATCGCGAAGATCGCGGCCAAGCTGGCCGTGGGCTATTCGTTGGATGAGATTCGAAACGACATCACGCGCGAGACCCCGGCTTCGTTTGAGCCGACCATCGATTATGTGGTCACGAAAATTCCCCGCTGGGCCTTCGAGAAGTTCCCCGGTTCCGAGCCGATCCTGAGCGTGCAGATGAAGAGCGTGGGCGAGACGATGGCCATCGGCCGTACCTTCAAGGAGTCCCTCCAGAAGGGGCTGCGCGGCCTGGAAATCGGCCGCAGCGGCTTCATCGGCGATGGGTCCTTCAAATCGCTGACGGGCAAGTCCGACGGCGAGAAGGAGAAGAAGGCGCTGCTGACGGCGATGCGCCGCCCGACGCCGGATCGCATGGCCCATGTGGCCGAGGCCCTGCGCCTGGACGCCACGGTGGAGGAGATCTATCAGTCCACGGGTATCGACCCCTGGTTTCTTCGTCAGATGAAGGAAATCGTGGACGAGTACAAAGAAATCGAGACCGCGAATCCGGACGATCCGGCGGTGCTGCGCAAAGCCAAGGAAATGGGCTTCTCCGATCACCAGCTCGCGCGCCTGTGGAACAAATCCCCCGATGCGGTGCGTGCCAAGCGGAAGAAGCACGGCATAGTTCCGGTTTACCGTCTGGTTGACACCTGCGCGGCGGAGTTCGAGGCGTACACGCCTTACTACTACTCCTCCTACGGGGATGAAGATGAATTTGTGGGCACCGACAAAGAGCGGATCATCATCCTCGGTGGCGGCCCCAACCGCATCGGCCAGGGTATCGAGTTCGATTATTGCTGTGTGCACGCCGCCTTCGCCCTGAAGGAAGAGGGCTACGAGACCATCATGGTCAACTGCAACCCCGAGACCGTCTCCACGGACTATGATACCTCCGACAGCCTCTTCTTCGAGCCCGTGACCTTCGAAGACGTGATGAACATCATCGATCGTGTGAAGCCCAAGGGCGTCATCGTGCAGTACGGCGGCCAGACACCGCTGAACCTGGCCGAGCGCCTGGAAGCGGCGGGTGCGCCCATCATCGGCACCTCGCCCGACAGCATCGCCCGCGCGGAAGATCGCAAGCGCTTCCGCGACGTGGTGGAGAAGCTCGGCCTGCTCCAGCCAGCGAACCAAACGGCAGTCTCCTTCGATGAAGCGGCGGAAATTGCCGACGAAATTGGCTACCCCGTGGTTGTGCGCCCTTCCTTCGTGCTCGGTGGCCGTGCCATGGAGATCGTTTATGATCGCGAGTCACTCAGCCGCTACATGACCTTCGCGGTGGAAGCCTCACCCGATTCGCCCATCCTCATTGACAAGTTCCTCGAAAGCGCAATCGAGCTGGATGTGGACGCCATCTCGGATGGCGTCACCGTCGTCGTGGCGGGCATCATGCAGCACATCGAGGAGGCGGGCGTACACAGTGGTGACAGCGCGTGTATCTTGCCTCCCTACGATCTCGATCCAATCCTCATCGAGAAGGTCCGCGAGCAAACCCGCGCCCTCGCGCTGGAGCTCAACGTCATCGGCCTGATGAACATCCAGTTTGCCATTCGCGACAGCGATATTTTCCTACTGGAAGTGAACCCCCGCGCGAGCCGCACCGTGCCCTTCGTGAGCAAGGCCATCGGCGTGCCCCTGGCCAAGCTGGCGGCCAAAGTCATGGCGGGCAAGACCCTCGTCGAGCTCGGCTTCACCGAAGACCCGGTTCCCAACTACACCTCCGCCAAGGAAGTGGTCCTGCCCTTCATCAAGTTCCCTGGCGTGGACATTCTCCTCGGACCCGAAATGCGCAGCACCGGCGAAGTGATGGGTATGGACCAGAACATGGGCCTCGCCTTCGCCAAGAGCCAGATCGCGGCCGGCAGCAGGGTCCCCATGAGCGGCACGGTGTTTATCAGCC
>JBIJDL010000240.1:0-9258 GCA_044344195.1 Candidatus Hydrogenedentales bacterium
GGTTGGTTCGTTGGGCAAAGACCTGGCCGCATTGGGCTTCAAGTTCCTGGCCACCGACGGCACCGCCGCCATCCTGCGCAAGGATGGTATCGAGGTGGAGGAAGTATTTAAAGTCGGCGAAGGCCGCCCGAACATCGTGGACCGGATTATCAACAAGAGCGTGGACTGGATCATTAACACGCCCATGGGTGCGGCCTCCAAGCACGACGAAGTGGCCATCCGCCGCACGGCCTTGGAGAACAACATCCCTACGATGACGACGCTGGCGGCCGCCCGCGCTGCGGTGCAGGCGATCCGCGCGTTGAAGGAAGGCGACCTGGCCGTGATTTCGCTTCAGGAATATCACGCGATGGGGAAGAAATAAGGGCGCACAGGGACTGACGCGGTGGTATGTCCCCGTGGATGTGCCGGAGCGATAGCGTGAATTGAATCGACGTCAGCACAGCCATCCCCTGGGACAGGCACGCGCTGGCGTGCTCATTTCCCAATCCAATTCTGTCAGGAACGATTGGAGTGGATCGTGCCCGAAAGAGTGTCGTGCGCGTATCCGTCCCTGGGCCCCTCAAGGAAAGCGCAGCACACCCCATTGCAGATCCGGTTGTGCGCCGTATCCGTGGGCCCAGGCGCTGCGCTCTGCGCCGGCACCAAGACGGTTGCGCACGAAATTGATCGGCAGGCTGCTTCCGCGCTTCGGATCGCCGATCAACCCAGCGGGGATTCGGAAGAGTGCGTTCCACCCGGTCTCGGTCTTCGTCGTCACGACTTCCCAGTCGCCGTCCCAGCCGCCGTCATTCGCTTCGCTGTCGTGTTGGGTGCCCAGCGGGCTGGCGATCAAGCGCAGGGGCAGCTTGCCCTCCGGCTGCAGCCAGATCTCCACGCTTTCCTGTTGCCACAGGGGGGCATCGCGTTGCGTGAGGTCCGCGATCATGGCTGAGGGCTCATGGTCGCTCGCCTGAACGGCGATGTACAGGTCGCTTCGCGTGCGTGGTACCCGGACCGCCGTGGGAGCCCCGGCAAAGCGGGGAGTGTCCGTGTTGAGGAAGGTGCCCGCCGGGGGCTTAAGAGACCAGGGACGTCCTTCGAAGGCTGGGAGCATCGCGGGTGTGATTGTCGCATAGTCGCACTCCATTTCCGCCGCAGCCTTCTCGCCAAAGAGGCGCACTTCCTTCAGCGTCGGTATGGCCTGTGTGGTGCCGAGGGTCAGTTTCAATGTCGGATAGACAGCGGGGCTGGCGAGCAGCCAGGCTCCCCGAGCCCCGGCGAGCCCGGAATCGCCCAGCGATTGAAGTTCTTCGAAGGTCACCCCGTCGTGGGTTCCCGAGAGACGTGCCGAGGCCAGGTTCACCCCGTTGATATCCACCCGCCGTACGGCGGCCTGGCCGGTCATGAGGGGAAGGGTGGCCGTGGTTTCGGTCGGACTTTCGGCGAGCACGGGCTGTGCGGGAATCTCGTATTGGGGATGTTCCGGCCGCTCGGCCCGATAGTAGAGGAGATCTTCCAGGAAGAGATCGGTCGACGATACGAACTCTCCGCGTGCCGTGATACGCTCCAGGAGTTGATCATAGCGCGCCGCATCGGGTAGGGGATCGCCCGCGCGGGCCTGGGCCACCAGCGTGGCCAGCGACTGGAGCGATGCCTCGCTTCCCGATTGCGCGAAGCGCTCTTCCAGCAGCAGATAATCCGTCAGCAGGGCCACCAGACCGCGGGCCTGTTCAGAGCCCGCCAAGTCACTCGCCAGCACGTCAGGATTGCTCGCGCAAAGCGCCTCAAATCGCTGGCGGATTTCGGCTGGACTATTCCCGCGCAAAGTCTGCTCGTTTATGTACTTTACCAGGGCTGCACGAGCGGCAGCGTAGTCGGGCTGATCCAGGGCGGCATCGAAGTGTCGATTCAGGAGCCGCGCCCAGATGGCGTTCCGGTCCGGACCCGACCAGGCGGCATTCAGCACCGTACCGGCCTCTTCGACCGTGCCCGACAGGGCTATCATGCCGCCGCGCTGGGCCCCTTTGGACACCATCCACTGTGCCATCGTTTCCGCGGCGGCGGCGCTTCCCTCCACGGCCACGATCAGTGGCGCGGAAGATGTGGAGAATACCTGTTCGCAGCGCTCCGTCGCCTCGCGCGGCGTTTCTGCGTGGACGCGGGCGACCCGCGCGATCTGATCGGGGATCGGGGCTGCTTCGAGACCGTAGGTGCCCGCGCCTTGGCCGGGCGTCAGGAGATTTGACCACATCATGATCTTCACGTCGCCGTCTATTTCATTAATCATACCCGCCATGAGGGCGAGGGACTGGGCGAAGGCATCGGCGTGGCTCAGATTACGGGCCTGGGAACGGGTGTCCTGATTCATCCGTCCAATACTTCCGTGGTCGAGGTGAATGTAGCGCGGTTTCAGTTCCGAGATGAGTCGCTCCAGCGCCGCGCGGAGCCAGGCGCGGCTTTCGGGTGCGGCGAAGCAGAGGGAGGAGGAATCTTCCGTGGCCACGGCGTAGCGCAGTTCCACTTCCGCGCCGTCGGGGATGGCGCCGCCCGGTTCACGACGGATCCGCCAGTGGGGTCGCTCGACCACAAAGGGCGCCACGAGGGGTTGAGGCTCAAGGGTGTAGTCCCGCTCGTAGATGCAGGCCACGCCGCTGATGGAAACCTGGAGGGTTTCGGGATGCTCCGCGATGATATTGGGATAGCGCAGTGAGACCCACTCCGAACCGCGCAGGGCGAGTCGCTCGGTAACGGCCCGGCCTTCGATCATGAGGGGGTGATCGCGCAATACCGATTCCATGCCGCGCAGGGTGGTGAAAACCGGCACGGGTTCGAGATAGTTCTCGCGCGCCATTTCAAAGACATGGCGCCACGATTCAGCTTGGACACCCGACAGGTCGTGAAAGGCGTCAGACTCCAGGAAGAGTTGGGTGCACTTCAGCGCTGCGAGGGTTAGGATATCTTCTTCGGTGGGCATGGACGTCAGCCAGGCACCCCGCACTGACAATTCGGGCCAGTCCCGCAGATCGAGGTGGGGAAGGTTTGCGTCGTATTGTTCCGAGAGGTCCGCCAGTGCGTGGAGGCCATACCAGGCCCCGCGCACGCCACCGCCGAGGACGATGATGCCTTCTTTCTCCACGACGATTCGGTAACCCTCCTCGCCCAGGACGCTGGCCCCTGCGAGGTAACGCTTGAGCTTGCGCTTCGCCAGCGCACCGGGATGGGCCGCCGTGCCCACAAAAATAGCCTCGGGCAGGCGTTCTGAAAGAGACGCGGGGGACATGAGCGGCGGGGCGTCGAGGGCTTCGCGCAGGGGTTCCACAAAGGCCACCTCGTCCATGAGTTCATCGGCGAGGATAACCGGCGTCTCGGCCTTGAGGTAGAAGTGGCGCTTTTCATCGACCGATAGCTCGCGCGGCGCCGCTGAAATACACGTTGCCGCGATCAGCGTCGCGGATGCCCATGCCCACATGCTTTTTCCTCCCTTGAAAGTGATTTCTCGGCGTGTCCGGGCGGTTTGAATCTGGTTACAGGGACATCAGGGACGGCAGCGACAACAGGAAACGATATCTCATCATTGGTCCCTGCTGTCTCTGTAGTCCCTGCCGTCCCTGTGGAACTTCGCCTACGACTCTCTATCCGCCACGAAGCGTGCAAGGTTCCTTAGATTTTCGGCTTCCTCGCCGAAAGCCTCCAGGGCGGCCAGGGCCGATGCCACCGCTTCTCCGGCCAGTCGGCGGGATTCATCCAGGCCGAGCAGCGCGGGGTAGGTCGATTTGTCTCGCGATTCATCGCTGCCGACGGGCTTGCCGAGCACGGCTTCCGCACCGACGACATCGAGGATATCATCGGTTATCTGGAAAGCCAGGCCCAGGTGTTTCCCGTAGTCGGCCAGCGCCTTCACCTGCGCCTCGGTTGCGCCCGCCGCCATGGCGCCGCAACGGAGGGATACCTGTATGAGCGCGCCCGTCTTGGCGCGGTGTATCGACTGCAGCGCGGCCAGGTCCAGTTGCTTGCCCTCACCTTCCAAGTCCATCTGCTGGCCGCCCACCATGCCGCCCGCACCCGCCGCCTGCGCCAGCGCGCGTACGATCTCCGTGGACCCCGTTTCCGCTGCCGCGTCGAAGGCCATCGTCAGGAGCGCGTCGCCCGCGAGAATGGCTGTGGCCTCGCCATAGACCTTGTGACAGGTCGGCTTGCCCCGGCGCAGGTCATCGTCGTCCATGGCGGGCAGGTCGTCGTGAATGAGAGAATAGGTGTGGATCATCTCCAGCGCGCAGGCCACCGGCAAGGCGACCGAATCATCGCCCGAGACCACTTCCGCCGCACCCAGCGCCAGGGCCGGCCGGAGGCGCTTACCGCCCGCAAAGAGGCTGTAGCGTACCGCTTCCAACAACGACGGGGGCACGCCTTCCCACGCATCCACATGTTTCGCGAGGGCCGCTTCCGTTCGCAGGGCCTTGGCCTGAAGAAATTCCACGGCGGTCATCAGAAAAGCAGATCATCTTCGTCGGGCCCGGGTTCCGGCTCGGGCTCATAGCTCGCGGGCTCGGGTGCGGGCTTCGTGGACACCGGGGCCTTCGCGGGCGCTACCGCAGCGGGTGCGGCGGCCTTCGCCGGTGCGGGTGCCGACACGGGAGCGGGCGGTGCCTCCTCGTCGAAGGTCTGGGGCTCCAGATCGCCATCGGCGTTCTTCACCAGGATCTCGATCTTCTTCTCCGCCTCGCTCAGGGCCTTCTCGCAGCGCCGGGCCAGGGTGATGCCCGATTCGAATTGCTTCAGCGCATCGTCGAGGGACAAGCCGCCCTCTTCCAGCGCGCCCACAATCGCCTCCAGGGCTTCCAGATCCTGCTCAAAGGTTGCGTCACTCTTGCTCTTGGCCATGTGCTTCTTCCTCTATGCGTCGCACCGTCGCCGTGACCGCGCCGCGTCCAAATCGTACATAAATTTCGTCGTTTTGCTTCAGCAGTGCCGCCTCGCGCACCAGCGTCTTCTCCGGCAGCTTCCAGCCCACCGCATAGCCTCGGGACAAAATCGCCAGCGGACTCAGGGCATCCAACTGCGCCACCAGGGGCCGCATCTTGTGTCGACCCGACGCGGGGATGTCGCGCCCTGCATTGTTCAGTCGCTGTTCCAGTCGTTTCAGTCGTTCGCCCGCGCGCTCCAGTTGGATCTTTGGCGACAACAGGGCCAGGGAACGGGCCGCCCGATCCACACGCTTCCGCGCCTCGGCCACGCGATCCGCCATGGCGTCTTCCAGGCGCATGCGGTACTCGTCACTCGTTTGGCGACGCTGGCGCACCAGTTCCTGCGGACGCTGCAGCGTGTAGCTGCTCTTCGCCATTTTCACTCGGTGCCGCGCGTCGGTCAGGCTTCGGTCCAGGGCCTGACCCAGTCGCTTGCGCAGGCGCATGACCTGTTCGCCGAGGGCCGCCTGTTCCTTCACCACCAGCTCCGCCGCCGCCGAGGGCGTGGGGGCCCGCAGATCCGCCGCGAAGTCCGAAAGGGAGTAGTCCACTTCATGACCCACGGCGGAAATGATGGGCGTCTTCGCTTCGTATATTGCGCGCACCACCACTTCTTCATTGAAGGACCACAGATCCTCCAGCGAGCCGCCGCCGCGCCCTACAATCATCACGTCCACGCCCCAGGCGTCCAGCGCGCGAATGCCCGCAGCAATCTCCGCCGCGGCGCCGTCGCCCTGCACCCGCGCCGGGTATATGATGACATGAATGCCGCCGAAGCGCCGCGTGAGCACATTCAGGATGTCACGGATCGCCGCGCCCGTGGGCGAAGTGACCACGCCTATCTTGCGCGGCAAGAGGGGTAGGGGCTGCTTGTGGATGTCGTCGAAGAGCCCTTCCGCCGAGAGTTTTTTCTTCAATTTCTCGAAGGCAAGTTGCAGCGCGCCGAGCCCCTTGGGCTGCATGTCGCTGATGATGATCTGGTAGGCCCCCCGGCGTTCGTAGACCGAGATTTCACCGTGAGCGAGTACTTCCAGGCCGGCTTCCGGGGCAAATTTGAGCCGCGATAGCTTGCCTTTGAACATGACCGCATCGATCTGGCTGTTTTCGTCCTTGAGCGTGAAATAGACATGCCCGGAGGAGGCCAGTTTCCAGTTCGAGATCTCGCCCGACAGCCAGACGGTCCCTAAGTCGTTTTCGAGCAGGGATTTAATGCGGCGCGTGAGCTGGGTGATGGTCAGTATGGAGTCGCTGCTGGTGGTCATGGGGTGGATTGTAATGGATTACCGACCGGTAGTGCGAGCCGACATCTTGAATTCGTGTTGCATTTTCAGAAAATTCAGAATATACTTACCTCGTTGCATTTGCAGAGGAGAGTGACCATGAACGATAGCAAGACCAGTAGCTGCTGCGATTCTAACGAGGGCTGCGCCCCGGCTGGATTTAAGGTGGAATCGATCATCAGCGTGGATGACCGGGGCCAGATGCTCCTGCCCAAGGAATTTCGCGCGAAGCACGGCATCGAGCCCGGCGAGAAGCTGGCCCTCGTCAGCTTCGAGAACGACGGTGCCCTGTGCTGCATGTGCCTGATTCGTACCGAGGCGCTGGGCGGCATGATCCGCAACCACCTCGGCCCCATGATTAGCCAAATCAACCCCAAGTCCTGAAACTGGAAAGGATGCCACCATGGCCATCACGAAGATACATAAAGACGTGCAGAAGACCTATGGAAAAATTGCCCGGAGCGGCGGAAGTTGCTGCGGACCGAGCACCTGTTGCGGCGCGGCAGAGCCCTCGGCCTTTCGCGTGGTGAGTGGCAACATCGGCTATAGCGACGCCGAGATGGACGCCGTGCCCGACGGCTCGAACCTCGGGCTGGGTTGCGGCAATCCGACGGCCCTGGGTGCGCTGAACGAAGGCGACACCGTACTGGACCTCGGTTCCGGCGCGGGCTTCGACTGTTTCCTCGCCGCGCGCAAGGTGGGCGAGACGGGCCGGGTGATCGGCGTGGACATGACGCCCGATATGCTGGAGCGCGCCCGGGCAAATGCAGAGAAGGGCGGCTTCAAGAACGTGGAATTTCGCGAAGGGCAGATCGAAGCGATTCCGGCGGCCGATGGCGAGGTGGACGTGATCATTTCCAACTGCGTTATCAATCTTTCGCCCGACAAGCTGCAGGTATTCCGCGAGGCTTTGCGCGTGTTGAAACCCGGCGGGCGGATTTTTGTGTCCGACATCGTGCTTGAGCGCCACCTGCCCTGGTTCGTGCGTCAGTCCAGCGCCATGTACTCGGCCTGTATCGCGGGCGCGCTCTTGGAGCCCGAATATCTCGGCGCCATCAAAGCTGCGGGCTTTGAGCAAATCACCATCGGGAAGCGGGCGGTCTACAGTGTGGACAATCTGGTCGCGGATCCCGGCGTGGGCAAGCTGACGCGATTCCTGCTTACAATTCCCTATTTTCGCGCCATGGCGTCGGGTGTGGTCAGTCTGGGTGTTTCCGCTACGAAGCCGCGCGTCTAGCCCGCGGCGGGCACCGGGAGGAGGGGGCTGACCAGCTTGGTCCACGCGGCATATCCCGCGTCGGTCATGTGGAGCCCATCCTTCTGGAGAAACTCCAGTCGGGGTAGTCCGTCCTCGCCGAGCATGACGCTTTCCACATCCACCAGGATCAGGCGGGATTCGGACTGCGCCATCTGGCGGATGGCCTCGTTGACTTTTTTCATCTCGGAATAGATATTCCACCGGGCGGTGCTGGGCTTGATACCAATGAATAGTATGCGGGTTTCGGGAAGATGCTCCCAGATTTTCGCGGCAAGATTTTTGAAGTCTGACGATACGGTGTCAGCGGTCTTGTTGCGGGCGATGTCGTTGTCCCCCGCATAGAAGACGATCGCGGAAGGCTTGTAGGGCAGGACGATTCGATCAACATAGTAGAGAGAGTCCGAAATTTCCGAGCCGCCGAAGCCACGATTGAGCACGGGCATATCGGGGAACCATTTACCCAATTCCCACATGCGGATGCTTGAACTGCCGAGGAAAAGTATTCCCCCGGGTGCGACGGGATTTTCCCTGTCTTTCGCCTCGAATCCCGCGATGGTCTTTTCCCATCGGGCCGGAGAATTATCCACTTCTTCGGCGGAGACGAGGCCCGACAGCAGGACCAGGGTGAGGAGGGTGGTAACGAGCGCGCGCATCTTGCAGTTTCCCTTCGATCCGCGCCGTGACGGCGGGCGGGACCGGTGTGATCCCGCCCGCCGGGGCGGTCGATGTTATTTTTTGAGTTCCCCCAGCAGTTCCAGAATCGTTTTCTGGATCTCCGTGGCGGCTTTGACGTCCAGGCGGCTCGACTTCGCGCGCCAGGTTTCATAACCGCCGAGGGGGTGCTGTGCTTCCGTAGGCAGGTACCCATTGTACCCGTTTGCCAGCTCGATGGTGAAATTATCGGCAAAGGGTGATTCGCCCTTGATGGCCAGGCCAATCTCCACGAACACTTCACAGGGGATCGCGGCGATTCCGAGGTCGCCAATCTGGAGGGCCTGAAGGATCAGGTCGTCTGAGTCGGGGTAGGCTGCCAGGTCCACGGTACAATTCGCATAGATTTCCCGGAGCCCCTGAAGCGGACGACCTTCGGCGGCTTTCAGGATGGCCTTGGCCTCGTCCAGCTCCGCCGCCGTGGGCTTGCGGATGCCGAGGGTGATTTCTTTCTGCACAGCATTCAGGGGCACCCAGTCCTGAAACTGGAGCTCGCCGTAGGCGCGGCGCACTTCCGCCGCCACTTTGTTGCCCACCAGCACCATCTGCTCGCCCGCTTTCTGCTCGGGGGCGGGCTTCGTGAAGTCGATGTTGTTGATATCGCCGCTGGTGCCGTTGGACATGATGGCCACAAAGTCGTCGTCCGCGTCCAGAAGTTCGGCAATGGCCTGGTTGAAGACGCCGAAATAGTCCGCCGAGATGCCGGGCATGCCGCCCACATAGTGGAGCGAGTAGTTGGCCAGAAGGGCCAGCGGTTTGCCCTCGAGGGTTTCCAGGGCCAGGATGGAGACCTCCGGGTCCGTCGGGCCCGCGGGCTTGATCAGGTCGGCGCTCGCCCGTGGCGGATTCATCCGTACTTTGTCGTTCGTCTTGCCGAAGGGGTCCTCACCGATGGTGCCGTCCTTCATATACCACCGCCGGTTGTGAACTTCGTCGGGCACGGAACCCGCGCCCCAGGCAATCTTCGCGGGCACACGGTCGAGCCAGGCCTGAGTGATGGCATCCCCGATCTTGCGGGTTACCAAAGTAGTGTAGGCGGGATCGGGATCCGACTGAAAGATAT
>JBIJDL010000276.1:0-8340 GCA_044344195.1 Candidatus Hydrogenedentales bacterium
GTCCGCGACGGCGTTGACAATCTTGAAACCGGGATTGGTCTCGGCTTCTTTCCACATGTCTTCCGTGGTGACTCCATCCACGGCAACGATGATATCGCCGGGAAGCAGGCCCGCCGTGGCTGCGGGCGCGCCTTCGATGGGTGTGAAGATGATGACCTGACGGTTCTCTTCTTTGATGGAGATGCCGATGCCTTCAAATTCGCCCCGGGTATCTTCCCGCATTTCCGTAAGGGCTTGCGCCGGAATATAGCTGTTGTGGCCGCCCAGGGCGCTCATCATGCCAAAGATGGCCCCCTCCACGACCCGATCGAGATCGGCCTCGCGCACGTACTCATCGAGAATCTTGGTGAGGACCTCGCCGATGGGCTCGACCTGGGGGTAAATATCTACTTCACCGCCCTGTGCATGGATACGGGGGGCGAAGCCGTTGGTCAGCAACAATGTCAAAACCGTAAGGAAGGTCAGGAGTGCAAAGAACTCCTTCTTGCTGCTTTTATTATGCATGGGATCTCCAAGTGGCCGCCATGGCTGCCATGGGGCAATTTTGGGCCTGTTTCCATTGACCGTGCCGAAATCGGGATAGCCGGTCCGGACTGCTGCGGCACCCGACGGGGTATCTCCCCGCGCTGACAACAAGCGTCACGGATACTACACCCCATCCTGCTACATGGAAAGTCTACCAGATGCCCCCGGAGTAAAGCGACACGATTGAAGTCTGAAGTCTGAAGGGTGAAGTCTGAAGGATGAAGAATGGGTCTTATGGATAATCCCCCCTCATTACGACCCATAAGACCCATAAAACACCCATTACCGCGTGTTCGCCCGGGCGACTCCGTGATAGAATGTGGCCGTTGGAGTTCGCCATAAGATTTTTTGAATACGGGGGTTCCGGCGGCGTCTGGTGGTGTGGAATGAGGAGACCCTGCGAATGAGTCTATCGTTAGATGTCAGGCTGTTGTTTGGCAACTTGGCCGCAGATGAGGAGCGCTTGGATATCACTACGGTCCCCCGAGAAGCCGAGGATTCGGAGCTGGTAGCCCGTGCCCGCACCGGCGAGGAAGCCGCATTTGAAGAGTTGGTTCGCCGATATCGGAATGATGTTTATGGCCTGAGCTACCATTTTCTCCGGAATCGGGAGGAAGCTTGGGACGTGTCCCAGGAAGTGTTCATCAAGGCCTACCGCTCCCTGAATCAGTTTCGGGGCGAGGCCGGTTTCAAAACGTGGGTGCTTCGGATCGCAGCTAACCATTGCAAGGACCACTTTAAGAAGCGGCGCGTGCCCACGGTGTCCATGGACGCCCTGCCGACCCAGGACTTCTTTGCGAGCCAGTCGGATCCGGGCCAGAGCCTGAGCAACACGGAACTCGGCAACGCCATCCAACAGGCGCTGGACGGGCTGCCCGCCAAGCACCGGATGGCGTTTGTGCTGCGGGAATTTGAAGATATGTCGTATAAAGAGATGGCGGAGGTGATGGCGTGTAGTGAGGGTACGGTGATGAGCCGTTTGCATCATGCCCGAAAGAAGCTGCAGAGTAAACTCGCGCTTCTGGGCTTCGTGGAAGGTGGAAAATCATGAAAACTTGCAGTTGGTTCAAAGACGTGGAGGCCCTCGTCGACGGCGAGGCCCGGAATGAAAACGCCGTGGAGGCCCATGTGGCGGCGTGCCCGGCGTGTGCCGTGCACCGCAATAGCCTCCTGGCGTGGCGCCACGCCCTGGTGCCGACCCTGGCCGCCCCCGTGCTGAGCGATCAGCAGTTTCCCGCTTTTATGGAGGGAATCAAGGTCGGTATTCATGAACCCAACCGCCGTTCGGGCGGGATCTGGGCACTGATGAGCCTGGCCGCCGCCGCCCTGGTGATTGCGGTGGCTACCTTTTCCATGTTTACCGGCCCTGGCCCCGCCAAGGCCAACGAGGTGGAGTCGGTCTGGACGGAGATCGAGGGGGCTTCGGTACAGGTCGAAACCCCCGAAGGCGGCGTGACTTCTATCAGTGTTCATATCGGCAAGGATGATATCTGACAATGGCTTCCTGGAAGGCAGCCCTATTGATGGGCGCCCTGCTTCTGGCTCCCCTTCAGGCCCTGGCCGGCGACTCGGTTGAGTTTAAGGTATGGGCCATGGAAGCCCATGCCGAGGGCCGCGATACCCCCCACTTTGATCCGGGGCTGGACGAAGTGAAGGACGCGGTCAAGGCCCTGAAGTTCGACACCTACCTGAAGCTCAAGACGGACAAATACACCTTCTCGGATGAGAAGGAGTATCGATCCGCGATCAACGAGCAGTATACCCTCTCGGCAAGCGCCCCCACGCTGGCAAAGGACGGTCGGTACCGCATGAAGATGAAGATCACCATGCCCTCGGAAAAGAATCCCGGCGATGAAATTGATGCGCTGGCCACCGAACTGCTGCTCCAGCCGGGGAAGAAAGTACTCGTGCGTGGGCTCAAGCTGGGCGACGGCAAGGAGATGGTCGTGGTGCTGTCACTGGCGGCACCGGCAACGAAGGCGGGCGACAAGCCTCAGAAGTGAATGACGACCTTTCGGTCCTCGCTCTCCCCCGCAGTCCAGTTCTTCCCTGGAATCAACGAACGCGTGGCAAACTCCGGATCACTGAGCCCAAGCGTCTGGATCTCCATCCGGTCTTCGAAAACGCGGATGTCCCGGTACTCCGTCGGGAACTCGGGCAGGGCACCCGTCACCACCTGTGTGATCCCGTTGCACCGCTCCACGAAGTTCAGGTGCACATGCCCCGAGAAAATGGCCTTCACCTGGGGATACTTTGCCAGGCATTCCATCAGCAGTTCCCCGTTTTCCAGGCACCCCCCGTTGTTGAAGTCGGGCCGGTGCAGGCGCGTCGGAATGGGGATGGCCGGATAGTGTACGGCGATTACGGTGGTGATGTCGGGGTTCTGCCGCAGATCCTCGGCCAGCCACGTGAGCTGATGGGGCGGGATGGCCCATCGAGCGCCCTTCAACGTGGTATCCAGATCCCGGGCCACACTGGCCTCGCTGACTTCACAAAGGGTTCCATCGGACCACATCCACCAAGCGTCCAGCACGCAAAAATGGAGGTTCTTGTGGGTGAAGGCGTAGTAGGTCTGGGGCACAGGCAGGCGATGTTGAAAGGCTTCCAGGAACCAGTCACGGGAATCTTCCAGGACGAAATCGTGATTGCCACCCATGGGGTAGTAGGGAATCCCCAGACTCTCCATGCTGTCCCGGGCTTCGAGCATGGCTTCGCGGGTCTGGGTACTGGCGATGTCTCCGGTGACGAGTAGAAAATCGGGCTTCAGCACGGCGAGGTCATGGGCGAGACACTCCATGACGTCCGGCATCATGGTGCACAGAAACCGATTATTCCAGATACCGTCTCGTTGACTCGCCAGATGCGGATCAGAAACCTGTGCGAAACGCCACATAGGCCCTCCCGGCCTTGAACCCAGTCAGCACACATAATCCCCAAGCGAAGTATACCGAAACTGTTCGGGCAGTCCAAGATTCATGACGTGCGCGGTTCCGGAGGCTTCGGAAAGGTCGTATCCACCGTGCGGTCCCGGAATCGGTACATTAGATACCAGGTGGCGAGGCCGAAGGCCATCATGCCCACGCAAAACCACTGCTGGGTCGTGAGGTCCACCCCGAAATATTGGTGTGTCGGGTTCCCGTCACCGCGATACATTTCCACGATGAAGCGCTTGATCGCATAAAAGACGAAATAGAGCGGGAGGCACATGCCGATGAAAGAGCGGTGCTTCCGGAAGTAGAGCAGGAGCGCCGTGATGCACAGGAGCAACAGGATGCTGTAGAGCTGGGTGGGGTGAACCGGATAGGACCAGGTCGCATCGGCGGGGAAATTGGCGTAGTCATGCTGATGGGTACTGAAGGCGGGGCTCCCCTCGGGGAAGCAAACGCCCCAGGGCAGGTCGTCGGCCCGGGCACCGTGGCAGCAACCTTTCAGGAAGCACCCCATTCGGCCAAAGGCTTGAGCGATAGGCACATAGGGTAGCACGATATCAGCCACCACCAGGAATGAGATATTCCGGCGGCGCATGGACCAATAGATGAAGAGCATGGCGGTCGGGATGGCCCCCTGGAAGACCAGGCCGCCGTTGGTGACATTGATCCAGCCGATGGGATCGTTCCAGGAGTAAAAATGGGGGAACATGATGATGTGGGCCAGGCGTGTGGAGGCCACCCCCAGAATCAGGGTCCAGAAGGCCGTGTCCCCGATGGCGTTGGGATCGACCCCTACGCGCCGGGCATCCCGCTGCATGAAATACAGGATCGTGATGAAGCCCAGGGCGATCATCAGGCCATAGGAATGGAGCGTTATGGGGCCCCAGTGAAAAATGGAAGGATACATGGCGGGAAAAATGCCTCAAGGGTTTTGACTCGTCGAAGGGCGCCTGTCTCCCGTCGGGGAGAGATGCCCCATCAAGCAGCAAGGCGCTCCGCGGTACTACCGATTCCGCGAAGCGCCTGGCCGAAATCCTGAAAATCGTTCAGTAGGCTTTCTGCTTCTCAATTTCACTCTGGCAGGTCACGCAAAAGCGCGCGGAAGGGAACACTTCCAACCGTTTCCGGGGAATTTCCTTTTCACAGCCTTCACACGTCCCATAGCCGCCGTTTTCGATGCGAACCAGCGCTTCGGACACTTCATTCAGCCAGTGGGACTCGCCGCTGGCGATGTTCAGGGCCGTTTCCAACTCAAAGTTATCAGTGCCCGACTCCGCATAGCTGGACAGGTCGCCGCTGTTGTCCCTGCCGGATTCGTATCGGGAGGCATCTTCAATATTGCGAATGCTGCCGCTGAGACGGTCCCGCTCGGCGATCAACAGTTTCTCAAATTTTTTCGCGTCTTTTTTGTTCATGCTCACTGCATACACTCCTGCAAGATCGGGCTTCACGCCTGGGCGAGGCCTTGAATGTACCCTCCGCACCGGGAATCCAGCGCGTGACGAGCACGGCACTAAGTCGAGCGAATCCCGGACAGCATGCCGATGGCGACAAGCCAGCGGGCACCTATTATATATCCCCAGACCGGGTCCGTCGAGGTCACAAGCGTGGAGAGGGTAGCACAGTCCGAGCCAAAAGTCAAGGACGCCTCTTTATAATTCGTAGTTTTATTGGTTTGGCCACCGTGATGTCAGGAGTTAAACTTCTCACGCAGGGCCGCCAACTGGTCCGCAAGCAGTGTGTTCATCTGCTCTTTGGGTGCAGGCTGCGCGGGCTTCGGCGTGGCGCGGGGTTTGTTGTCGCCGCGCGGTTTGCGTCCGTCGCCCTTGCGAGGTGGGCGCTGGGCACGATCACCCCCTTCACTGCGTTTGGCTTCGGCTGGCCGTCCGCCCTCCGGCCGGGCCGGCTTGGGACGGCGATCACGCGATGCTCCAGTGTCACCCGCGGGCTTGTCTTCACGATTCGCGCGGGGTGCGCGCGCTTCGGGCTGGGGCTGAAGGGCTTTGATGGACAGGGAAACCCGGCGCAGATCCTTGTCGACCTGAATCACTTTAACCTGAACAATCTGGCCGACCTTGACGACTTCGTGGGGATCGCGAACATAGCGGTTGGCCAGTTCCGAGAGGTGGATGAGCCCGTCCTGGTGGACGCCGATATCGACGAAGGCTCCAAAATCGGTGACATTGGTGACGACACCCTCGGTAATCATGCCGATTTCGAGGTCCTTCACGTCATCCACGCCATCCAGGAACTTGGGTGCCTGGAATTCCTGGCGCGGATCACGACCGGGTTTGAGCAACTCGTGCTTGATATCAGTCAGCGCCAGTTTGCCAATGGTATCGCTGACGAAGGTGTCCAAATTGAGTTTGCCAAGCAACTCGGAATTTCGGACCAGGTCGGCGCTCTTGACGGAGAGGGCGGAGGCCATGGCCTCGACGACGCCGTAGGCCTCGGGGTGAATGGAGGTCTGGTCGAGGGGCTCGACGCCATTCTGGATACGGAGGAAGCCCGCGCTCTGCTCGAAGGTCTTCTCCCCCACGCCCGAAATTTCTTTCAACTGTGCGCGGCTTTGGAAGGCGCCGTTGGCCTCGCGGTGCTTGACGATGTTCTGGGCGGTGTTCTGCTGGATACCGCTGATGTAGCGGAGCAGTTCCACCGAGGCCGTGTTCAGATCGACGCCGACGCGGTTCACGCAGGACTCGACGGTCTTGGTGAGGCCCTCACGGAGTTGCTTCTGGTTGATGTCGTGCTGGTACTGGCCCACGCCCACGTGGCGGGGTTCGAGCTTCACCAACTCGGCCAGGGGATCCTGGAGGCGACGGGCGATGGAAATCGCGCCGCGAATGGTCAGGTCGAGGTCGGGGAATTCGTCTCGGGCTACCTGGGAGGCTGAGTAAATTGAAGCGCCCGCTTCATTCACCAACACAATGGTGATATTGGCCAGGTCGGCCTCCTTCAGCACGGTGCGGATGAAACGTCCGATCTCTTTGGACCCGGTGCCGTTGCCGATGGCGATCAACTCAATGTTGTATTTGCGCACCAGCTCAAGCAAGGTGCGCGCTGCGCCGGCCACGTCGTTCTTCGGCTCGGTGGGATAGATCGTGGCGCTCTCCTGGTAGCCGCCCTGGGCATCGATTACGGCGAGCTTGGACCCCGTGCGAAGACCGGGGTCCACGCCGAGAACGGCCTTGTGTCCGGCGGGCGATGCGAGCAGCAGGTTTTCCGCGTTTTCACGAAAGACCCCCGTGGCTTCTTCGTCCGCCTGCTTGCGGGCCTGCTGGACGACTTCATTTTCGATGGCGGGCTGGATCAGGCGCTTGTACGAATCTTCAATGGTCTCCGAAAGCAACCCAGCGAAGGGCGACTGGGCGTCTTTGATGAAGCGCCCGCGCATATCGGCGAGGACAGTCTCTTCGTTGACGGCCAGTTCCATGCGCAGGAACCCCATGCGGACACCGCGCAATACGGCCAGGAGCCGGTGGGAAGGGATGCTCTTGATGGCTTCTTTAAAATTGTAATAGGCCTCGAACTTGGTCTTCTGGCCTTCGGTATTCTTGGTATCGGCGGCGACAAGCTGGCCCTGCTCGTGGAAGACCTGACGAGTGTGCTGGCGCAGTTCGGCGTCCTGGGAGATGCGCTCGGCAATGATGTGGCGGGCTCCAACCAGCGCGGCGGCGGCATCGGCCACGCCCTTCTCCGCATCGACATAGGCGGCGGCTTCGTCTTCCAGGGAACGTTCCCCGGCCACCTGTGCCCAGATAAATTCGGCCAGGGGCTCCAGGCCCTGTTCGCGGGCGGTCGTGGCTTTGGTCTTGCGGGCCTTCTTGAAGGGAAGGTAGAGATCTTCGAGGATAGTGGCGTCGCAGCAGTCGGTGATCTGCTTCTTAAGCGTTTCGGTGAGCTTGCCCTGTTTTTCGATGTTGTCGAGGATGGCATCGCGGCGGTTGGTGAGGGCGATGAACTGGGAATTCAGGTCTTCGATGGCTTCCAGCTTCACTTCGTCAAGGTTACCGGTGGCATCCTTCCGGTAACGGGCCACGAAGGGAATCGTGGCGCCCTTGTCGAACAACTCGATCGCGACCGAGACCTGTGCCGGTGAAACGCCGACGCGGGCACTGATCTGGTCAACAAACTTGGATTCAATCATTTCTCACTCCGTTTTCAGGGTAACCGGGATGCCACGGGGATGCCCCGCGCCATCAATGGGATGTGCCTGTGCCTTGTGCCGGTATCGTCCGGCGTTGTATTGCGTTGTGCGATGCGCGCCAATGGGTTATTGGCGGCTCTCCAAACCTATCACGGAAGGATACTGCCACTCTTATTGATCGGGCTTCATTCTGGAAGGAAAGGCGCAGCAGGGAATGCTCCGGGTCCCAGGCCCTTTCCATGGGGACCGGCGGATCGCTTGTTACCGTGCCGGGCGCTTCCGACATGCGTAACACCACGACACTGGGGGTGTTAGCCGGGCCACGGGTGTTGAACGAGACGCCATGGGCATCGGACACCATGTCGCGGACACGGGTGGAGGCGGCGGCCACACCGGGCGTGGCCAAGTGCTCGTTGGCCCAGGGAAGGCTATAGAGCAGTGCCGGGGTGCCCGGAGTGAGGGTCTTGTTTTCTTTGACCGCGAGGTTGGGGTCGAAGAGGTCAACGAAGGGCCCCTCAAGCTCCCGAGGCGCCCCATCGACGCTTTCATCAAGGCCCATGGCAACGACGTAGGGGCCGCGCCGAAGGTGGAGGTAGTTCTGTGTGTTCAGGGTGCTGCCCTGGGCCGTCAGCGCTTCCCGTACCAGCGCGCGGATGCGATTGGCGCCTTCGGGGTCCTTCTGGATAGTCGCCGGGTCCTCGGCCAGAACACGAATGAATCCCTTGCCGACAGGAAAGA
>JBIJDL010000611.1:0-3730 GCA_044344195.1 Candidatus Hydrogenedentales bacterium
CGCCACCTATGGCATAAAGTGGAGCGACGCCAGCACTTACCCCCTGAGCGGTTCAAAAAGTGTACCGGACTCTGCCGAGCCCCCGGTAATAGAGAAGTCGAAGCCAGTTCAAAAAGGATACCGGACTCCTGCGGGAATGCCGGAGAATGTACCGGTTCAAAAAGTAAACCGGGAGCGGTTCAAAAAAGATACCGCAGACCAGTCCATTAAGGATACCGATCCCGGTTCAAAATCCACACCGGCCTTGGTTCAAGAAGGATACCGGGACCAGTTCATTATTGACACCGGTATAGAAATAACAGATCTAAATAACACCTTAAAGAACACTGGTAAACAACAACAGGCCGCGCCTGCTGCTGTGGAGGGGGCTTTTTCTCGATTGAAGGAAGAAGGGTTTGACCAGACCACCGCGAAGCGCCTGGCCGAGACCTGCCCCCCACTCCAGATCATCCAGCAATGCGAGTGGCTCCCCCTGCGCAACCCCACCCGGAATCGATTGGGACTCCTGCGCAAGGCCATCGAGGAAAACTGGCCCAACCCGGAGACGGAAAACCCCGAGCGACTCGGCGGGGTCTTCGCGGCCCACTTCTATGCCGCCTGGGCGGGCAACGACGACACCCCCGCCGCCGCCGTGGTCCAGTCGGACGTGGAAGCCGGGGAGCGCTTCGCCAAGGAACTCCTCCGCCACTACCCCCATGAGGACAAAGTCCACCGGATGGGCCGGAGCTTCGGCGAGTATGTGCGCGATCGGGAGCAGGCCAACCCCGGCATGCCCCGCTCCCTCAAGCTGGCCCTCACGCGCCATGGCGATGCCTTCGTGGTGGATTTCCGTCGGAAGGTGCGCGCCTCGGAGAAGAAAGCGGCCGACCGCGCCCGCAAGCAGCACTATGATCGCTTCCGCGGGGACTACCTCGATTATATCCGCGATCAGGAGATTCAGCTTCGGGACGTCAATCCCCTGCTCTACGCCACCTTCGAGGGCGAAGAGCTGCGCCAGCGCGATTTCCTGGCGAATTCGCCCTATTGCCAGTCGCCCGAGTTTGTGGCTCAGATGCTCGCGGGCTTCGACAGCGATAAAGAGCACCTGAAGCGCTTTTACGAATATTACAAGGCACTTGACGGGTCCATCCTCGATTTCTGGGGCTGGGACCGCGCACATAACCCCAACCGTTTGGGCCAGGAGGTGGTCAACGCATGAAAATCATCACAGTCATTAACGCCAAGGGCGGCTGCGGCAAATCGACCATCGCCATGAACCTGGCCGCCGCCCTGGCGAAGGACGGACGCCGGGTGCTCCTCTCCGACATGGATCCCCAGGCCCAGGTCTCCGAATGGCTCCATGCGAGCGACGGCCTTTCCTGGGAAGACACCATCGTGGCCGCGCTCCTGGGCAATACCGCGCTGAAGAACGTGATCCACGATACGCGCCACAAGAACCTGTCCTTTATCGCCAGCGCCTTCGCCCTGGAGGAATACGGCCGCGACATCGTCCACCAGGAAGGCTACTACGAAGGCTATGCCGGCGTGCTCGCCCAGCTCCCGGAAGACGCCTTCGACTATCTGATCGTGGACGCGCCCAACCAGATCTCGCCCATCATGGAAAACACCATTTACCCGGCGGACGTCTTCATCGTACCCTTCGAGAGCACCAAGGCCGTGAAGTCCTATGCGAACTTCTACAGCCTGCTGCTCCAGATCCGGCCCGGCGCCGACTTCCACATGCTCCACGTGCTCAACAACCTCCACCGCGCGGGCCTGCGCAAGCGGGTGATCGAGCGCATGCACGAAGAGCACATTCCCATTGCCCAATCCGAGATCCGCAACTGCGGCTGGCTCGCCCAGGTGGACGAGCACGGCGGCTCCATCCTCGAATACCGTCCGCGTTCCAAGGGGGCCGAGGACATGAAAGCCCTGCGCGACGAAGTGCTGGGGCTGTTTAACGTCAAGAAACGCAAGAAGGTAGCCAACGCATGAGCCAGGCAGACAACACCGCAGAAAATAGACCCTCCCGGCTTCAACTCGTCCGCGAGAAGGGCAAGGGCGCCATTCCCGCCATTCCAAAGCGCGGCGCGCAACTCCTGGAAATCGACCTCATCGTCGAAGATCCGAAAAACGAGCGCAAGACCTTCAACAACATGGAAGGCCTCGTGGACACCGTCAAGGCCATGGGCGTCATCGAGCCCCTGACCGTTACCCAGTTCGACGACGGCAAATACATGATTGTGACGGGCCACCGCCGCCTGCGCGCCGCAAAGATCGCGGGCCTCAAGCAGCTCCGCGTCGTCATCACCGATCCCGAAGAAGGCCAGGCCCGCCGCCGCCGCAGTATCGTCAGCAACGTCCAGCGCGAAGACGTGCCCCCGGTAGAGCTCGCCGAGGCCCTCCAGGCCATCCTCGACGAAGACCCGGCGGTCAAGACCCAGCGCGACCTCGCCAGGATGATCGGCAAGCGCGAATCCTGGGTCAGCGACATGCTCCGCATCCTCACCCTCCCCCCCGTGCTCCAGCAGCAACTGCGCACCCACGAGAAAACCGTGCCCTACGACGCCGTCATGCGGATCTCCCGCGTGGACGACGTGAAGCTCCAGAAGGGACTTGTCAGAGACGTCCTCGACGGCAAACCCAACCGCGAGATCCGCGCCAAGATCGATGAGGCCAAAGGCAAGAAGGCCCCGGCCGCGGTTCCCGCACCCGCAACGCCCCAGAAACCCGCCGCAAAGGCCCCCGAAGCCCCCAAAGAGCAGACCTACCGCATCGACCTCCCCAGCGCCACCGTGACCGTGAACTTCAAGAAGGGCCCGGTGTCGAAGTCGTCCGTCAGGGCTATGCTCCTGCAGGCGCTGGAGAGTTTGGGGTAAGATACGGGCGCAAGAGCCACCGAAATGGCCGTGATGCGCGGCGCGGGTGCAGGGAGCGAACGATGAGCAATCTAACTAACGACCGATCGTCGGCACAACCCGACGCCCTTTTCGAGCGGATTGTCGCAATTCTGGAAGAAGCCCGGGGCAGTCTTGTCCGGGCGGTCAATACCCAGATGGTGACGGCCTACTGGCTCATCGGCAGGGAGATTGTGGAGGAAATTCAAGGCGGCGAGGAGCGCGCGACCTATGGCAAGCAGGTCATAGAGAGCCTATCCGCACGGCTAACGGAACGGTATGGGAAAGGTTTCTCGGTACCCAATCTCAAGAATTTCAGACAGTTCTACCAAGCGTATCCGAATCGGCGCCCATCGATTGGCTACCCGACGGGTAACCAATCTGAGGCTCAACAGATTCCCTCCCCATTGGGGAGGGAATTGGTCCCGTTCAAGATAAGCTACCCGTCGGGTAGCCAATTGGCCGGCTGCTTTCTGCCTGACCTCGCCTGGTCCCATTATCGCGCGCTGATGCGGGTGGACGACCCCGCCGCGCGGGCATTCTATGAGCGCGAGGCGGCGGAATGCGGCTGGAGCAAGGCACAGCTTGAGCGCCAGATTCACACCGCGTACTACCAGCGCATTGTAGCCCATCGTGGCCCGACCGAGGTGGACGCGTCGGATCGGGAGCGGCTGCCCGGCGAACCGCTCAGCGCCGTGGACGTGCTGAAATCGCCCTACGTGCTCGAATTTCTCGGCCTTCCCGATAGGCCGGAGCTTCACGAGAGCCACATCGAGCAGGCCATCATCGACAATCTGCAAGCCTTTCTGCTGGAGCTGGGCAAGGGTTTCGCCTTCGTCGCGCGACAACGCCAC
>JBIJDL010000612.1:0-3729 GCA_044344195.1 Candidatus Hydrogenedentales bacterium
TGCTGATGCGGATTTTTGTGTAGGTGCCTGCGGGAATTTCCGCTTCCGAGATGATCTCTGAAACGTCAATCAAGTTGAGCAGATCGACCTCCAGCGCGCCGGAGAACACCGAAATCTTCGAACCGTCGAACTCTTCGTCCGCTTCACCTTCCGACGTATTTCCCGCATAATCCAAACTAATCTCCGTGATGGTGAGCTCCAAGCTCTGGATTTCATCCAGACCAACGGGTCCACCGCCCTGCTTGGTTGATTCGCCCACCGTGAACAGGGTGATCGCTTTGGTCTGTCCTTCGGGGTCGGGCTGGGGACATCCGGGCAGGAAGGCAAAGCCTGTCAAGGCCACAACCGCGAAAAAACACGCACTAATTCGTTTCGTCATAAGTTTCTCCTCAAACCCCGATTCCGGTTAATTCGCTGCACGTCATAAAGTATACCACAAAACCCTAATAAATATGGGGCTTTTCGACAAACAGACGGTCCGATTCGTGGATGCGGCACGGTGGTTTCCGTGGCCTCTATGCCTCGTGACCTCGGAGCTACACGGTACGCGCGGATTCCGACGCGCACCTTCGTACGCCATTCAACCTCCCTCTACTTGGCTTCCAGATGCTCCTTGAAGAATGCCACCGTCTTTGCCCAGGCTTCCTTGCTCGCCTTCAAGTTCGCTCCGTCCTGGCCGCTCTGCTGGCGCAGGAAACCATGTCCCGCGCCTTCGTAGATGTTCACCTCGAAGGACTTGCCAAGTTTCTTCATCTCTTCCTCCGCCGGCGGCAGGGAGCTGTTCACCCGTGCGTCTTCACCGCCAAAATGCCCCTGCACGGGGCAGGTGATCTTCGCCAAGGTGGACGTCTCCGGCGCGTTGCCATAGTAGACCACTGCGGCGTCCAGTTCCGGCTGCTCCGTCGCATAGAGGAAGGTCGTGCGCCCGCCGTAACAATAGCCCACGCAGCCGATCTTGCCGGTCCCCGATGGTATGGTCAAGGCATACTTCATGGTCGCGTTCAGCCGCTTCAGCGTCTCCTCCGGCGTCAGCTTGCCGATGGCTTCGCGGGGATTCTCTGCCGCACCCTCGATACCTGTGATAAGGTCCGGCGCGACGACGATAAAGCCCTCTTTCGACAGGGCATCCGCCACGGAATTGGTCCAGTCCGTCATGCCGAATATTTCGTGGATCAAGATGACCACCGGGGCCTTATCCGAGCGCTCGGGATAGGTCTCGAAGATCTTCAGCTTTACATCGCTGCCCTCCACGTCAATTTCCTTGAACTCGCCATGGCGGGGAGAGTTCTTCAAAGCCTCGGCGGCCCCTTCCGCATCGGGCGGCGGCGTGATCTCCGCGGCAAAGGTGGCGGAGGATACGGCGATGGACAAAGTAAACGCGAGCAGTGATTTCATCTTCATGATGCAATTCCTCATGGGTTGGGGTTGAGCGCTCAATATAGCGGAGCGAGGCGGGTTCAGCAAGAAGTAAATCTGGTGTCTGGGCGATGACGTCGCGATGTCGAATCCCGATGCCCGCCAATCCGCCTTCAGCGGCGTAAACGTCGATTTTGCTTTCCGATTCGCCGAGGCGTAGAGTGATCTCCGTTCATGGGGCCCCACGCATCGGAAGGAGTTCACACCATGCGAAACACGATTAAAGTCTTTCTTTTCTCCGCCCTCCTCTTATCCGCTTTCACCGCCCGTGCCGACTGGAATGTCCGCGACAGTGGCGCCCTCGGCGATGGCCAGACCGACGACACGGCCGCCTTCCAGAGAGCACTCGACGAGGCCGGGGCCGCGGGTGGCGGTATCGTCCATGTGCCCGCGGGTGCCTACTGCATTCGCGGTTCCCTGCGCATCCCCGGCGCGGTCACGCTCCAGGGCGTCTTCACCACACCGCCCCTCAACTTCCAGGGGCCCGATGGCAAGATGGCGGGCTCGGTGATTGAGGCCTGGGCCGGGCGCGGCAGCATGGAGGGCGAGCCCTTCATCCGCCTCGCGGGCCACGCGGCCACGGTCGCCGGCCTGATCATCCGCTACCCCGAGTGGAAGCAGACCGACGTGCCGCCCGTGCCCTATCCCCCCGCCATTCGTGGCGACTCCGTGGAGGACGTGGCGGTGCTGGATTGCCTGATCCTCAATGCCTACGAGGCCATCCACTTCGAAGGCTCCGCGCGGATGCTCGTCCGCAATGTCTTCGGTTATCCGAGCTATCGCGGACTCTACATCGACGCGTGCTACGACATCTCCCGCGTGGAGAACTGCCACTTCTGGCCCTTCGGCGTGGTCTATCAGCCGGATGATCCGTACTGCAAGTGGGTGAATGTCAACGGCGTGGCCTATGAATTTGCGCGCACCGACTGGCAATACGTCACCCACACCTTTTGCTTCGGCTATGGCATCGGCTATCGCTTCTCCAAGACCAAAGCCGGATCGGCCAACGGCAGCTTCGTGGGCATCGGCGCGGACTCCTGCCGCCGCGCGGTCTATGTGGAAGATGCCCAGCTCGCGGGACTCTTGATCACCAATGGTGAGTTCGTGGGACGATGGAGCAGCAAGGACAGCGTGGGTATTGAGATTGCCGAGACCTGCGGGCCCGGCAAGGTCAACTTGGCCAATTGCGCCTTCTGGGGTCCCCTCGATATGGCCCTGTGGTCCCGCAGCCCCCAGGCGCAACTGGCCGTCTCCAGCACCAACTTCTGCCAGTGGGACATCAACGGCGTCGGCAGCCCGGCGGTGCGGCTTGACGCGGGCAAAGCCACGCTCCAGGGCAATATCTTCGACGACGGCCAGCTTCACGTGACGGTGAACGAAAGCATGGGCACCGCGATTCTCATGGGCAACTTGGGCGAGGGCGGCTTCCGCGTTGAGAACCACGCGGGCGCACGCACCCAGCTCATCGGCAATGAGCAGGGCGGCTTTGAATGGTCGGAGGCCATGAAGGCCCACTACCGGCTTCAGGTCGGCGCGCCAGGCGACAGCCCCTACCTGCGCAAGTGGTATGGCCGCGAGAAGGCCCCCGAATTCGGCGAAAAAGGGACCCGCCGCTGGTCGCGGGGCGACTCCGAATTCCTGCTCCCCGTTACCGCCGGTAAGACCTATCGTGTCAGCGTAGTGCTACGAACCAATGGCCACATTGCCGCGCCGGAGAACGGACTCTACCTGGGTGACGCACGCATTGCCGATCTGAACGAAACACCCGCCGACGGCCCCCTCACAGGCACCTTCCGTGCGGATGGCGACAGCGTCACGCTGACGCTGCGCACAAAAACCTGGCGCCCCATGGACACGGAGTCCGGCAATGGCGACGCGCGCGATCTCGGCGTCTCGGTACACGCCATCACCGTCGTGGAAGAGGGCCAGGAGAACGCGCCGATGTACAGCGCAAATTCGGGGGAAGTGATTGTACACTGAACGGGATTCGCGAATTCCTTGGTTTCGGCAAATGAACGCCCTCCCCCACTTCGGCCCCAGTATCGGCACGGGAATCCGCGCGATTGAAATGTTGACATCCGGTCTATGCGTACGTCGGATTGTGACCGGATGCACCATCTTACACAAACTGACGACAACCTTTGGGAGGCAATGCGGTGGTAAGCAAGGGAAGTGAAAGCGACGATGAAGCGTTGGCCAGGAAGATCTACCTCGATCATGGAGGGAGTAGTTTTTTCATGTCGCGTAGTGGAATCTATGAAGAATATAGAGCGCTGAACTTCGACCGCCGTAGAGAAAAGGAATGGGCAAAAG
>JBIJDL010000556.1:0-4281 GCA_044344195.1 Candidatus Hydrogenedentales bacterium
GCAAGGGCACGATCTATCTCTACTTTGAGGACAAAGACGATTTGTTCTTTCAGGTGGCGACTTCGGGCTTCGACGAACTCTGCGAAGTGGTCGAGCGCCATGGCGCGCCGGATGCCCCCTTCATGGAGCGGCTGCTGGCCATGTGCGAGGAAGTTTCGTCCTTCTTCGAGCGGCGTATCGAGATGTTCAACATCATTCAGGCGGAGGCGGCGTGGATGCCGGGCGGCGCGAAGGGGAAGTTGATGCAACGCTGGGGCCGTCGGCGTAAGAAGCTGGTCGAGGCCACCGTAACGATTTTGAAGCAGGGCGTGGACGAGGGGGTGGTGCGGCCCGACCTTCCGGTGGACGTCATGGCCATGTACCTGCTGGGCATGCTGCGCACGCGCACGCGGGACCTGCTGGATTTTCCAAAGGAACACCGGAGCCACCATGTGTTGGTTGAGTTATTCTGCAATGGGACTTTCGAATGTGGTGTAGAGCAGCCCAGGACGCGCGGACGAAAGCGGGACCTCGCATGCGCGCTGTGAATTTGAAAGTGTGGGGTGCCGCATTCGTCCTGTCCGCCACGATGGCCGGGTGCGCGCGCACCGAGACGAGCTGGACGCCGGAGACCGTAGCGCCGCCCGCACCTGCAGAAACCGCTATCGAGGTGCCGGCCTCGCTTGAATCGCGGGCGGAATCTCTGACCCTGCCGGCAGAGATCTCCAGTCCGGTGGCGCTTACACGGGACGGCGCCATCCTCACGACCCTGCTGAACAACCGCAGCATCGAAGTGGCGCGTTTCGGTCCGGAGATCGACGAAACCTACATCGACGAGAACCGCGCGGTTTTTGATCCGCGCCTTCTGGCGCAGGTCTCCCGGGGCCGCGACACGCGGCAGAGCCTGGGCTTCAGTAGCACGGGCACCTCCACCGCAAGCGGAACCACGTCCAGCAAACAAGTGTCGCTGGACAATGTCGCCGCGCTGCTGGCCAGTGTGCAGCAGTTGAATCAGTCGATCGATGCGGTCAACGGGGACAACGACAGTACGGTCGTGGGAAATTCCGGATCGGTCGAAGTGCAGCAGTACCTCCCCACGGGCACGCTGCTTTTTCTCACCGGCGCGGGCGCGACCCTGGACAACAATGCCGCTGGAGATGATTCCCTGCATTCCTGGACAGCGGGCATTTCTCAGCCAATCCTTCGCGGTGCGGGAATAGACACCAATCTCGCCGCGCTGCGCCAGGCGAGGAACGCGGCGGCCCAGTCGGAGCACGAGTTTCGATTGGCTGTACTTGATGTGGTGCGCGAAACGGAGCGGGCCTATTGGGAACTGACCCTCGCGAAAGAAGTCCTGGCGATTCGCGAGTTTGGTGTGACCCTGGCCAATGATCAAATGATGCGGGAAGAAGAACTGGAGTCCGTCGGCAAGGCCCTCGGGGGCGACGTGATGACCGCCCGTGCGGAGCGCCTCGCGCGACAGGCCGATCTGGTGGATGCGCAGGCCGCGCTGAAGTCCCAGAGCATCGAATTGATCCGCCTGATGCACCCTGAATCCACACCGCGCTGGGAGGTGGGGTTTGACCCCCAGGATGACGCCGCCGTGGTGGAGGTGGCGCTGAATGCCGACGAGAGTGAGGACCTCGCCCTCCTTTACCGGCCCGAACTTGCCCAGGCGCGCCTGACGCTGGCGAACCTGGAGTTGGATGTGGTGCGCACGCGCAACGGCCGCCTGCCCCAGCTCAATCTGGTTGGAGAATACGAAGCGGCGAGCGGCGGCGAAAGCGCCACCGCGTCGAGCACTTCCAGCACCGATGAAGACACCTACAACGTGGGCCTCCAGTTTGAGATGGCCCTGTTCAACCGGGCGGAGCGTGCCAGGCATCTCAGAGCGCAACTGTCTCAAGAACGGGGCGCGGGCTATATCACCCAGTTGGAAGAAGAGATCGCGGCGGAAGTGCGCCAGGCGATGGTGGAAGTGGAGCGCCAGTGGGAACGCCTCGCCGCGACCACAGAGGCCGTGTTGAGCCGCCGCGAATCGGTTCGCGTAATCGAGGGACGGCACGAGGTGGGCAAGGCGACCAATCTGGACGTGCTGCAGGTGCAGCGCGACCTTATCCAGTCCCAGGTGGACGATGCGACGGCGCGCGTGCGCTATATTGAAGCGCTGACGGATCTTTACGCTGCCGAGGGTACCCTCCTCGAACGCCGGGGCATCGCTCTGGATGAATTCGCGGCTCGGGACGAGCAACAGGAAAGTGTGACCGATGAAGTGGAATAAGCTAGCCATCACTGGAACCCTCGGCGCCATCGCGCTGCTCTCGCTCGCGGGTTGTCCCGGCCAGAAAAAGGCGGGTGGTCCGCCGCCCGGGGCAAACCAGCCAGCCCCCGTGCATGCCGCGGCAGCGGAAACCAATCGCGTACCCGTTGAGCTTGCCGCCTTTGGCACGGCGGAGCCCCTCTCCACCATCGAATTGAAAGCGCAGGTCTCGGGCGAGATCATCGAAGTGCTCTTTGCCGAAGGCGAGCGCGTGACCCAGGGCCAGCCCCTCTTCCGCATCGATCCCCGACCCTTCGAGGCGGCCCTGGCCGAGGCGGAGGCCAACGTGGCCCGTGCCGTGGCGCTGCGGGGCCAGGCCGAGGCCAACCTGCGCGAGAATGAGGTCATGGCGAAAAACGCCGATATGGATCTGGAGCGAAACAAGACGCTGCTCGCCCGTGAGATTGTCACGCAGGAAGAGTTTGACCAATCCAAAACGGCCGCCGATGCGCTGAAGGCTTCCGCCGGCGCCGACGCCGCCGCGGTCCGCTCCAGCAGTGAGAATATTCGCGCGGCCGAGGCGTCTGTCGCGGTGGCCAAGCTCAATCTTTCCTATTGCACGATTGCCTCTCCACTCGAAGGGCGCACGGGCAGCCTTATGGCGCATCGCGGCAATCTGGTCAGTGCCAACGCGAGCGAGCCGCTGGTCATCATCACCCAGACTGCGCCCATGTATGTGACCTTCACGGTGCCGGAGCATCACTTGCCCGCGCTCCGGCAGGCCATGGTGGCGGGCGAGGTGCCGGTCTATGCAACGGCACCCGACTCCGCCATGGAGCCGATCACGGGGCGTCTTGTCTTCATCGACAATCAGGTCGATACCGCCACGAGTACCATTCGTCTCAAGGCGGAATTCGAAAACCACGACGAAGTGCTCTGGCCGGGTCAATACCTGAGCATCCGTGTGGGCCTGGGCTTCAAGGACAATTGCACCACGGTGCCTGCGGAGGCTGTTCAGACCGGACAGAATGGCGCGTACGTCTACCTGGTGACTTCGGAGGACAAGGCCGAGATGCGCCCCATCAAAGTGGGCATCACCCATGGTGGACTTGCCGTCGTCGACGAAGGCCTGCAGCCGGGCGACCGCGTGATTACCGAGGGGCATCTCCGGGTGGCGCCCGGCAGCCCGGTGCGCGTTCTCGAAGGCGACCAGCCGGTGGAGACCCCCGCAGGATGAACATTTCAGCCCTCTTCATCCATCGCCCGGTCATGACCACGCTGGTCATGGTGGGTATTCTGCTGGTTGGTATCGCAGGGTACCGGGCCATGCCGGTGAGCGATCTACCCAACGTGGACTTTCCCACGCTCTCGGTGAACGCGAGCCTGCCCGGGGCGAGTCCGGAGACCATGGCCTCTTCGGTGGCCACGCCGCTGGAGCGCCAGTTCTCCACGATCGCCGGGGTGACCTCCATGACCTCGGTGAACGCGCTGGGTTCGACGAGTATCACGGTCCAGTTTGATTTGAATCGCGATATCGACGCCGCCGCGCAGGACATCCAGTCGGCCATCACCCAATCGCTCCGCCAGCTTCCGCGCGACATGCCGAATCCGCCCTCGCTGCGCAAGCTGAACCCGGCGGACCAGCCGATTATCTTCCTCACGTTGAACTCGCCCCTGTTGCCCCTTTCTCAGGTGGACGAGTACGCCCAGACGATGGTGTCCCAGCGTATTTCCATGCTGCCCGGCGTGGCCCAGGTGCAAATTTACGGGTCACAGAAGTATGCCGTGCGGGTCCAGGTGGACCCCCACAAGCTGGCGACGCGCGGCATCGGGGTGGACGAAGTGAGCCAGGCCATCCAGGGGGCGAACACGAACCTGCCCACCGGCACCCTCCACGGCGCGCACCAGTCCTATACCATCGAGACCAGCGGCGAGCTGATGGAGGCGAAGGCCTACGAACCCATCATCGTAACCTGGCGCGATGGCGCGCCGGTCTACCTGCGGGATGTCGGCCGGGTGATCGACGCCGTCGAGAACGACAA
>JBIJDL010000269.1:0-8470 GCA_044344195.1 Candidatus Hydrogenedentales bacterium
CGCGGGGTGATCCTCGCCGTGCAGCGCCAGCCCGGTACCAACACCATCGAAATTGTGGACGCGATCAAGGGGCTCATGCCCGAATTCGAGAATGTGCTGCCGCCTTCCGTCAAGTTGAACGTGCTCTATGATCGCTCCCAGGCCATTCGCGCTTCGGTGGCGGATGTGCAATTCACCTTTGTGCTCACCGTGGCCCTCGTGGTCATGGTGATCTTCCTTTTCCTGCGCAACCTCACGGCCACCATCATCCCCACGCTGGCCCTCGTCCTCTCCATCGTTGGTTCCTTCGCCGCGATGTATCTGATGAACTTCAGCATCGACAATCTCTCCCTCATGGCCCTCACCCTTTCGGTGGGTTTCGTGGTCGACGACGCTATCGTCATGATCGAGAATATCGTGCGCCACATGGAGAAGGGCGAGTCCCCCATGGAGGCGGCGCTGAAGGGCTCGAAGGAGATCGGCTTCACCATCATCTCCATGACCATCTCCCTGGTGGCGGTGTTCATTCCCGTGTTGTTCATGGGCGGCATCGTGGGCCGACTGCTCCACGAGTTCGCCATCACCATCAGCATGGCAATTCTTATTTCCGGCTTCGTGTCGCTGACCCTGACCCCGATGATGTGCAGCCGATTTCTCCGGGACTACGAGCATGCGCCCCACGGTGTGCTTTATAACACGCTGGAGCGCTTTTTCGACGCCATGCTCGCGGTCTACGCCTGGACGCTGCGCCTGTCCCTGCGCTTCAAACTGCTCACCGTGCTCAGCCTGATCCCCCTGATCGGCCTTACGGTGTGGATGTTCTCCAATATGCCCAAGGGCTTCATGCCCGCCGAAGACCTCAACCAGCTCGTCGCCATCACGGAGGGTGCCCAGGGAATTTCCTTTGAGGATATGAAAGCGCACCAGCAGAAACTCGCCGCTATATTGACCGCCGATTCCGCCGTGGCCGGGTTCTCCTCCTCGGTGGGCGCGGGCGGCCCGAACGCTTCGGGCAATGCGGGCCGTATGTTCATCACCCTCAAGCCCCGCGCGGAACGGGATACCATCGATGATGTAATGAAACGGCTTCGAAAAGATCTGGCGGCCGTACCGGGCATCCGCGTGTTCATCCAGAATCGACCCGCGATCAACGTGGGTGGCCAGACGACCAAGAGCCTTTACCAGTTCACGCTCCAGGGCCTCGACACGGACCAGTTGTATGAGTACGCCCCGAAGCTGGAGGAGCGCCTGAAGACCTTACCGGGCTTTCGCGACGTATCCAGCGACCTCCAGATCTCCAATCCCCAGGTACACATGGGGGTCGACCGGGAAAAGGCCGCTTCGCTGGGCATTTCCATGCAGCAGGTTCAAAGCGCCCTCTACACCGCCTATGGTGCGCGACAGATCTCCACAATCTACGCGCCCAACAACCAGTACAACGTGATCATGGAGGTGCTCCCGGAGCTCCAGAAAGATCCCGCATCGTTGGAGATGCTTTACGTCAGTGCGTCCGACGGCACCCTCGTGCCGCTGAGCACCATCTCCACCATCGAGAAGACGGTCGGTCCGTTGACGGTGAATCACCTCGGCCAGTTTCCCGCGGTCACGGTATCTTTCAATCTGGAGCCGGGCTACTCCCTCGGCGATGCGGTAACCCTGGTTAACGAGGCTGCGGCGGAAATCCTGCCGGCGGGCATCTCCACCAGTTTCCAGGGCACGGCCCAGGCCTTTGAATCTTCCATGGTGGGCCTGAACATCCTCATCCTGGCGGCGATCGTCATCATCTATATCGTGCTCGGCATCCTGTATGAGAGTTTCATTCACCCCATCACGATTTTGTCCGGGCTGCCCTCGGCCGGCGTGGGCGCATTGTTGACCCTGCACTTCTTCAAGATGGACCTCAATCTCTTTTCTCTAGTGGGGCTCATTCTGCTTATCGGCATCGTGAAGAAGAACGCCATCATGATGGTGGACTTCGCCCTGGAGGCCCAGCGCGAGCGCAACATGCCGCCTGCAGAGGCGATTTATGAGGCGTGTATCGTCCGCTTTCGCCCCATCATGATGACGACCATGGCGGCCCTCATGGGCACGCTCCCCATCGCCATGGGCCACGGCGCGGGCGCCGAATCGCGCCAGCCCCTGGGCCTCGCCGTCGTGGGCGGTCTCCTCTTCTCCCAGGTCATCACGCTCTATATAACCCCGGTGTTCTATATCTACATGGAAAAATTCTCCGGACTCTTCCGGAAGAAGAAAGCCGCGCCGAAGCTGGAGGGCGAAACGGTGTAACGACGTGTGGCGGCTCCCTTTGTGTGAGTGGGGGGGCGACCAGGCCCAGGCAAGGCCCGGGGTTTGGAAGCGCCCCTGCCACAGATGCCCGCCACGCTTGTGGAGTGGGTTGATGTACGCGCCGTGGCGGTAATGGGTCCGTTCGATGGCTTTGACCAGTACATCCTCAATCTCGGGCACGGCGATCTGGTCCACATGGTGGGTCATGAGGGGGTGGCCGGGGATCCGAAAGGGGTAACTCTCGGCGTATTCGCCCGTGAATAGCAGATTTATCCGTCGGTCGTCCTCCACGAAGTGCATGTCGTGCTGGTTATTCCGGCGCTGGGTACTATGGTCCGGCTCACCCGCGACCACGATGCGTGATAGTCTGGGCATGAACGCAGTATGGCGCGGACTCGGTGGCCCGCAAAAAGCAGCCGGCCATCCCTGGTTCAATCATTCTCAGTGGAACCATTCTTACTAGTGACCCGATATTATTGAATTCAATCCTGGGCTTTCGGGCTTCGCGCCGCGCATTTGTGTCCTGCACAGGTCGCTTATGTTCTGCGCAGGATCGTCCTGCGCACCCACCGATTTCACCGTCCATGGGCCTGGTACTGGCTCCCGATCCGGGAACCAGATTCATAGGCCCGACTTATACGTTCCGTAGGTATTGGGTTCGCTTCTTGCTTATATAAGTAGGTTGGCCACGTACGAGCTTCTTTGGCGGGTGGCGCGGGAAGCCCACCAGCCGACGACGAACTCGTGGCGGCGGTCAGAAATACGGGCTTTTGCAATGGGAGGATAGGCCCTTCATGTATCGACTAAAAACGGTTGAGTCATCGGCTGCAACCGTCTGTAGACCGATGAGGATAGTCGGCGACTCTCCAGTGCCTGTTGCACTGGGACCTCAGGGTGACGTCGTCTGAACGAACGTCGAGTCGCAGCAAAACGGGTAGATGGAGTAAGGCTTATGAGTAACAACGCACTAAAGATGACTATTTTTCAGGCAGCGGCTCTCGTTCTGGCGTTTGGCCTCGTCGGCTGCCCGCCCTGTGGTGTCGGTGCGAACTTTCGCGCCGACGGGACATCGGGCGCCGCGCCGTTGCGGGTGCAGTTCCTCGATCTGTCGGTGCCGGGGACATCGCGGATCACGGAATGGTCTTGGATTTTTGGCGACGGCACCGGAAGCACGGATCAGGATCCCGTGCATACCTACACGGCCGCGGGCACCTACGACGTATCCCTCACCGTGACCACGGCCCGAGGCCATGACACCGAGATGAAAGTCGGTTACGTGACGGTGAGCGATAGTGGCGGAGGGGAGCCACTCGCGGAGTACCCGATTTCCGAGAATGTTTATACGACGCGCGATAGAACCATCGTGCCTGTCCAGCCCACGGGCTCTGGGATTCAGCCTTGGGATATCGACAAATATGAGCAGAACGGCTACGGCCGCTGGACATACGGTGATGGCGTCGATTCGGGCAGGCAGGCCCTGGTGGACGGCTACGTGGAAGGCAGTGCTGCGTCCGTGGCGAACGTTGCGAGTCTGATGCGTTTCTTTGCCATGACGGATATTCACATCACCGACAAGGAAAGCCCAGCCCAATTGATCTATATGGGCATGTTCGATTCGGGTCTCGGCCCCACTTCCGCTTCGGTATATGCCGGGGTAATGCTGTATTCAACGCACGTTCTCGACGCGGCCATTCAAACCGTGAACGCCATACACCGGGACACGCCGATTGATTTCGGCATTTCTCTGGGCGATGCCATCAACAGTGCCGGCTACAACGAGCTTAGATGGTATATTGATATCATTGATGGCGAGAACATCAATCCCGACTCGGGGCGCAAGGACGATCCGATTCCCGGCCCCTACAATGATTACCAGGACACGTACAAGGCCACGGGGCTTGATGGGTCAATCCCCTGGTATCAGGTCATTGGAAACCACGATCAGCATTGGATGGGCTCCAAGCCCATCAGCAATTACCTCCGTGACGCCTACACCAGTGAAGACATCCTCCAACTGGGCAATGTCTTGTATCCCGGCGGCATCAATTCCCGTGAATTCTACATGGGCACGCTCGACGGCAGCACGCTCTACGGGGACATTTACGGCGCTGGTCTCGTCGAGAACTTCTCCACGCCGCCGCGCATCGTTTCTGATTCGAAACGCCATCCTGTTTCGAGCCAGGAGTGGATGAGCGAGTTCTTTTCCACATCATCCCTGCCCGTGGGCCACGGCTTCACACAGGAGAACGTTGACAACAATTTTGCCTGCTATAGTTTTGAGCCGAAATCAGACATACCGATCAAGGTTATCGCCCTCGACAACACGGTAAAAGCGGACACCCCGGGCCTGGATCCGAATCTGCACATCTTTGGATATGGGACGCTTGACCAGGAACGGTATGAGTGGCTTGTGAATGAACTGGAGGAAGGCACGGCAAACAACCAGCTCATGATCATCGCCGCCCACGTGCCGATTGGGGTGGAGCCGGCGGGCTCGCCCATGAGTTGGTGGCCCGAGAGTTATGTGTCCGAGCCCGATATCATTGCCAAGCTTCATGAATACCCGAACCTGATCCTCTGGATCTCTGGACACCGCCATCTCAATACGATAACACCCTTTGAATCGCCCGACCCGGAGAAGCCTGAATTGGGCTTCTGGCAGGTTGAGACCGTATCCTTGCGGGAGTTTCCGCAGCAGTTCCGTACCTTCGAGATCCTCCGCAACAGTGACAACACCGTTTCGACTCGGGTAACCAACGTCGATCCGGCGGTCGGGGAAGGGTCGTTGGCCGAGACATCGCGCTCCTACGCAATCGCAACGGCGCAATCGTTCAACCTGGAGTATGATGATGCTCGCAATGTGGAGCTTGTGAACCACTTGAGCCCACAGATGCAGGCGGAAATTCAGCGCTACGGAACCCCCATAAACAAGTAGCCGCCACTTCCCGCCTGCGTGGCGGAAGCGGGACGGTTGTTCATCCCGAAAACGAGATGCAATCAAGCGGCTCGCGTCGGCCTGACCGGATGTCCAGGCATCAGACCTGGGGCGGTCAGGCCGGCGGGGGGCGACCAGCGGTAAAAGTCAGTACGTGACCGGATGCGCTGCCCGTCCAATTGAGAACCAGGATTCTGATGGTGATGGTTACCTGAATCTCGTGGAGCTTCAGGCCCTGTCATTTCCCGGGAACAGCACCGATGTTCCCGAGGTCATTGGTGAGGGCGAAGGTGAGGGGGAGGGGGAGTGGGAAGGCGAGGGCTTTGGCTGTGCTGTAACCAAGTCACTATTGCCAGAGAACTGGAACGAGAAACTCTCCGATTTCTTCCTGCTCGGGCTGGCCAGCCTGGTACTCTCCATGATATCCCGCGCGCCGCGCATGGGTTGATTTCAAAGGTTAGAATAGGGTTTCACGACCCGGCTGTTCTCTGAGAATAGCCGGGTCTGTCCATGAAAGCCATAACCACGCGAGGTTGCTGGCCCGTTGCCTCACTTCCGGGTGGACAGACCAGATAGACTTAGGGCGTATGCATCACTATAATCGTGTCCATGAAACCCTCCCTGACTTTTTTCGCGCGTAGCAGGTCCTCCCTGGCCGGAGGCCTCCTAGCGTTCTTTCTGGTCACCGGCTGCACCCACACCGGACTCATGAAGACCCCCAATCTCTACCTCGCCTCGGCGGAGGATCCCTTTGCCGCGCTACCCACAACGCGGCAGACGGTCGATGTGAACCTGATATACGGCACCGACCGCTCCCCGGAGCTGGAGGTGGAGTTGAAGAAGCGCCAGGGCACCGGCAACCAGTACGGCCACGAGAACGACGACCACCTCTTTTACGGTCAGGCGACCGTCAGGCTCGGTGAAGGTGTCTCCTGGGATGAGCTTCACGAGGCCAGCCTCACGCGGCAGCGCAACCACCGCTTCGTTCCCCAGCTTACCCACACCCGCCAGGTGGGTCGCTTCCCCGCTTCCACCAGCGCGTGGCGTCTGGAAAATGGTGTTCTCGCCAATGGCCCCTCGCCGGAGGAGGCCGCGGCGGAGCTGGCCGGGCTGGTGGCGGAAGAACTTTCGGACGCCGAGCGGAAGGAGGCCTACGTCTTCGTCCACGGCTACAACAACCAGTTCCACCACGCGGCCTTGACCATGGCCCAGCTCTGGCACTTCATGGGAAGACCAGGCGTGCCCCTGATTTACACCTGGCCCGCGGGCCGGGGCGGTCTGCGGGGCTACACCTCTGATGTGGAGTCCGCCCAGTTTACGACCTACCACCTTAAACAGTTTCTCCGCGCGCTCGCCACCACCCCCGGCCTGGAAAAGGTCCACATTCTGGCCCACAGCCGGGGTACCGAGGTCGTCACCACCGCCATCAAGGAACTCATGCTGGAAGCGCGCGGTTCCGGCCTCGACGTGCGCAAGGAACTCAAGCTGGGGAACGTCGTGCTCGCGGCGCCCGACCTCAACCTGCAGACCGCCCGCCAGACCCTGGTGGCCGAGGGCACCATTTTCGTGCCGGAGCGCTTCACGGTCTACCTCTCGGAGAGCGACCGGGCCCTCAAGCTCTCCTCCTGGTTCACCGACAGCGTCAAGCGCCTCGGCAGCCTCATCTTCAACGACCTCACGCCAAGGGAGCGCGCCGCCATCGCCAGCATGCCCAACATGAATTTCGTCGACGCCGACGTGGAGAGCGACATCACCGGCCACGCCTATCTCTGGATCAATCCCGCCGCCAGCTCCGACGTGATTCTGCTCCTACGCGACAACTTGGAACCCGGTGCGGAAAACGGACGCCCCCTCACCCCGCTCATGGATAATTTCTGGCAGTTGGACGACAACTATCTGAAGGACGGCCCGACGGCCCGGTAGTCGAGGGCCTTCACGAGGGTCGCTTAAGCCCAAAGTGGTTCGGTTCCGCGAGGGACCCCGCCACGGGCGTCACACGGGCCTCTCCGGTGTGCGCGGGATCAACCAACAGTACCGTTTCGCCTTTCTCCAGGGCAAGGCCGTAGCGATTCTCTCCCAGTGTGGTGAGCGCCGCACCCTCCAGCCCCGAGACGCGCGGCGGTCCGCTGAATTCGGCCCGCAGGCGGCAGGGCTCGCCCGCCAGACTGGTCACCTGCACCCAGGCCGTCTTTCCCTTCGCGCGCGCGGCACTGACGAGGAACGCGCCCTCGGCACGCCACTGGTGAAAGGTGAGGTCGGACCACGCGCCCGGTACGGCGGGAAAAACGCGGATGAGGGGACCGTCCGGCCCTTCCCAGCTTTGCAGCAGCATGTCGTGGATGGACTGGGCGGCGGAGAGGGGCGTCTCGATGACGGGCCCGGCCTCGCGGTACATAGTGTTCGGCTCGATAAAGCGCTTGAGACCATTGAGGTAGCCGAGGGCGCGGTCGCCGTCGCCGATGGCGGCGGCAATGGAGGCGCCCCCGGTGAAGGAATAGCCGAAGAGCGCCTCGGGGAAATGGTGCCAGTGCTCCAGCGAGCGGAGAATGCGCGCACGGCCATCGGGCTGCTCCGCGTTGACCTGATACAACGGATAGACCATGAGCAGGTGGGAGTAGTGCCGGTGGCTGGAATCCAGGGGTACATCGCGGGCAATCAGAAAGCCCTCCTCCCCCTCGGGAAAGGAAGTCAGGCGCGCCGCGATATCCCGCCAGGCGGATACCAGCGGATCGCCCGTCCCCAGCCGTGCGTCAATCTTCAGCAGCGTCTCCGCGCCCCACCGGAGCAGGGCGAGATCGTAGTTGCAGTCGGGACCGGACTTGTATTCCGGTGAGCGTGTGCGCGGCAGGTGCATCTTGCCGTCCGCCCCTTCCTCCAGGAAATGGCGGTGATAATTCACCGCGCGGCGCAGCACGGGATAGAGCGTGTCACGCAGGAGCGCATCGTCGAGATTCATGCGGTAATGCAGCCACACATTGTGGCAGGCCCAGAGGAGATTGCCCACTTCCGGATCGCCCGCATCGCCGGGACGCTCCACCTGGCTGGGGTAGAAGGTGCCGCCGACGAGCCGCGCCGTGGTGGATCGGTAGAGGCCCGCCGAGTCCTCCCGGTATTCGGGCCGCACATTGGCTATGAGGTTGGGCAGGTAATCGCGCAGGCTGTTGGGCAGGGGCTCGGCCAATTCGAGGTGGTTCGAGGTGTACAAGGGCCAGTAGGTCAACTGGACATTCAAATTCCACCAGATACCCGGCCACGGCGTCGGCTGGTCCC
>JBIJDL010000613.1:0-3687 GCA_044344195.1 Candidatus Hydrogenedentales bacterium
CAGGTCGTGGTGCGTGCCGGGGCCATAGGCGATGCCCGCCAGCCACTTCGGCTTCTTCTCGTTGATATAGTCGTAGAAATCCGAAAGATCCTGCTCCACGAACTTCTGATCCGAGATAATCAGCTCCGCTTTCGGAAAGCGCTTGTGCAGGTGCTTCGCCATGTCCGCGCACCACGGCATCAACAGGCGCGGCGGGTTGTCACCGGGATCGCCGCCCGGCATGAAGACCTGGTCAATGCGCGGCATCTCCTGAAAGAACTCACTGAACATAACAAGCTGCTGATCGTAAACCTTCTTATCACTGATGTCTTCCAGCAGGGGAAACCACACGAAGACATTGAAATCATAGCGATCCAGCATCTGGGACAGGAGAATGTTCATGTCCCACATGCTCCGCACCATCAGGGGCGAGTCCCGGCTGTCGCGACCATTCTCCTGAATCAGCTCCAAACCGTTCGTGCCGAAGATAGCCAGTTCGCGCGCATATTGCTCGTACTGCTCCACCGTCCACAGGTCGTAGCTGTTCGCCGTATTGCGGTAGCCCGTCTGGTGAACGCGATACTCATACTTCGGCGCGGTGGATACCCGCGTATCCGAGGCCAGTTGCACCACGCCCGGCGTGCAGTAGAGCAGCCGGATCAAACGACCCACGGCAAACAGCGCACCGCGCTTGTCCCGTCCCGCGAGATACACATCGGAGCCCGCAGTCCAGATGCTGAAGCCCTCCGCCTTCGTGGGCACCGGCGCATCGGCCGGCGCACTCAATTCATCCGCCAGACCGATCACGATGCGCGCCGTGCCGGCAGGGGCCACGCCAACAATCGCGAGATCCTGGCCGCTGCGCCGCTGGATCTCGTCATGGAGCATTTCGGCGGTCTTAAAGGGAACGGAAGAGTCGTTGTCGAGCACGATGACCGCGCGCGATAGATCGATGGGCTCGGCCGCAGTCCGCGCCGCGAAGGCGGCGGGTAGGGTTAGTACGGCTGCGAGGGCAACCAGCATGGGAGTGCGCATTGTAAGATCCTCTCACTTCATGAATGTTTCCAGGAACACAGCAAGTCTGGAAAAGGACAGTCTGGCAGTGGCGGCAGCGACGGGTCAAATTTCTATAAACTCAAGATTTGCACGAAAAACGCGGTTGGGCTCATTCACGGTATCGGAGTGGGGGAGGCGGTCGCGGATCGTCGCATCGCTTGCGGTGCCATACCGCCGTTTGTAATTTTTCCGCCTGGTTGCTATATTGAGAATAATGCAAGTGCTCACGCGGGCAACGTGCCGCGCGCGAGGACCTGAGACGTATCGGCGGGCGCGTTTTGAAATGTGCCGGATACGCCACAGGGCAAACTGTTTCTACGGGGACCGGGAGAATGAGCATGCTGCGTCGCTTTATGGTTGGGATCGTCGTTATTGCCGCCAGTGCCTTCTATGTCGCGCCCGCCGCGGCACAGGCACCGCTGGGCAATAAACAGTACGCGTTCAAGATCTACGCTGTGAACTCCGGCTTTTATCCCATCGTCCAGGTGTACCTGCGCACCTGGGACCAGAACCGCGATCCCCTGGTCAACGTGAACTACGCCAACATTGGCCTGATGGTCAAAGGCAAGAACTACGATCCGGCCATCTTCGATCCCGCGACGCGCAAGACCCAGTACACCATCGAGACGCTCCAGAATCGCGAAGAGGGCTTCCGCACCGTCTTCGTGCTGGATTGTAGCCTCTCCATGGCGGGGAAGCCCTTTGCCGACGCCCAGAGCGCCCTGATGAAGTATGTCGAGGTCAAGCGCGCCGCCGACCAGATCGCCGTCATCGCCATCCGCGACACGGACCAGGGTTATGAATTGGTCTCGGGCTTCGAAAAGGATCCGTCCTTGCTTTACCAGCGCATCGGGGACATCAAATGCGATGGCCAGAAGACCCGGCTTTACGATGCTGTCGCCGGTGCCATGGAACTATGCGCCACGGCCTCCCAGGGTGGCACGAGCAACGCCGGAAGCGAGCACGCCGTGCTCAACACCATCGTCGTGCTCTCCGACGGAAACGACGAGGGCAGCGCGGTGGCCCGCGACGAGTTGATGAACCGCATCGGCCAGATGCCCATTCCAATCCCCATTTTCTCCCTGGCCTACTCCAACCGGAACCGGGACGCCTTCGGCAACCTGGAGGCCCTGTCCAAGGGTAGCTTCGGCCGCTACTGGACCCACGAGGATTCCCAGTCTTTCGGCGCGACCGTCCAGGCGATTCACCAGATCAACCGCGCGGACTACGTCGTGACCTTCCGGGCCTACCAGGAAGTGGATGGCGCGAAGCACCCCCTGAAGATTGGCATCAGCTACCCCTCCAACACCGGCCGTTTCATCTATGGCGACGGGGAGTTTGAAGCCATTGATTCACCGGCAAAATACGTGCCGGAAGCCCGCGCCCTCTTCGAGCAATTGCAGGCCATGCACCCCCTGCTGGCGAACAACTGCCCCTACGTCGGGTGTGCCACCGTTACGCCCGCCCCCGTTCCCGCGCCCGCCATAACGGCGCCGCCCGCACCCGCCCCCCAGGAGACTCCCCAGGCCGCCGCACCACCTGCACCCACGCCCGCGCCAAAAGCCGAAGAGAAGCCCGCCGCCGACGAGCCTAAAGAAGAGGCGGACAACTCGCCCATGGCCTTCATCAAGAAGAACGGCGGACTGATCGGCCTCGGGGCCGGCATGCTCGCCCTCATCGTGGCGATCCTCGGCTGGGTGAAAAAGGGTGGTGATTCCGGTGGTTCCAGCGGAACGCCGCCCACCTACCCCGGCGCAGGTGGTTCGGGGACAGGGTCTCATCGTTCCCGTTCCGATCGTCCGGCGAGTGACCTGCCCACCGAGTTCTGAGGACGCAGCATTACTACGTGAGGGAAGAGTTTTTTGAGCCTGCAAAACAGCGCTTCCATTGGCAATGTATGAGCCAGGCTTTCAGCCCTTTGAAGAGTTCTGGGTCCCGCTACATGGGGCTTCGCCCCATGCTGATATTGAACGGACCTTTGGCCCTAAGAGTGAAACGTTTCTTTTCCCAAGCGCCGAAGGTGCGCCCAATACCAGCCTGGGGCAACGCCCCAGGAAAAGGTACAAATAGTCGGCGAGGGCTGAAAGCCCGTTCCATTCTTTGAGTGGTGGATGTTGATAGGCACGAGACAATCAATGCTTTTCCAGGCCTTAGTCGGTAAATAGAAACTGCACCCTTACTTGATAATGGGAGTCCGTATTTATGGCCCAGCGGAAGCCGGTCGGGTATCTGGAGTCGGCGGATCCTTTGCTGCTCCAGCCCAGTTACCCGCTTTTTGAAGAGGGTGCCCAGTTGGGGCGCGATTCGGAGCGCTGCGCCATCATTCTCTCCCGGGAGTTCGTGTCGCGGCAGCACTGTGCCCTGGTGCCCGAGGGAGACGGCGTTTCAATCGTCGATCTGGGTACGACCAACGGCACCTTCGTGAACGGTACCCGCGTCCAGCGCCAGCGCCTGAACGAGGGCGACCGCATCGGGCTGGGCAAGGCGGAACCGCACCATTTCATCTTCACCCACAGCCTCCCGTCCTCCACGCGCAAGTATATGCTGCCCTCGCAGAACGTCTACCGCATCGGGCGTACCCTGGACAGTGACCTGCCGCTCATGCAGGATCCCACGGTCTCCGAGCGCCATGCCCGCAGGCGGGGGCAGGCG
>JBIJDL010000615.1:0-3675 GCA_044344195.1 Candidatus Hydrogenedentales bacterium
GACGCTTTGGCCCGGTTGCGCTCGGTGACGTCCTGAATGGTCGAGTTTAACACCCGTCCAGGGCCAAACTGGATAAGACGGGAGGAAACCTCCACATCCCGAATGGAGCCATCGGCCAGCCGGTGCTGGAACGCAAACGTGGCACCCTGGTGATCCCTGACGGACTCCAGGGCCGCATTCAATTCGGCAGGAGGCAGGATATTGATATCGCCGATGTGCATGCCCAGCATTTGTTCCCGGGTATACCCGTAAAAGGCGAGGGCGGCCAGGTTCGCGTCGACAATCGCGCCATCGTCGGGAGAAATCAGCAGCATGGATGCGGAATTCAAGGAGAACTGATTGCGGTAGGATTGTTCGCTCTCCTTAAGCTCCGCCGACAGTTTCTCCGCGATAAGCGTTGCGTTGGCCCGCGTATTGAGCAGGTTCAAGGTGAGTCCGAAGATCAGCAGACTAATCACCGTGCCCGTCACAAACACCACCCAGACGATTCCATAGCCGGGGAGGGCGCCCGGCGCATCGTGGTGGCCGAACCGCAAGGTCCAGCGACGCCCCGCCACCTCCAGCGCTGTTTCGCTTGAAACAAAAAGGTGTTCGTACTCTTTTCTATTGCTTCCGTGGCGGCTCTCGTAGAGCAGGGTCTCGGGCGAGGGCTGCTCGCCGTCGTACACCTGGAGATGAATCTGCCGGTTCGTGTGTCCACCTTCCCAGCCCTGGACAATTCCGTTCATCAGATCCGTCATTCTAAGAGGGCAGTACACCCAGCCCTGCAGGGCCTCCCGGCGCTGGGCAGTGGTCTCGATCGGCATGCCCTTGCGATACACCGGAATGTACATCAAGGTGCCCGCCTGAACGTTCACGCCGTCCTCTTGAAGCAAGGTGACTTTCCCCGAAAGGGCCACCGTGTTCTCGTCGCGCGCCCGGTCCATGGCCGTGCGGCGTATGGACTCGGAATACATGTCGTAGCCAAAGGCTCGGAGATTCCGGTCCCGGAAGGGCTCCAGGTAGATGATCGACGTGTATACGTCCCGCGTGCCCTCCGGTGTCACCCGGTAGTCCGGGAACCCCTCCCGGCGAATCACTTCCTCGTGCCCGGCGAGTTGCTCCCTTGGAATGAGCTCAGAGAATCCAATCCCCTGGATTCCGGGAAGTTGTTTTTCCAGTTGGAGCCCCTCGGCGAATTTCCGCCACTCTTCGCGGGTGACGGTCTCCGAACCATGAAACAGGGCCGCCCCACTTCGGAGTACCTGGGCGCAGGCCTGCATTCGGGCCGCCACATTGAGTTGGACTTCGCTGGCGCCAAAGTCCCGCTCCCGCTGGACCGCCATTTCTTGATTGGCCTGGGTCAGCAGCGCGGCAGAGCCGGTAATGAGCAAACCGACGATGAGCAGGGCCGAGGCCCACAGAAGATTGCGGGCGGCAGCACCCCCTCGGGTGGATCTGAACAGTACGGCGACGAGGCTGGAAGCGGCGCGCAGATAGTGGGAAAACATGCAACAATATTCCAGAAGCGTGCACCATCTGACGGTGGAACACGCAACCACTCGAAGTTCTGACCAGCCCAACCGTCCAGACTTAGCGTAATTTTAGTCCTAAATTCACGGTGGATCAACCGTTACTGCAAGTTACCGAAAGAACAGTGCAGAAATAAACAAAAAGATAATAATAGACCCGTTCGGAGGGGTGTGAAAATTTCCGCAGGGCGGCTGCTTTCGAAGTGCGCCTCAGGGTAACTTCAAGCCCGAAACAGGCTCGAAATCAATGCAGCATCGTGTAGTGCGAAATTTTACGCGTCAAGAGCGCTTTTTTTTGAGTGCCGACGGAGCCTGGGAAAAACGTCTTCGTCGGTGCAAATCGCGCCCTGAGATAAGCCCGGAATTTGAATTGGCATGCAGCAATCACGCATGATCGAGATTCATAGGGGCAGCGGGGACAGTCAACATAGAATTGGAGGGAAAATACCGATGTCGTATGCCCTTTTTCAAAACGACACAGTCTATCGCATGCTTCTGGACAATCTGAGCGAGGGCGTCTATTTCACAGACACGCACCGGCGGATTCGGTACTGGAATAAAGGGGCGGAATCCATAACAGGATTCAGCGCGGAGGAAGTCCTCGGTCGCTGTTGCGCGGATAATATCCTGATGCACACCGACCTGGAGGGCAGGTCTCTCTGTCGCTCGGCGTGCCCGCTGGCCGCGACCATGCTGGATTGCGAGAATCGCACCGCCCGGGTTTTTCTCCATCACAAAACCGGGCATCGGGTACCCATCATCACGACCACGGTGGCCATTCGGGATGAAAATGGCGAAGTGGTCGGCGGACTGGAGACCTTTCACGACGTCAGCACGGAAATGAGTGCGCTGGCCCAGGTTGAAGAGCTCACGTCTCAAGCCCTGCTGTGTCCGCTGACCGCCGTAGGCAACCGCCGCTATGCGGAGCAGATGCTCGAAACCAAATTCGATGAAATGAATCGCAACGCTTCAAGCCTGGGCCTCATTTTCATCGATATCGACCATTTTAAGTCCATCAATGACAAGCACGGTCACGCTATCGGTGATCTGGCCCTCAAGATGGTCGCGAGGACCTTGGCGAGTGCCATGCGCACCTACGACTTCCTCGCCCGGTGGGGAGGCGAGGAATTTATCGCTATCCTGCCCAACCTCGATCAGCCACAGTTGGAAATACTCGCGGAGCGACTTCGGGCGCTGGTGGAAAAATCCAGCGCAGATATCAGTGGTGACACCCTCCTGGTCACCATCTCGCTCGGTGCCGTGGTGGTAAACCCACTGGACAAGGTCGAACTGGCGGTCAATCGCGCGGACGCGCTCATGTACCAGAGTAAGCGGGATGGAAGAAACCGGGTGACTATCGGTTAGCGGAGGGGCGATAATCAATCCGTTGATCATCCAGACCCCATTTTACCCCCCGTTGCCTGCTGTGCCCTCCGGCGTGCTTCAGGTGACGCTTACTTTGCCCTGATGCGATGCAAAGCACCCCGACCACGCCCTGAACGCCTTTCATGCGTTATTGTTGGTCGGAAGCATACAGCCCCTGTCTCAATTCTCGTCCGGTGCGGCGCTTCCCTTATCCAGCACTTCGCGTACTTTGCGCAGCAGGTCTTCTCGGCGGAAGGGTTTCTGGACGAGTTGCAGACCTTCGTCCAGGACGAAGTTGGTGTGAAGGGCGTTCATACTGTAGCCGCTCGCAAAAAGAAAGGGCATATCGGGTCGCGTTTCGCGTACCCGTTCGTAGACGGCCCTGCCACTGAGCTTGGGCATCATCACGTCGAGCAAGCCCAAGTCGATATGGTCACCGTGTTCCTCGAAGACGCGCAGCGCCTCCTCACCGTCCACGGCGGTCAGCACGGTATACCCGGCAAATTCCAGGAAGTGCTTGGTTAGTTTGAGGAGCATATCATTGTCCTCCGCCACCAGGATGGTCTCGGTTCCAGTGGGCACGGGGCCGTCGCTCTTTTCGGCGACCACCGCAGCGGAGGGCCCGGCCAGGGGCAGATAGATTTTGAATGTTGTTCCTTTACCTACCTCGCTGTAGACGTGAATAAATCCATGGTGCTGGTTAACGAGGCCGTAGACGGTTGCGAGTCCAAGTCCTGTGCCCTTGCCCACGTCCTTGGTGGTGAAGAACGGCTCGAAGACTTTGCCCAGCGTCTCCTGA
>JBIJDL010000614.1:0-3675 GCA_044344195.1 Candidatus Hydrogenedentales bacterium
ACTCTGATTCAACTACCCACTAACACCAATTGAATCCGTCTTACTATATCGATATAGCTTTTTCTATCGATACTGTTATCCGAAGCACACGCCATCCGCACGACACGCCCACCGTGATACACTGGCACACATTCCCCGGCATTGACTCTGAAAGGGCCCGACGAATGACCCGCCATAACCTGACGCTTCGCATGTTGCGCCTGGGGTTGACACTCGCCGCCTGTCTCCTGACCGGTGTCCACGCAGCCGCAGCGGAGCCACCGAATGTGCTCCTGATCATGGCGGATGACATGCGACCGTGGCTCGGCGCCTATGGCGCGACCCAACTGAAGACGCCCCATCTGGACCGGCTCGCGGCCGCCGGGCTCGTCTTTGATCGGGCCTACTGTCAGGATGCCGTCTGCGGCCCCTCGCGCGCGAGTCTGCTGACGGGCCTGCGACCGGACACCACGCGCATCTTCGATAACGATACCCACTTCCGCACGCACAACCCCGCCATCGTCACGCTACCGCAGCACTTTCGGGCCCACGGCTATCGCACGCAAGCCATAGGGAAGATATTTCACCCCAGCTTTGCCCAGGCTTATGTGGGCGCGCGGATGGATGACCTCCCCTCATGGAGCGAGCCCACGTGGTTTCCCCCGCCCCAGTATTACTACACGGAAAGCGGGCTGACCCTTGCCGAGTCGATCTTTCTGCGCCATCCCGGCTGCGGCATGTATCAGGGCGCCACCTGCATGCACAATCGCCTTCAGGAGGCCGTGGAACTCACCCCGGCGCAACGGACCCTGTACGGCGGCGGCGAGTGGAAACGTCACTTCGTGCAGGCGGCGTTGTGCGAGGCGCCCGACGTGGCGGACAGCGCGTTGGGCGACGGGCAAATCGCGGATCGGGCGATTGCGACACTGCAACAAGCGAAGGGCCGTCCCTTCTTTATCGCCGTGGGCTTTCTTCGCCCCCACACGCCCTATGTCGCGCCGAAGAAATATTGGGACCTGTACCGTCACGAGGACTTTAGCCCCGTGGCCAATGGCCAGGCCCCTGCCAACCTGTCGAGGGCTACTTACCCCGCCATGCACGACCATGGGGCGTATGAAGGCGCGCCGCCCGAAGGGCCGCTCGACGACAACAAGGCCCGGGAGCTGATGCACGGTTACGCGGCCTGTGTGAGCTTTGTCGATGCCCAGGCGGGGCGCGTGCTGGAGGAACTCGATCGCCTCGGGCTGGCGGAGAATACCGTCGTGGTCTTTCTGGGGGATCATGGCTACCACCTGGGCGAGAACGGGCGCTGGGGCAAGCAGACCTGCTACGAAACGGCGACGCGTGCGCCGCTGATCGTGTCCACGCCGGAAATGACGGCTGCGGGCTCTCACACAGAGGCCCTCGTGGAGTTTGTGGACCTCTACCCCACCCTGTGCGAACTCGCCGCGCTCCCCGCGCCGGACACCCTGGAAGGCAACAGCTTTGCGCCGCTGCTGGACGCGCCCGACCGCCCCTGGAAGCGCGCGGCCTTCAGCCAGTTTCCCGACCCCGTGCGCGTCAGCCGTCCGGAAGTCGTGGCCGAGAGGGGCGATCTTATGGGGCGGGCGATTCGGACCGATCGGTATCGGCTCGTCGTGTGGGAGCACGTGCTGGAGCCGGACCGGGTCGAAGAAGTCGAACTCTACGACTACGTGAACGATCCCGGCGAAACCACGAACATCGCGGATGAGTCCGCCCAGGCGGAGACGCTCGCTGAGATGATGTCGATACTGCGCGAGGGCTGGCGCGGTTCGGTGCCGCCGTTGTTAAACTGATTTCCATCGCCCTTCCGGCACCGATTTCTATTGATTCCTCTGCATGTTCGCGCGCAGAATACTCCGGTAGTTCCTGGAGAGTACCCCGCCATGTTGACCCGAAGAAGTTTCCTGGCACTGTGTGCCGCCGCGGGTTCCACCAGCCTGCCCCTCCCCGCCCAAGCCCTGGCCGCCGAGACCGCCATGGGGCGCCGTTATCACCTCTGCCTCACGCCGAAAGCGATGGAAGAAAACCCCGCCCTCCTCGATATTGTGCGACAGGCCGGTGTAACCGATATCTGGCTGGCCGCCTATTTCTACGGCTACTGGTATGAAACTCCCGAGCGCCTTTGCGCGACGGCGGCGCGCCTTGAATCCCTCGGGCTGCGATGGCACCTGGTCAATGTGCCCCTGGGCCATCCCGGCGACTCCCTGGGCGACAACTCCGGCGCCACGGCCCTCACCCCGCCCGCCCACTGGCAGATGGCGCAGCGTCCCGATGGCACGAAGTACTCCGGCACCTCCCTCCATCCGCCGGCAACGGAAGAAAACGTTGCGGCGCTTGGCCTGCTGGCGGGGCTGAAGCCGGACTGCATTTTCCTCGATGACGACTTCCGCCTGGCCACGGGGCCCGGTGTCATCGGCGGCTGCTTCTGCGACACCCACCGCAACGATTTTCTGACGCGCCACGGCTATGCCGACGCGCGCTGGGAAGAGCTGCTCGGCGATGTGCGCGACCGACGCCTCTCGGAGGTGCTTCGCGCATGGGTGAACTACACCTGCGACCAGCTTACCGGCAGCTTCCGCGCGCAGCAGGCCGCCGCGCCCGAGGTGGCGCTGGGCAATATGATCATGTACCTTGGCGCGGAGAAGGCCGGTATTCGCCTCAGCGACTACACCGAGGTCCCCTTTCGTGTGGGCGAGATGATGTTTCACGACCAAGGCTTCGGCCCGGTCAAGGGCAAGACCGACGAACTCTTCAGCGCCCTCTTCCACCGGCGCTATGCCCGGCAGGACCTGGCCTTCAGCGAGACCACGGCCTACCCCGCCGATCAGCTCTCCGCCCGCAACATGGCGGCGAAGCTTGTGGTGTCGACGATCACCGGCGTGCCCAACACCATGTTCATGTCCGGCCTTACGCCCTTCCCCGCCGCGCACTGGGACGTGCTCGCCCCCGCCATGAAGGAAAACGCCCGGATACACGACGTGATCGGCAACAGCCGCCCCCAGGGCCCTCTCAAGCATTACTGGGGCGAGGCCGCGCGCTATGTGGGCGATGATCAGCCCTTCAGCCTCTTCCTGGCCATGGGTATTCCCTTCGAAGTGACGGATCAGATCACAAACGATGGCTGGACTTTCCTTTCCGATTTCGATGCGCGCAACCTGAGCGAGAAAGAGCGCCAGACCGATGGACAGCTCGTGAGCCGCGCCAGCGCGGGCCGGGTGCCCGAGGGGCTGCGCGCCGTGGACGAATCCCTCGACGGACTCTGGGCGTTGAAGCGCGACATCCTCCAGGCGGGCCTCGACGTGCCCCATGTGATCGACGAGAAGCCTGTGGTGTGCGCGTGGTATCCGGAAGTGGGCAGCGTGCTGCTCTGGAACTTGGGCGAAAGCAAAGAAACCTTTCAGGTGCGGTGGAAAGGGACCAGCGTCCCGGTGGAGGTCGAAGGGCTTGGCGTTGGGATGGTGGGGCTGAGTTAGGGGCCGGGTGGTTTATGGGTCTTATGAGTCGTATGGGGCCTGTGGACAGATTCCTCGCAACTGGTATGAAGTCTTTTTGTACTCGCGCTGTACGTGTCAACGAAGTGATGCTTTGTGTACCTCTGAAGATCTCGACTTTGCGCTCTTCGGCCTGAAAGGCCTGCGCAGTTTTCAGCCCTGGGAAACGCCCAGGGGAATG
>JBIJDL010000137.1:0-12718 GCA_044344195.1 Candidatus Hydrogenedentales bacterium
GTTGGCCGGCCCATTGTGTTCAGGATTCCCCCGGCGCGGAATTCCATGGCAGCCTTCACGTGCCGTCCGATGCCGTGGTCATCAGCAAGGGCGCCGATCCGAACGAAGAGGCCTACAGCGGATTTCAGGGCACCAGTCTGGGGCAGCAGCTCCAGAAGGCCGGGGTGAAACGCGTCTTCGTGGCCGGTCTTGCGACCGACTACTGCGTCAGGGCCACCGTCCTCGATGCGATCAAGTTGGGATTCGAGACTGTACTCGTGGAGGACTCATGCCGCGGCGTCAACGACGAAGGTACCGTGCGGGCCCTCTCCGAGATGCGCGCCGCTGGCGCGGTCTTCTGCCGCGGGTCGGAGGTGACCGCGTGAACGCGACGAATCCCTGGTTCCGGCGGGAGGGCCTTGCGCTGCTGACCGACTTCTATGAACTGACCATGATGGCTGGCCAGTGGAAAGAAAATCGCGCAGACCAGCGTGTCACCTTCAACTACTTCTTTCGCAGCCTGCCGCCCCACACCGGCTTTGCCGTGTTCGCGGGCCTGGAGCCCTTCCTCGACTACCTGACGAACCTGAATTTCGAAGACGACGATATTGACTATCTGCGCTCGCTCAACATCTTCGGCGAGGACTTCCTGGAGCACCTCAAGGGTTTTCGGCCCATCTGCACGGTCCAGGCCGTGCCCGAGGGAACACCCGTCTATCCCTACGAGCCCATCCTCCAGATCGAGGGCAATATTTTCGAGACCCTCATCATCGAATCGGCCCTGCTTAATATCCTCAACTACCAGACTCTCATCGCCACCAAGGCCGCGCGCATCTGCCTCGCCGCCAGCGGCGATCCCGTGATGGAGTTCGGCCTGCGCCGCGCCCACGGCCCCGACGGCGCGGTGAGTGCATCTCGCGCGGCCCACATCGGCGGTTGCAATACCACCTCCAACGTGCTTGCCGGCAAAGTCTACGGCATCCCCGTCAGTGGCACCCACGCCCACAGTTGGGTCATGAGCTTCCCCTCGGAGCTGGAAGCCTTCCGCACCTTTGCGCGCCACTATCCCGATCGCTGCGTGTTGCTCGTGGACACCTACGACACCGAGAAGAGCGGCGTGCCCAACGCTATCACAGTCTTCAAGGAAATGCATGAGGCGGGCATCCCTGTGCGCCCCGCAATCCGGCTAGACTCCGGCGACCTTTCGCGTCTGAGCAAGATCGCGTACCAGAAGATGATGGAAGCAGGGTTGGAGAATCCCCTCATCGTTGCGTCCAACGATCTCGACGAAGAGTTGATTGTGGACCTCAAGCGCCAGGGTGCCAAAATCAATGCCTGGGGCGTCGGTACCCACATGGTCACGGCCTACGACAATCCCGCGCTGAGCGGCGTTTATAAGCTTGTGGCTATTCACGAGAATGGCGCCTGGCAGAGCCGCATGAAGATTTCATCGAACATAGAAAAGGCCACCGACCCCGGCCGCAAGCAGTTGGTGCGCTACTACGACGAAGAGAGCCACCCTATGTGCGATGTCATGTACCTCGACGGCGAGACGCCCCTCGATTCGGGCATCGTGCGCGGGCGCAACCGCACCTGGCCCCACCGCCAAGTCTCCCAGGGCCAGGCCAGCCGCGGGGAATCCCTGCTGCAGACCGTGTTTTCCGGTGGTCAGCGCACCATGGATTCGCCCTCGCTTCCGGCCGTCCGCGAACGGGCACTCGCCCAGATCGCCGCGTTGCCGGAAGAGTTCAAGCGCATGCGCAACCCCCATATCTTCCAGTCGCTCCTCTCCGAGGAACTCGGTCAACTCAAAGACAACATGCTGAGCAACCCGGAGTTGGCATGAGAGATTGAGAAGTATTTTTGACCACGGATGACTTAGAGCAGCCGTTGGCCGCAAGCAAAAGAGTTGAACCGCAAATTTACGCAAATTAGCGCAAATTCTATTCATGCTTTGAAAAGTCGGTTGCACTTGCAGTGTGCAAGGCGTTGGTCAGACTGATTTGAACATGATCATTTCCGTGAAGTTCCGTGCCCTTCCGTGGTCAATATTCTTTTTTTGACCACGGAGTTCACAGAGGCACGGAGAAAACTACATGAGGTAGGGAAGGAAGAGAGGCATTTTCGAACCTAAGCGTGCGGTGACTTGGCACCTATGCCTCTGGAACTCCTTTTCTTCTCCGCGTCTCCGTGTCTCCGTGGCCCAAATCTTTGGTTGTAGCCAACGGTCGCTCTACGTCCATTCGTGATTTGCTTCACTTGCCAGCCTCAGGCGTCCAATGCGTTACAAATTCTTCAATCCGTGTCATCCGTGAAGTCCGTGGTCAAAATAATTGGGTGTTCGCGTGTGCCCAGATCTGAATTGACCCTGCGAATCGCGCTATACTTACCGCGCCAAACCCCATTTCCCATGTAGAGAGTCCTTTATCCCATGCCACCGGAAATCCTGTTTCGAGAAGACCAGCAATTTCGCCAGCCCATCCTCTGGATCATCCTCCTGTGCATGTCCGCGTTCTGCGTGGGCACCATCGCGTGGATGATCAGCCGCCAAGTGATTCAGGGCATCCCCTTCGGTGACGATGCCATGTCCAACGATCAGATGGTGATCCTGGGCGCGATTATCGTCGCCCTGAACGTCATCTTGCTCCTTCTCTTCTATACGCTCAAGCTGCAAACCGAAGTTACCGACCAAGGCCTGTTCGTCCGCTTCAAGCCCTTTCACCGGAAGACACGGAAGATTGACCTTTCGGAGGTTAGCACCGTCACCTCGGTTCAGTATCGCCCCGCGATGGAATATGGGGGCTGGGGGATCCGCCGCGGCCGCCACGGCACGGCCTACAACGTTTCCGGCGATCTGGGCGTGCGAATTGACTACGAGAACGGCTACCATCTTCTGATTGGTACCCGCCATCCCGAAGAACTGAAAGTGGCCATTGATCAGTGCATGGCCGCCCGTTGAAATAGAACCAGACTTCTTGACCCCCTGAAGGAAAAGCCCATGCGCCTCGTTCGGATTGGAACCGCCGCGATTTCGGTCAAGGTGGGGGACTTCCCGTGGAATGCCAGCCGCCTCCGCGTCGTGATCGAAGCCGCCCGGGAGCAGGGGGTGCACCTGCTGGTAACGCCCGAACTGGGTATCTCGGGGTATAGCCTCGAAGATCGCATCACCTGGGCCGACATCACGCGCCAGAGCTGGGCCAATCTCGTGGAACTGGCCGAGTGCTGCAAAAACATGGCGGCTTTTGTAGGCCTGCCGGTCCGCATCGGTGCCCAGACCTTCAACGCCGCCGCCCTTATTGCCGATGGCCGCGTACAGGGCCTCGTGCTGAAAAAGTACCTGCCCATGTACAGCATTTTCTACGAGAGTCGGAACTACAGCGCCTGGCCGGGCGGCACCACCACGATCAATGGCGTGCCTGCGGGCGATCTTGTGTTCGACCTGCCCTTCGGCAAGGTCTCCGCCGAGATTTGTGAAGACCTCTGGTCGCCGACGTCCCCCGCCCACGAGCGTGTGCGGGCCGGCGCCGAAATAATCTGCAACCCCAGCGCCTCCCCCTTTCTACCCGGCAAGAATGAAGAGCGCAAGCGCCTCGTGCTTCAGAGCGCGGCCAACCTGAAATCGGTCTACGCTTATTCCAACCTGCTCGGTTGCGACAACAGTCGTCTCGTATTTGATGGCGGCGGCATCATCGCCGATCCCGAGGGCATCGTGGTCACTGGACCGCTCCTTTCCCGCCAGTCCTGGTCCCTGGTCACGGGGATTGTGGATCTCGATAACCTGACCCGGCTCCGGAGCGAAAACACGACCTGGCGCGAGGGCGCTTCCGGCGCAGCGGATCACGTCAAGACCATCACAGTCTCCGGGCTCAACTATTCCCAGGCCCCGATCGAGGATTTCGCCGCCCAACTGCCCCGCAGCTTCTACATCCCCGATATTACGCCCCGCCAGAATTCGCGCAACCCTTACCTGGACGATCTCTTCGACGCCCTTGTGCTGGGCCTGCGCGACTATGTGGAGAAGGTGGGCGTCTTCGAGCGCATGATCGTCGCTCTCTCCGGCGGGCGCGACAGCGCCTTGTGCCTGCTGCTCGCGGTGGAGGCGGCCAAGTCCTTCAAAGAAGGCCTGGAGGCGGAGAAATTTGCGAGGCGTGTGAGCACGATCTATCTGCCCACCGCCAAATACAGTTCCAAGGGAACGGAGAAGGCAGCCCGGGCTCTGGCGGCGGAGCTGGGCGTGTCCTTCAAGGTGGTAAGCATCGACGACGAGGCCGCCATCGCCCTCAAGAAGCAGGCGGAGATTCTGGGGTCAACTTCCGCAATACATCCGCTGGCGAAGCAGAACCTCCAGGCCCGAATCCGCGGCAATATGATTTTGAACTGGGCCAACAGCGCCGGGGGTATCGTGCTGGTCACGTCCAACCTCAGCGAGATGGCCGTGGGCTACAGCACCACCGGCGGCGATAACCAGGGGGGCTACTCTCCCATCGCCAACGTCCCCAAGACCCTTGTTTCCGAGCTGCTGGAGTATATTTCTGAGCGCGACGACATCCGCTCGCTGAAAGACATTCTCGCCATTCCGCCGAGCGCCGAGCTGGCCCCCGACCAGCGGGACGAGGACGACCTCATGCCCTACGTCGTGCTCGATGACCTGCTCTATCTCTACGCGCGCCGCCGCATGCCCCTGGTGGATTGCTGGCGCGTTGTCTGCAAGCGCCATCCCGATCACGACCCCGAGCAGCTCCGAAAGTGGGCGAAGGATTTTGCCCAGCGTTTCGCGTCGAACCAGTGGAAGCGCGACCAGCACCCGGTGGCGCTGAAAGTCATGGATCTGGATCTCGATCCCAAGACCGGCTTCCGTTTCCCGGTGATGCAGAGCATTCAGTATGAGCTGGACGATTTGAAGGACGCCAAAGTGCGGTGAAGAGAATGGAACCGCGAATGGACGCAAATAAACGCGACATCAAGACTGGATTAGGTGCTCGTGACATCCAAGGTCAATCAGAAAAACAATGACCACGGAGGGCAGAGGTACGGAGAACAAAATATGGTGGAGGAGGAGCAGAGCGACAAGCTGAAACGCAAGTACGCGGTGATATGACACGAGCGTCTTCAGGGCTCATTCTCTTCTCTGTGCCTCTGTGTCTCCGTGGTTCAATCTACTGGTCAAGGTAAGCGGTTTCCTTGAAAATGCCGAAGCCAAACTTTTTCGATGTCGCATTGGTGTCCGAAGGTTGTTGAATCTATCGTCAACGGGAAGTAAATGTGCATGTTAGTCGAAACTGATATTTCGTCCGAAGTCGATCAGCCCGATGACTGGCTTCTGACGCCCGATGGCACCCCGCGCGGCTATGTCCAGCCCCAGATGCTTCGGGAGCTCTGGTTCCACACCGGGACCGCCTGCAATCTCGCATGTCCCTTCTGCTTCGAAGGCTCCAAGCCCGGCGACCACCGGCTGGAGCAGATCACGCTGGCCGATGCCGCGCCCTGGATGGATGAAGCTGTCGACCTCGGGGTTGCCCAGTTCTCCTTCACCGGCGGCGAGCCCTTCATCAACCGCGCGATTTTTGATACCCTCCAATACGCCCTCGCACGACGGCCCGGGATGATCCTGACCAACGGCACCCGTCCTCTGCGCAAACGCTGGGACGATGTGTTGGCCCTGCGTGACGCTGCCCATCCGCTTCGCTTCCGGATCAGCCTCGATTTTCCCGATCCTGCGCGGCATGATGCGGGCCGGGGCGAGGGTAACTTTGCCCTGGCATTGGAGAGTCTCTCCATGCTGCACGCGGCCGGGTTCTCCGTCTCCATCGCGCGGCAGATGACGCAGGAAGAGGATCGTGCGGCCGTCGAGGAGGCCTTTCGGCGCTGGTTCCGAAGCGTCGGCGTTCCCGAGGATATTCACCAGGTGTCCTTCCCCGATTTTCACGGACCGAGCACCCACCCCGCCGGCGTACCGCACATCACCGAGAATTGCATGACCCAGTACCAGACCGCCGAAAGTCGCGCGGCCTTCATGTGCAATTTCAGCAAGATGGTGGTCAAGACCGGCGGACGGATGCGCGTCTATGCCTGCACCCTTGTGGACGACGATCCGGATTACGAGCAGGGGGGCTCCCTGGCCGAGGCCATGCCGCTTCGGGTGATGATGCGCCACCATCGGTGCTTTTCGTGTTTTCGTTATGGCGCCAGTTGCAGCGAGGTCTGAGCGCAGTCCCGGTCCGCCGATATGTCCAAAGGCGCATTGCGCTCGACAATGTTTTGGCGTAGGATAGAGTAACCTATCAGGAAGGGACCGAGCCATGGACAACAAGCGACGCTTCAGCCGAGTAACGGCCATATTTGATGTGAACCTGACCCGTGCGGACGGAATTTTCCTTGCGGGAACTTTACGGGACATCGCGGTACAGGGCGCCTTCATAATCTGTGAACCCGCAATGGAACTTGGTACGCCCGTCGTCGTGACCATTGTACTCCACGGCGGCATCGACGATATTCCCGTACGGGCCCAGGGGGAGGTGGTGCGGCACGAGGAAGGCGGCCTGGGCGTTCACTTTACGGAAGTGGACATTGACAGCGTGGAGCACCTGCGGAATATCATCACCTTTAACGCGGAAGAGCCGGATGTCGTCTGGGAAGAGATGCAGGGCGGCCACTTGCTACGCGACGCATGACGGCTTCCGGATTGAAACTCCTGCCGCCGGTTTCGCGCCGATGAAGCCCTTTTCTTTCCAATTGCCCGTGGAGGTCCATTTCGGACCCGGCACACTTTCCCTTCTATCCCGATATGGCCATCTGGGCCATCGTGCGGCCTTGATTTGTGGCCGAAGTTCCGCCCGCGCCAGTGGTGCGCTGGACCGTGTTCTGGAACATTTTCCCGACGCGCTCGTGCTCGACGGGATCCCGGAAAACCCCGAAACCAGCGACTGCGAGGCGTATGCCGCCACCTGCCGCGAGGCCGGGGTGGACTGCATCATCGCGCTGGGCGGTGGCAGCGTACTGGACGCCGCAAAGGCTATCGCGCTGCTCGTCACGAACGGTGGTGCCTGCGCCGACTACCTGGACGATTCCAGCGGCTGCAAACCGGCCCTGCCCATCGTGGCCATCCCCACCACGGCGGGAACCGGCAGCGAAGTTACCCCCTACTCCGTGCTCGTGGATTCCGCGCTCCGCGAGAAGAAGACCCTGAGGCATCCGTCGCTCTACCCGCAGGTGGCCATACTGGACCCGCAGCTCACGCTGGCATTGCCCCGCGAGGTCACCGTGGCCACGGCACTCGACGCCCTCAGCCAGGCCATGGAGGGCATGGTTTCGAAGCGGGCAACTCCCTTTGGCGATTTACTTGCCCTGGAAGCCTGCCGCCTGATTCGCGCCGCCCTGCCCTGGGTGCTGACCGCTCCCCACGATGAGGAGGCCCGAGGTGTGTTGCTCTACGCGGCCATGCTCAGCGGTGTGGTCATTGCCCAGAGCGGCACCACGCTGGTCCATGGCATGGGCTACCACTACACCCTCGACTACGGCATCGCCCATGGCGCGGCCAACGCCCTGCTGCTGCCCCCGGTCTTTGCCTGGAATGCCGTCCTCCTACCCGCGACCGTGGCGTCTATCGCCAGAACCTTGGGCCATCCGGGCCCGCCCAAAACGGAATCCGCAGCCCAGGCTATCGTGGCGGCCCTCTACGAATTTTACGACGAGATCGGCTTCCCGTCCGCGGCACGGGACCATGGCGTCCCCCAGGACGCCGCCGCGCGCTTTGCCGAAAGCATCATCCGGGCACCGTACCGTTTTAAGAATCAGGTGGGAGACTTCACGAAAGCCGATGTGGAGGGCCTGTTTGAGGCCGCGTGGTCGGGCCGGGACAGTTGACAGTTGACAGTTGACAGTTGACAGTTGATAGTTGACAGTTGATAGTTGATAGTTGCCCACCATCCCTCCAGCCTCCAGACTATTTTCGCTTTATCGCTAAAGTCTGGGTTAATATTGCCGATAAGAGAAGCAAGGATTTAGAACAGCATAAAGCACGTGACGCTATAAGGAGACACCAAATGGTTGGTATACAAGGACTTGGAGGCATACCAGAGCCGAAGTCTGGTGGGCCGGCCAAAGTACGAAGCGAACGGGAATCTGAGACCCGAACCCTCAACAGTACAACGGCCAGCAACATTTCGGAAGACAACGTAACCATCAGTTCGGAAGCCCAGGTCGCGGCGGAAGTTGCCCGGCTGGTGCAGGCGACGCGGGTCGACAGTGACGTGCGTGCTGAACGGGTGGAAGCCGCTCGGGCCCGTATTGAGCAGGGTTCCTACAAGGATCCGGAAGTCGTCAATCAGATGGCCGACAAGATATTGAAGTATCTCGGCTGAGCCGCCCTCGTCACGTGCTGAATCCATAGACCTGCAACACGCTCTTTGAGCGTGTTTTTTTGTTTTTGTGGCATATTTCTACTTGAACTTACGAGGCAATTCGTGTAGTTTTAGCCGTTGCCTAAAGGGATGCCGTTTTTGGCTCCCCGCCAGAATCGAGTCCGGACTTTGCGGCCCGCGCGAAAGGATGCCATGCTCTCTGAGGCCGTTGAGGACTACCTCAAAGCCATCTATACCATTGCCGACGGCGACAAGCCCGTCAGCACATCGGCCATTGCCGCCCGCCTCGGCGTGGCCCCGGCATCGGTCACGCAGATGCTCAAGAAGCTGGCGGAGATGAAGCCTAAGCTGGTGCTCTACAAGCGCCATCACGGCGTTCAGTTGACGGCCCATGGCGAGAAGATCGCACTGGAGGTCATTCGCCACCACCGCCTGGTGGAGTTGTTCCTGCAGGAGGCCCTGGGCATGAGCTGGGACGAGGTGGACCGGGAGGCGGAGCGGTTGGAGCATGTGGTTTCCGAAACCCTGGCCGATCGCATGGCGGAAGTGCTCGGTCATCCCCAGTTTGACCCCCATGGCGACCCCATTCCGTCCAAATCCGGCCTGATGCCCGAAGGCGGTGCGCTGATGAATCTGGTGCAGATGCCCGAGGGTCAGGAGTGTGTGGTGCGCCGGGTGTGCGACGACGACTCCGAAGTGCTGCGCTACGTCGCCAGTCTGGGCATCATTCCCAAGGCGCGTATCACCCTGGCGGAAAAAGCGCCCTTCGACGGGCCCATCTATGTCCGCGTGATGCTCAACGGCGAGGCGCAGGTTCATGCGCTCGGCCAGCGGGTGGCGAGTCAGGTTTTTGTGGAGTCCGTGGAAAACGGCACGCCAGATATCCGCTGAGTCGATCTTTCGGGACGTATTGCGCGGGGCTTTCCCGCCTCCGGCGCGTCCCAGACCAGCCCCCGATTAGAACAACACACTTGCGCGAAAAAGGGGGCTGGAAAGCCCCCTCTCCATAGATGCAGCAGCCCCAATGTGAGCAATTGATTGTGCCGTCGCTCAGTGTCATCCTGATTGTGAAAAACGAATCAAACGTGCTCTCCCAATGCCTGGAGAGCGTCGCCGGCATCGCCGACGAGATCGTGGTCTGCGATACGGGTTCTTCCGATGACACCACCGCGATTGCGCGCCGCCATGGCGCCCGGGTGCACGCCATCCCGTGGGAGAACGACTTCGCGAAGGCGCGCAATGCCTCAATCGCCCTGGCCACCGGCGACTGGCTGCTCCACATGGATGCGGATGAGGTGCTGGACCCCGTGGACGCGCCCGCGTTGCGCGCAGTTGTGGACGGGGATACCGACGCCGATGCGGTGGAAGTCATTCTTGCCAACTACTGCAACGATCCCCGCGCCTGGCGCTGGGTTGCGGTGCCGCCTGGCTCACCCATGGCGCGGGGCTATGCGGGCTATCTGCCCGTAGGGCTGCTGCGGCTCTTTCGCAACCATCGGGGCATCGAATATCGCGAAGCCGTCCACGAGAACATTACCGCGAGTGTGCTGGAGCGCGGCGGCCGGATTTTTTACTCGAAGATCGTCATCCACCACTACGGCTACGAAGTCTCCCCGGAACGCCGCCTCGCAAAGGCCCGCTTCTACTACACCCTCGCGCAAGAAAAGGTGAAGTCGATTCCCGGTGACGCCAAATGCCTCCACGATCTGGCGGAACAGGCCCTGGCCTGCGGCGAGGTGGAGGTTGCCGAATCGGCGTGCCGGCGCATCCTGGCGGTCGAGACCTTGCACGTTGCCGCGGCAACCACGCTGGCGAACATTTGCCTCAACCGGGGCGATTTGGACGAAGCCTATACCTTGCTCGCCACGCTGGAAACGGGGGGACATTCGCTGCCCCACGTGCAGACGGCACTCGGCGCGATTGCCGTGCGGCGTGGCGCGTGGGAGGAAGCCGAAGCGCGGCTGACGGCGGTGCGGCGGGATGCGCCGCCCGCGCCCATGGCCACGCTCTATCTCGCGCGCTGTCTGGATTGGCGGGGAAAGGGCGACGAGGCGCTGGAACTGTTGCGCGCGCTGGCAGGGGAGTTACCCATGTTGGACGAAGTGGAACGACGGATCCGGGGCCTGGAATTGCGCCGCGAGGGCGAAAGGTTCTTCGCTTCGGGCGACGTCCATGGTGCGCTGCGATTATTCGTGCAGGGTCTGGAACTGGATTCGGAAGACGCCCTCGCGCACAACGACATCGGCGTGGTGCTGCACGTGCTGGGCGATGTTGTCCGTGCGTGCGAATCCTTCGAGCGCGCGTTGCGGCTGGCCCCCGCGCTGGAAGATGCACGACAGAACCTGGACGCTTGTCAGTCTTGAGCCGGGTAGAAGAGGGCGATCAGATCGTCCAGATTGGAAGGGGTCGAAACCACGGGGCTGACCCGGTGCCGACTGGCCAACTCCATGTCTTCAATAGCGATCAAATCGAGGGGGTTGATCATGGCGACGGTGAGTACGCCGTCCTCCAGGCGAAGGGGCAGACAGCGATGGAGGCGCACCACGTGGGGGCTGACCGCCGCGACGGCTCCCGGTTCAACATCGGTGTCCACGATTTCCTGGTATGGAAGACGGAGTTGAGCCGCCACGATTCGGGCGACGACATCTTCTCCGGTAAAGCCGTGATCCACGACGAGCTGGCCGAGTCTGCGCTGCGGATCGGCATTCTGCTCCTTGAGCACCGACTTTAGCTGCACCTCGTTAAGGAGGCCGAGTTCCACCAGGATCTCGCCCATGCGCTTCTTATGCCCTTTGGCGTCGAATGCTTCGATTCCCGGTGGACGGGGCGGGGCGGACTGAAGGGACGGCGCGGCGTCGAGCGCCCGCTTCAGGGTGCGGATCTGTTCCTGCGCCTGTGCGTGTTCGAGTTGTAGTAGCTCAAGCGTTGCCCGGAGGGAATCCACATTCGCGCTGTGGTTGTTTGCGTTGCTTTCCACCCCACGGGCCTTCTCCAGGGCGGCGGCGAGCGCTTCAATCTCGGCGGCGGCGTCCTGGAGATCACGTTCGAGGCTTGCCTTTGCGGCGGCGCGCTCCGCCAGTTCCTCTCGGGCCAGGGCCAGGGCTTTTTCCAAGTCGGCGGACTCGGACGGGCCCGTACTCAGGTGCAGTCGCTCAAGGTGTCCTTTGGCCACACCGACCTGCTGGGAGAGTTCCTCGTGGGAACGGACAATTTGCGCGTTCCAGTCCTCAATGACCAGACTCAGCCGAGTGAAAACATCTTCGCTGGTACTCGACAAGGCTTACCCTTTCCAACAACGTACTGTGGCATACGCCAGCCACCCTCTATAGATTATAGGAAGGGTTGAGTACAGCGTCAAGGCCGGGGGGAAGATAATAAGCTGCATTGTCGGGATGGCGCGACAAGTTGGGACGTGGTTCTGGTGTTCGCGAGCGCCTTGGAGCACGGGAGCTATACGCAGTATCTATCGATATGGCTTGTGATTTCGCCCCGCGCCGCGACACAGGGTCGGATGTGCCTGTTCGACGCGATCCGCAGATCTTCCAGCGCGATGAGATCGAGGGGGTTCGCCATGGCGACGCAGAGCGCATGGCCATTTAAGTTGAGGGGAAAGGCCGCATGCCGTCGGGCGAGGTGCGCGGGCACCACCGAAACCGCCGCGGGGTCCACCGGTTCGTCCGCCAGGACGACATAGGGCAGGGCCAGTTGGGCGGCCAGTGCCTGTGCGATGGCGTCTTCCGTGGTGTAGCCCAAATCAACCAGCAGGCCGCCCAGGGCCTGTCGGCGTCCTTCGCGTTGATAGCCCAGGGCGCTCTGGAGTTGCCGTTCAGTCACGACCCCGGCGCTCGTCAGAATCTGGCCCATGGGAACCTTGTGGCCCTCGGGAGAACTGGCGGCTTCGCGTATCCGCTGATAGTACGACGCATTGATCGGGATGGAGGCGATAGGCGAGTTTTGAAGGAATTCCTGAATGCTCTGGAGTTCGATTTGTCCGACGCTTCGGGGCAATTCCACTGGGGCAGGCTGCTCCCGCTGCACCAGCCAGCGTTCCGCGTCCGAGAGTTGACGGTTTAAGGTATCGATCTCGGCCTTCTGGGCTTCGATGAGTTGGTCCAGCGCACACACGTCCGCTTCGAGCAGTCGATCATCACCGCCCCCCGCCCATTGGGTGAGGTGGCGCTGCAATCCGGGATCAGTGGGCTGTGGTGTGTCTTCTGGGCGTCGTGGCAGGGCGAGATAGGTCTGAATCAAAGCTTCTCCCTGTTGGCTGACGGCATGGGCCTGATGGCTCAAGTCCGCCAAGGCCTGTTCGAAGTCGTCGAGGCGCGTACACAATGCGCGAAGGGTGTCGATCTGGCTGCGGTGCGCGTCATGATCGG
>JBIJDL010000656.1:0-3239 GCA_044344195.1 Candidatus Hydrogenedentales bacterium
TTTCTCCGCCGCAATAAAGATGCGGTAGAGCTTCACGCGCTCCGGCTTCTGAAAATCTTCGATGTGATCCTGGTAGTACTGGGCGACTTCCCCTTCGGAGATGGTGATCTCCTTTTCGAGCTGAAAGCGCTTGCTCATGCCCATGGATAGCGCCACGGTCTGCTTGCGGATACGCTCGCGGAAATCGCTGAGGGTCTCGCCGGCGTCGGAGAGGGCCTTGAGGAAGGCCTCTTCCGAGTCAAATTGGTCGCGGTATTTCTTGATACGTTCTTCCAGTTGTTCGTCGGTGATCTTGATATCGTTCAGAACACCTTCGCGGTACAGGATTTTCTGCTCGATGGCCTGGTCCAGGGCAGTGTCGAAGAGGGCCTGGGCTTCGGCCTCGCCGCCAGTGAGGCCCTCCAGGGCCGGGCGGATCTCGGTGACGATTTCGCTCTGGAGGATGACTTCTTTGTCGACCGAGGCCACCACGGCATCGATCAGTTCGGCGGGGGCGACTGCCGCGACGGAAACGCAGATCGCGAAGAGCGCGAGCACTTTTTTACCTACGGCCATAGCATAGATACCTGTGTTCTTGTTGGTTCCGATGTCGGGGAAGATCATAGCACACCCGCGCGGGGCCTACAAAACGCCGGCCCGGCGCGGGTTTGCTACCCTGTGTATATTCTTCAGGGGCGGCCCGTATTCCAGGCCGCCCCTGCATATCTAAGATTACACCGGGCGCGCGTTTTGCACGCCTAGATCGCCAGCTCCGCAGGATCGTTGTCCGGGTCTTCGTCGTCCCGTTCCACGATGGTGGCAATCTCGAGCTCGTCGCTGAATTCGCTGAGCTCCTTGTTTTTCCGGTGCGGGTGCGTGTCCTGGTAGTGGGGGCTGCCCGTACCGGCCGGAATCAGGTGACCGATGATCACGTTTTCCTTCAGGCCCGTCAACTCGTCGCGCTTCCCGCTCAACGCCGCTTCCGTGAGGACGCGGGTCGTCTGCTGGAACGACGCGGCTGCGATGAAGCTCTCGGTGCTCAGCGCGGCCTTGGTGATACCCTGAAGGACCGGTTCGGCCTCGGCGGGGCGCCCGTCGCGACGCTGGGTCTGCTCGTTCACATCGGCGAAGCGGATCTTGTCCACTTCCTGGTGGGCCAGGAAGTTGGTGTCGCCCGGATCGTCCTTGATCCGCACTTTGCGGAGCATCTGCCGGATGATCACTTCGATGTGCTTGTCGTTGGTGCGCACACCCTGGAGGCGGTACACCTGCTGCACTTCATCCAGCAGGTAGCGGCGGAGGGCGTCTTCACCCTGAACTGCGAGAATGTCCTGCGGGATGATGGGGCCGTCGGTCAGACGCTGACCGGCATACACGCGGTCGCCCGTCTGCACGTTGAGGTGCTTGCCCGGCGGGATGGTATATTCGCGCTCTTTGCCTACCGGCGGGATGACCTTGAGCTTGCGCATGCCCTTGGAGGCACCGCCGAGCTCGACCATGCCGTCGATGTGGCTGATAACGGCGGGATCCTTAGGCTGGCGGGCTTCGAAAAGCTCGGCCACGCGGGGAAGACCGCCGGTGATGTCTTTCGTCTTGCTGAACTTGCGCGGCGTCTTCGCGAGGAGGTCACCCGCGAGGATCTGCTGGCCATGGGTAACGACCACGTGGGTCTCGGCGGGAATCGTCGCGAAGGAGAGCACTTCATCGTCCAGCCCGTGGATCGTGATCTGCGGGTGAAGATCCTGCTTGTGCTCGGTGATAACGCGCTCTTCAAGACCCGTATCCGGGTTGATGTCCACGCGCATCGTCACGCCTTCGACCATGCCGTCGAGTTTAACGGTACCGGACTGTTCGGCCATGATGGAGATGTTGTAGGGGTCCCATACGTAGATGAGCTGGCCCTTTTTCATCTTCTGCATGTCCACGCAGTGAAGTACGCAACCGGTCGGCATCGCGAAACGGTGGATTTCTTTTTTGTCATTGCCGATGATCTTGATTTCGCCGCCGCGGTTCACGACCACTTCCTGGCCCTGGCGGTTCTTGGCGGTGCGGACGTTGTTGAACTCCACGCTGCCGTTGTCCATCATCTTGATTTCGGTGCTCTCCACCTGGCGGCTCGCGGCGCCGCCGATGTGGAAGGTACGCATCGTAAGCTGCGTGCCGGGCTCGCCGATGGACTGGGCCGCGATGATACCCACCGCTTCGCCCAGCTCGACCACCTTGCCGGTGGCCAGGTTGCGACCGTAGCAGTACGCGCACACGCCGCGCTTGGACTGGCAGGTGAGCACGGATCGGATCATGATGCCCGGGAGGCCGGCCGCGATGATGTCCTCGGCCACCTTCTGGGTGATTTCCTCTTCGGCGCGGGCCAGGGGCTCGGCGCGTCCGGGAATGCGGATGTCGTCCAGCGGGTAACGGCCAACGATACGTTCGTCGAGGGGTGCGATAATGTCGGAACCGTCCATGAGGGGTTCCATCCACACGCCGTTCAGCGTGCCGCAGTCGATCTCTTCAATGCTCACGTCCTGGGCCACGTCGACGAGGCGGCGGGTCAAGTAACCGGCGTCGGCCGTCTTGAGGGCCGTGTCGGCCAGACCCTTGCGGGCACCGTGGGAGGAGATGAAGTATTCCACCACGGTGAGGCCTTCACGGAAGTTCGACGTGATGGGGGATTCAATAATATCGCCCGACGGCTTGGCCATCAGACCGCGCATGGCGGCGAGCTGGCGGATCTGGGACTTGCTGCCGCGCGCCTTGGAACGGTACATGAGGTGGATGCCGCTGAAGCCTTGCTCGTTGGTCTCCATCTGCTTCAACATCGCCGAGGACACTTCTTCGGTCGTGGTCGTCCATTCGTCGATGATCTTGTTGTAGCGCTCGCCTTCGGTGATTAGACCGTTCTGGTACATGTCGTCGATGCGCTCGACCACGCCCTGAGCCTTTTCGATGAGACCCGTCTTCTCCTGGGGGATCACCATGTCCACGATGGCCACGGAAACGCCGGAGATGGTGGCGTATTTGAAACCGGTGCGCTTGAGATCGTCCAGCAGTTCGAAGGTTTTCTTATGGCCGTGGGTGTTGTAGCACTTGGCGATAACGTCGCCGATGCTGCCCTGGTCATGTTCCTTGTTCACGTCCTGGATGGTGATCTCGGCCGGCAGGCCCTCGCACAGAAGCACGCGGCCCACGGAGGTGTCAACGAGGCCCTGGGGGGTGCTGATCTTGATGGCGGCGTGGATGTCCGCTTCGCCCATCTCGTA
>JBIJDL010000232.1:0-9441 GCA_044344195.1 Candidatus Hydrogenedentales bacterium
GACCGACGCGGTGTCGTGGAAAATCTTGCCTGGCATGGTGAGCTGGCCGTCTTCACGGGTCCACTCGGGCTTCCATTCACCCTTCGCGCCGGGGCGGATTCGGGTCATCCAGGCGATGCCCAGAACGATATCCTGCGACGGCGTCACGATGGGCGAACCGTCGGACGGCGAGAAGATGTTGGAGGAGGACATCATCAGCAGGTGCGCTTCGAGCTGCGCGGCCGGCATGAGGGGCACGTGTACCGCCATCTGGTCGCCGTCGAAGTCCGCGTTGAAGGCGCGGCACACCAGCGGGTGGATGCGGATAGCCTTGCCTTCGATCAGCACGGGCTGGAAGGCCTGGATGCCGAGTCGGTGAAGGGTGGGCGCGCGGTTCAGGAGCACGGGGTGGTCCTTGATCACGTCTTCGAGAATATCCCACACCTCGGTGCGGCCCTGGGCAATCGCGCGCTTCGCCGCTTTGATGGTAGAGGAGATGCCGCGCTCTTTAAGCTGGTGGATGATGAAGGGCTCGAAGAGTTCGAGCACCATGTACTTGGGCAGACCGCACTGGTGCAGTTTCAATTCGGGACCCACCACGATGACCGAGCGGCCCGAGTAGTCCACGCGCTTGCCGAGCAAGTTCTGGCGGAAACGACCCTGCTTGCCCTTGAGCATGTCGCTCAGGGACTTCAGGGGGCGGTTGCCCGCGCCCAGCACGGTCCGGCCATGGCGACCGTTGTCGAACAGGGCGTCCACGGCCTCCTGGAGCATGCGCTTTTCGTTGCGCAGGATCACTTCCGGCGCGCGCAGGTCGATGAGGCGCTTGAGGCGGTTGTTGCGGTTGATCACGCGGCGGTAGAGGTCGTTCAGATCACTGGTGGCGTAGCGGCCACCTTCCAGCGGCACGAGGGGACGCAGATCCGGCGGAATAACCGGGATCACGTCCAGCACCATCCAGGAAGCGCTGTTCCCCGACTTACGCAGGGCTTCGACCACCTTCAGGCGCTTGATGGCCTTGGCGCGGCCCTGGGCCGACGTGGTGCTGGCGAACTGGGCGTGAAGCTCGGCGCTCAGGGCGTCGATGTCGATCTCTTCCAGCAACTGCTTGACGCCCTCGGCCCCCATCTTGGCGATGAAGCGATCCGCGTACTCGGTGCGCGCGTCCTGGTACTGATCTTCGGTGAGGGTCTGCATCTTGTCCAGCCCGGTGTCACCCGGATCGATCACGATGTAGTTCTCAAAGTAGATCACCCGCTCCAGCGAACGGATGGACAGATCCAGCAGGTTGCCGATGCAGCTCGGGGTCGTCTTGAAGAACCAGATGTGGGTCACGGGCACGGCCAGCTTGATGCTGCCCATGCGCTCGCGGCGCACCTTGGACTCGGTGATTTCCACGCCGCAGCGGTCACAGGTGATGCCGCGGTGCTTTACTTTTTTGTATTTGCCGCAACCGCACTCCCAGTCCTTGACGGGGCCGAAGATACGCTCGCAGAACAAGCCGTCTTTTTCCGGCTTGAAGGTACGGTAATTGATGGTTTCGGGCTTTTTAACTTCGCCCCGGGACCATTTCGTGATTTCCTCGGGAGAGGCCATCCGAATGGCCAGCGCGTCAAAGCGCTCACCGGTAGTTGGGATATACTTGGCCAACGTTTTAGTCCTCCAGAGTTTCTTCTTCTTCTTCTTCGACTTCGGTAGCGCCGTCAACCTTGACCAGCTTGATGACGTCGAGACACAGGCTCTGTATTTCGCGAACGAGCACGTTGAAGGACTCGGGGGTGCCCGGCTCCACTTCACGCTCGCCCTTGACGATCGCCTCGTAGGCCTTCGTACGGCCCTGAATGTCGTCGGACTTGAAGGTCAACAGCTCTTGGAGCGTGTACGCCGCGCCATAGGCCTGCAGCGCCCACACTTCCATTTCGCCGAAACGCTGGCCGCCGAACTGGGCTTTACCGCCCAGAGGCTGCTGCGTCACCAGCGAGTACGGCCCGATGGCGCGTGCGTGAATCTTATCATCCACCAAGTGGTTCAGCTTGAGCATGTAAATCTGGCCCACGCAGGTGTCCTGGTGCATTTCCAAGCCGCTGCGACCGTCGCGAAGGCGGATCTTGCCGCTCTCCGGCAGGCCGGCTTTGGTCAGGAAATCGCGGATGACTTCTTCGGTCGCGCCGTTGAACACCGGCGTGGCCAACTTCATGCCGAGGGCTTTCGCCGCCCAGCCCAGGTGGGTCTCCAGCAACTGCCCGACGTTCATGCGCGAAGGCACGCCGAGGGGATTGAGCAGGATCTGCACCGGGGTGCCGTCCGGCAGGAAGGGCATGTCTTCGACGGGCACGATACGCGCCACCACACCCTTGTTGCCGTGGCGACCGGCCATCTTGTCGCCGACGGACATGCGGCGCTTCTTGGCCACGAACACCTTCACCAGCTTGATGACGCCGGGGGGCAGTTCGTCGCCTTTGCGCATGCGCTCGATCTGGCTGTCGCGGAAGGCGATAAGCTTCGCTTCTTCCATCGCGGCCATGTTCACCAGGCGCGTTAGCGTCTGCTGGGTTTTCTTGTCTTCAATGCGCAGGCGGGCCAGGACGCTGTAATCGCCCTTTTCCAGGTGCGCCATGCGGATGCGCTTGCCCTTTTCGAGGACCAGTTCTTCCGTCTTGTGATCGTATACGTCTTCGAGGATTTTCAGGCCGACCAGGTCGTCGCGGACGAGGTCCACGAAGGTCTGGCGGATTTCGTCGATCCGGTCGTCGTACTGGCGCTTGATCTTGGCCACATCGGTCAGGAGCGTCTTCTTGCCCTGGGCGTCGGCGGACTTGTCTTTGCGCGAGCAGACTTTCACGTCCACCACCACGCCGGACGATCCGGGAGGCATGGTCAGTGAGGCGTCGCGCACGTCTTCGGCCTTTTCACCGAAGATGGCGCGGAGGAGCTTTTCTTCCGGTGCGAGTTCGGTCTCGCCCTTGGGCGTGACCTTACCCACGAGGATGTCGCCGGGGCCAACCTTGGAGCCGATGCAGACAATACCGCTCTCGTCCAGGTTCTTCAGGGCTTCTTCGCTCACGTTCGGGATGTCGCGGGTGATTTCTTCCGGTCCCAACTTCGTGTCGCGGGCTTCGAGTTCATACACCTGGATGTGAATCGAGGTGAAGACGTCTTCCTTCACAAGCTCTTCGCTCAGGATGATCGCGTCCTCGAAGTTGTAGCCTTCCCAGGGAAGGAAACCGACCAGCACGTTGCGCCCGAGGGCCAGCTCGCCGTTGTCCGTCGCGGGACCGTCGGCCACGATATCGCCCGCTTCCACCTTGTCGCCCTTGGCGACGATGGGCCGCTGGGTAATGCAGGTGTTCTGGTTGGAGCGCACGTACTTCTTCAGCTCGTACACGTCTTCTTCGGAGCGGAAGGGATTATCGTTTTTCTTCTTCTTGCTGCGGATGCGGATGACTTCGCTGTCCGCATACTCCACCACGCCCTCGCGCTCGGCGCGGATGACGGTGCCGGAGTTACGGGCGGTCACGTGCTCGAGACCCGTACCCACATAGGGGGAATCGGTCTTGAGCAGCGGCACGGCCTGGCGCTGCATGTTGGAACCCATCAGCGCGCGGTTGGCGTCGTCGTGCTCCAGGAAGGGAATCAGCGCGGCGGCCACCGACACCAACTGCTTGGTGGAGATGTCCATGTAGTCCACGCCTTCGGGGCTCGCCTGGGGGAAGTCGCCCCGGTGGCGGCACAGCACCTGGCGGCGCTCGAAGCGGCCTTTCGGATCCAGCGGCGCGTTGGCCTGGGCGATGACGTAGTTGTCTTCGTCATAGGCGGAGAGCATCTCCACTTCGTCCAGCACGCGGCCAGCCTCCACCTTGCGGTAGGGGGTTTCCAGGAAGCCGTACTCGTTGATGCGCGAATAGGTCGACAGCGACGCCATCAGACCGATGTTCGGGCCTTCGGGCGTCTCGATCGGGCAGATGCGGCCGTAGTGGGTCGGGTGCACGTCGCGCACTTCGAAACCGGCGCGCTCGCGGCTCAGGCCGCCCGGTCCGAGGGCGCTCAGACGGCGCTTGTGGGTCAATTCCGCAAGGGGATTGATCTGGTCCATGAAGTGGGAAAGCTGGCTGCGGCCGAAGAAGTCTTTAATGACGGCGCTGACCGGCTTGGGGTTCACCAGCGTCTGGGGAGAAAGCTGATCTTCTTCCTGGAAGTTCATCCGCTCGCGGACTGTGCGCTCCATGCGGACCAGGCCGATACGGACCTGGTTGGACAGGAGTTCGCCCACGGCGCGCACGCGGCGGTTGCCGAGGTGATCGATATCGTCCAGCACGCCTTCACCGCCGCGAAGCTTTACCAGATACTGGAGCGTGGCGACCACGTCCTCTTTGGTCAGGATCTTGACTTCCTGGCTGGTCTGGAGGCCGAGTTTGCGGTTAATCTTGTAGCGGCCCACGGGGGCGAAATCGTAGCGGCTCGGATCGAAGAAGAGGCGCTGGAAGAAGGTGCGGCAGGTCGCGTCCGTCGCCGGGTCACCGGGGCGGATGCGGGCGTAGATTTCGCGCAGCGCGTCTTCTTGCGTCTGGGTCTTGTCCTGGGCCAGGGTGCTCACGATGGTGGAGTCCTTGGCCACGTCTTCCCGGTGGAGAACCTTGATTTCCTGGACCGTGGAGGCCATGACCTTCTCAATGATGGACAAGGTCAATTCGGTCGCGGCATCGGCCATGATTTCGCCGGTTTCGGGATCGATCACGTCGGAGGCGACCCACATGCCCACCACCGCTTCGGGATCCAGGGATTCGCCGGCCAGTTTCACCTTGGTGCGGCCGAAAGTCATGGAGTCGAAGTGGTAGAACAGTGCCAGGATCTCTTCGGACTCGATATAGCCGAAGGCCCGGAGGAAGGTCGTCGCCGGCAGCTTGGAGCGGCGGTCGATGGTCAACCAGAGATAGTCGTTAATATCGTATTCGAATTCGAGCCACGCGCCGCGGTAGGGGATGACACGCGCGGAAAGGAGGGGCTTGCCGTTCTGGTGCACCTTGCGCTCGAAGGAAACGCCGGGCGACTTGTGCAACTGGCTCACGATGACGCGCTCGGCGCCATTGATGATGAAGGTGCCGGTGGCCGTCATGATGGGCAGTTCGCCCAGGAAGACTTCCTGCTCCAGCATCAGCTTTTCGCGCAATTCGCGGTTCGCGCCGGAGCCCACTTCCTCGTAACGCACGAGGCGCAGCAGCGCCTTGAGCGAGGCCGAGTAGGTCATGCCGCGTTCCTGGCACTCCTGTACGGTATACTTGGGGGGCGCGAAAGAATAGTGCACGAACTCCAAGCGCGTGAGCTTGTTGGGCGCCTCGATCGGGAACACATCCAGGAAAACTTCCTGCAGGCCCTGGGCGATACGTTCATCCGGTGGTACATCCCACTGAAGAAAGTCGCCATAGGACTTGGTTTGAATCTCAATGAGATCGGGAAGCTCGTAGGTATCTGGAATCGTACCCAGAGAGGGTCGCTCGTTGCGGGGAGCTACGGCCATGCAGAGACTCCTTTGTCTATGTTTAGTACTGACAAGGCATTACAGACAACGAGCGGCGGGGCCCGCGCTACGCTGCACTGTTGCCAAAGACAGATCTATCCCCTAAGGGAATGCAGCACACCAGAATAGCAAAAAACGGGATGGGGTGTCAAATTTGATTCCAAAGTACCCTTCGCAAGGGCCCAACTGGGGCGATCAGGCTGCTCAGATCGGTCCGATCCGTCTGATCGGTCCAATTTAGCTCCGCCCCATCAGCCTTCGCTGCCGGGCCATGAACTGCTCCACGAACTCCGTGGCCGGGGCCTCCAGAATCTCCTGGGGCGTTCCAATCTGGTGGCAGGTGCCGTCTTTCAGGATCGCGATGCGGTCCGCGAGCTCCAGTGCCTCTTCCTGATCGTGGGTCACGTAGATCGCCGTGATCCCCAGCTTCTTCTGGATTTCACCCAGTTGCTCCCGGGTGCTGTGGCGCAGTTCCGCGTCCAGGTTGCTCAGGGGCTCGTCGAGCAGCAGAATCTCCGGGTGCACCGCCAGGGCCCGGGCCACAGCCACGCGCTGCTGCTGGCCGCCGCTCAGATCCGTCACCCAGCGCTTGTCCAAGCCATCGAGCTGTACCAGAGCGAGAGAATCCCGCACGCGCGCCGGAATCAGGGCCTTGTCCACCTTCTGGGCGCGGAGGCCAAAAGCCACGTTTTCGTAGACATTCATATGGGGAAAGAGGGCGTAGCTCTGGAAGACCATGGCCGCCTTGCGGGTTTCGGGCGGTTCCTGGGTCACATCACGCGCACCAAAGAAAATCCGGCCGGAATCGAGCATCTCCAGCCCGGCGATGCTGCGGAGGGTCGTGGTTTTGCCGCAGCCGGAGGGGCCGAGGAGGGCAAAGCACTCGCCCTGGGCGATTTCGCAGGAAAAACCGCGAACGCCGCCGCCTTCGGGATACACACGGGTCACGTTGTCGAGGCGTACGCTGCTCATTGCGCGTCGAAAACCTCCGCCTTCCAGCGATCGCACCACTCCTTTTCTTTCGCGGCAAATTCCGCCCAATCGATGGCCATGGACTGGACCGGCTGGGCAACCAGTTTCGGCGGCAGTTTGGAGGAATCAATGTCGCCGCGCGCCGGTAGCTTGGCATATTCGTTTGCCTGTTGCAGCAGGGCTTCTTCGGTCGTCACAAAATCATAAAACTTTTTCGCCCATTCTTCGTGGGGTGCACCTTTCACGATAGCGATGCCATCGGTCAGCACGGGCGTGTCCGCGGGGATGTGGTAGCCGAAGGGAAAGCCATTGCGCACGGCCTGCATCACGATATCGGGCATGAGCCACACGCTGATATGCTCGGGATTCTTCTTGATGTGGTCGAAGAGCATGGCCGGATTACCGAGGTACTCGCCCGTATTCTGGTGGAACTGGCGGAGCCATTCGATGCCCGCGTCGTCGGACTCGGCGCGATCCACCATGGCGCTGATGAAGGTGCGCATCGTGCCGGACTCCAGGGGCGAGCGCAGGCTGATTTTGCCCTTCCATTTCGGATCCAGCAGCGCGTCCCAGGTCTGGGGCACGTCCTCCGCCTTGTAGTGGCGGTCGTTGAAGAGAATGGCGATGGGGGAGCGATAGGTTGCGTGCCAGCGGCCCTCGGGATCCTTAAACTCCGGCGCGAGTTTGTCCGCCCAGGCGGGCGTGTAGGGCGCGAGCAGCCCCTCGTCCGCCGCCTGCATGAAAAGGGTCGACGGCGCGCCCCACCAAACGTCGCACTGGGGGCGGCTGCTCTCGGCGCGCACGCGGGTGTAGACATCCTTCGCGCCCATGTCGAGCATCTGGATATCCACCTCGGGGTAGGCCGTCTCGAAGAGGGTTTCGTAGTCGCCCAGCATCTCGGCCCCGTGGGGGCTATAGACCACAACGACATGGGGGGAGGAACAACCGGCGATAAGGAGGCCGATGAGCCATAGGGAATGTTTCATAGTCGAGACTTTCTAAAACGCGCGTGTGGGATGCACAACGGAGTTGCAAGATTGTGAACCACGAATGAACACGAATTCACACGAATAATATTCCGGCGGCACACGATCTCAAGGCCGATATTAAGAAGGTACTACCCACAGATGAACACAGATATAACGGACACTACAATCATCTCGGCATGAAATAGGGTGCCGTGCCGTCAAATTCTTGGTCATGAAAGCTTCGCTGTATACAAGGATGAAATCGGTCAGAACACAAGTTACTGTCTCTCAAAGGGCTCATTTCGGGGATTCGATGTGTTCGAATCTTCCACGAACATTGCTTTCTGAAAGTCAATGACTGCAAACACGGAGGCAGGAGCTTCACCCCACTGAATACGATAGACTCCGTTTCCCATGCTTTCAAGGTTTACGGGCGTCGTTTGGTCAGGCTGCAAAGGACCCAATGTCCGGTAGTGACTAAAACGCTTTCCGCTTGCAGAGCGGATACAGTAACCAAAATTACCTTTCGTATTCGGCCCACCAAGACGAATTTCTAATTGGGTGTTCGGGACCGGGGTAGTGGAGACGATCGGGAGTGCGGCACTACCGAAATGGCACCCAGATACATAAAGCATCAATGTCAGAAGACCGATGAGCCAGATGGAATGTTTCATAGTCGAGACTTTCTAAAGCGGGCTTTGTCCGCAACCCAAAATTCGCGACATAGAGGATCTTGGACATTCTTGTCCGAGGCACACAGCGCTCCGGTGTCGAGACCCACGGCGCTACGGCAATTTGCCCTCGCGTGTCGAAGGCTTTGGCTCTGTCTGCGCCGACATCCGTACAGGCATTAAATTCGCTTCGGTGCTATCGTGCCCTTTGCCTCGGACAGGAATGTCCAAGATCCTTTTGCGCGACCATGCCCAGTACACAGCGAAATGAAAGCAGTTCAGCCTTGCCGATCCAGCACCCGCTGCAACGCCTCCAGCGTCGCGGGGATCTTCGGCACCGCCGCCGCCGACTCCGCCAGTCGGCCCAGATCCTTCAATCCGCTGCCCGACACTATACAACATACCGTCGTGTTGCTGTCCACCAGCGGCAACTGATTCAAAGCCGCAATAGCGCTGGCCGTTGCGATCTCGCAGAGCAGCCCTTCCGTCCGCGCGAGGAGGCCTTGGGCCTCGATCATGGCGTCGTCCGTCACGGCGATGGCCGCGCCCCAGGTCTCGCGCAGGGCGGGCAACACGGTGTGCCCGTCAAAGAGTATATCGTCCGCAATGGCCCCGGCGATGGTCTTGGGATCTTGCCAGGGATGGGCAAGGTGCTCCTCAAAATTCCAATCGTTGTCCATGGCCTCTTGGAGAGGCGCGCAGCCGGTCGCCTGTACCCCGGCGAGCCGAGGCAGGTTGGACAAGAGCCCCAGTGCTTTCATGTCCAGCAGGCCGCGCCAGATACCCCCCAGCAATCCTCCGCCGCCCACGGGGGCCACGATCCAGTCGGGCAGGTTGCCGCCATACTGCTGGTAAAGCTCATAGGCAATGGTCTTGGCCCCTTCCACGTTCCAGGGCTCATACATACCCGCCGTGGAAAGATGGTACCAGCCAAAGGTCTTGCAGGCCTCGATGCACAATTGAAAAACGGCGTTGGGCGAGGGATCATCCACGGAAATTACGACCGCGCCATAGGCCTGGGCCTGGGCGATTTTCGCCGGGGAGGCCTGGCCGTGCATGAACAGGACCGCCTTCATACCCGACCGGGCGCAATAGGCTGCTGCGGCCGACGCAACGTTGCCCGAACTCACCACGGCTACGGTATCGTAGCCCTGACTGCGGGCCCACGTGAGGCCAACCGAGACCTGCCGATCTTTGAAAGAGCCCGTGGGGTTGGCCATCTCGTTCTTAAGACTGACGGCCCCCAGCCGGTGCCGGGCCGCAAGGGCCGGCGCCATCACCAGGGGCGTGGCGCCCTCGCCAAGGGAAATCACCTCGGCCTCCCCGGGAATCGGCA
>JBIJDL010000138.1:0-12664 GCA_044344195.1 Candidatus Hydrogenedentales bacterium
AGGAGTGTACTGTTAGTCCGGATCCAGACGAGTCACCCCATAGTTATCCTCCCGGCAGTCCGCCCGTGAATGTTGCTGCCTCCCCCACGGAGCGCTTCGACTACTGGGAAGGCGATGTGGACCTGGAAGACCGGGAAGACGACGCCATCGGCATCATCATGGATGCAAGCAAGACGGCCACGGCACACTTCAAACCGGATGTGACGCTCACGCTTGCGAAGATCGGCGAGGGCACCATCAGCCCCGACGTTGCCACCTATACGCACATTCGGGATACCAAAGTGACCGTGTTCGCGAGTCCGACCGATGGCTTCGATCACTGGGAAGGCGATCTGGAAGGCGCGTTGATTCTAGGCACCTCCATCGAGGTCGAATTGACCCAGAGCAAGACCATCACGGCAGTGTTCAAGCCGATGTATACCCTCACGGTGGCTAAGACCGGCGGTGGCACGGTCGTCCCAGGCTTGGGCAACTACTCGCACCGTGCCGGAAAAGTGATCAGCATGACCGCCACCGGCGGAACCGCTTGGATTTTCACGGGCTGGTCGGGCGACGCCTCGGGCACACTCCCAACCACCAGCGTCACCATGAACGCGAACAAATCCGTCACGGCCAACTTCATTGCGGGCGTCAACATCACAGTGAGCAAGCAGGGCCAGGGCGCGGTGTCGCCGGGCTCGGCGGTCTACCCGAAGAACGTCCCCGTCACCTTCACGGCCACCCCGGCAAGCAATTGGCGCTTCGATCACTGGGAAGGGACCCTCGCGGGGGCCACGCCGGGCAATCCCTCGGTGACCGTGCCGATGACGGTATCGGGCAATCTAAAGGCGATCTTCATCGAGCAGGTCACCTTGACCATGGTCAAAGAGCTCATCGGGAATCTGCCGGCCGACGGCAACACGGTGTCCCCGGCCGTGGGCGACACCAAATACGACAAAGGCCAGGTGGTAAGCCTGAGCGCCACGCAGGATGCAGGCTGGCGTTTTAAGGGATGGACTGGCGGAGGAACGAGCGGTTCCACGAGCCCCATCAATGTCACCATGAGCGCCAACAAGACCGTCACCGCCACCTTCATCCAGGCGCATACCGTGACCACCGAGGTGATCGAGCAGGGCGTCATCGAGCCCGAAGGCGGGACCTACGACCACGGGGCGTCCCAGAGCTTCTTCTTCGACCGCCAGAACGGCCACCAGTTCCACCACTGGGCGGGCCTGCCCAGTTCCTTCTCCACCCCCGCATGGGGTTCCGGCACCAGCACCAGCAACCCGGTCAACGTCACTATCGAACAGAGCCTGCAGATCATCGGCTACGACGACGAGATCATCTACACCCTCACCGCCGATGTGGCCGCGGAGGGCTGCACGGGCTGTACCGTGGACCCGCCGGTAGCCGAATACATCGAGGGAACCCCGGGCACCGTCACCGCCACACCCGGCGCGGGCTGGGGCTTCGTCCGATGGGAAGGCAACGTCCCTGCGGAGATGGTGGAGGACAACCCGCTGGTCATGCCGATGAATGGGGACAAAGCGGTGACGGCGGTGTTTGGGGAGCTTCATCACGTGGGAACACTGGTGTTCGGTCAAGGCGAGGTTTACCCCGCTTCCGGTTGGTTTCCGCATGGGTCCACGCAACAGTTTGGGTATAACACGTACTATGCAAATCCTCCATTTGATCACTGGGAGGGGTTGCCGGAAGAACAGTTTCCAGATGGCCCGCTTGGTCCTGGAACGTCAAGGCAGAATCCTATTAGCATAACGGTGAACCGAGACCTTTCGCTGTGGGCGTTTGACAAGACCGATATGGTAGAGCTACAGATTGACACCAATTGCGAGGATTGTGAGGTGGAGCCGCCTTCCGGAGAGTTTCCGAGAAATAGCACGATTGATCTTACCGCGCTTCCGGCGGAATTCTGGCACTTTGACTATTGGGAAGGCGACACTTGGAGCACTCCGGAGCAGGTAACGGATAACCCATTCACGATTCATATGGCGAATGATCGCGATATCTCCGCAGTGTTTACCGATGAGTGCTACTTGGATTTGAATCCGCCAGCTTACGCAGGTCCCCCTGCCATGTCAATTGCGGGTGTGGATGCGGTCAAAGGGGTGCTGACCGACTGGTTCGGGATAGAGTCGATTGATTGGGGTTTCGAGTGGTCAGTCGAAGCAGGCGACTGCGTCAATCCGGATGGAACCCGTGGAGAGGCTGCGATAAAGACGACTTCTGTGACTTTCAAGATGAGCAATGAGAACGTACCTCTGAATCCGGCGGTTGGAGTGTCGATCGACGTAGATCTGGTTATACCTTCCGGACTCGAGGCTTCTGTAACAATAGCCGCAGGCGTGTTGGGTGACTTGGAGGCTTCGATATCCGGTGGCATCGAGACAGTAACCTATACATGTCCCTGCCTGGACGAAGAGTATTGCGAGAGTGGGAGAACCACGACAAACATCGACGCCACGCTTTCACTAGCGGCGAAAGTCAGTCTCATCCTAGAGGGTTCCATTGGTGACTTCTCGGTCTCGCTATGTGACATAACGCTACTCGAAGTCATGTTTTCTGGGGGCGTCGGGGGAACAGAAAGGTACACCAATTGCGAGAAGGAGAGCTGCATCGAGGCCTTCATCAATCCGGTCATGTTTTCCATGAAACTTGAGGCATTCGGAATAGGGTGCTATCCAATACAGGCCCAGTTTCCCTCACCGCAAGAAGCCTATAAATGGCGGTTGAGCAAGTGCCAATGACAATCAGGCGCGAAGTTTTCCCAATCTTGATGGTCGTGTCATTCAATTGGTAAATCAATCGCCAGGGGTCACTAACCAGGAGCGCTTAGTTCCACTAAAACGAGCATCTACCAGGAGGAAGTCCAATTATGAAGTTCATAAAAATCTCCACTGTCGCATCGATTTTTGTTCTGACAGCACTAGGGGCGAACACCGCTGCCGCGTCCCCGGTGTCGCTGGAACCGTTGACGCCCCAGACCTGGACCGTGAGTCACAGATTAAGCCGAAACGCCGACACCCCCATCGCATTTGCAGTCCGCGCTTCGGGGAAACAGCTTGAGGTGAATTATTCCGACGTGGCTCTCGAAGAGGCCATGGTTTATGGCGATCCACTTTCGGTGTGTGCGGCTATTGTCAATGCCGCGTTCATGCTGGACGAGGCATGGTGGGGCGGACTGAGCGCGCCAGCGGATAAGCGAGGCCAAGATGGGATGCCGATTTCATCGTACACCCCGGACAGCCAGGCGAACTGGTATACTGCTTTCACCGCGTATACTCAGAATCCGACTTTTCCGACCCCGACGGCCGCAGCGATCAAGACGTACATGCGGGTGGGTGGGCTACATGGATTCATCGTGCAATGGACAATGACCAATCCCGATTCGACGACTCGTACTGCGAATGACCTGATACCGGTGCAGGAGTTTTCTCCCGGAAAATTCCGCTTCGCGCCCGAATGGATGGGGCCCAACGAGCCGATTGCAACTACGTTGAAGGATTGTCAGCCCGAGTTGCCCGAATTGAAAAGCTATCGGGAGAGCAACCCGGCCTTTGTCCGGGAGGTGGCGGTGGACGGACTCTTCGGCGATACGGAGAGCGCACATCCGCTCACGCTGCTTTTCCGAGCAATGCTCCTGCCGGACTATCCCAACGCATCGGGGATTCAAACACTCCAGCAGGGGATCGCGAACCTCGCCGGGCAGATTCCGGAGGAGGAGAGCGAATACGAAGGTAGCCCCGCACAGCAGGGATTGGCGGGGCTGCTGACGGAGTCGTCTATTCGCACGCTTGGAAAGCAATCCATCGAGAAACGGCGGGATATCTCCTTCTTCGACGACGGAGCCCTGGTGATCGATGCGGACAAGTTCATCTTTCTCCTGCGCAGCGACGAACGGACCGGCGAGGTCGATACGTCTATGGCGCAAATCTACAACGACAGCGGTACTCTAAAACTCGCCAATTTTCGCGTTCAAGGTGGCGTCACCCGTTTCTTACTCGACCCGCGAATCTGGGGCCCGCTTTCGGCGGGCCTGAATGAGGTGTTGGGGTCGGCGACAGAATAATGGCGCTCGTTCAATAGCATTTCGACCCTGCTCAACTAGGTATAACTAGGTACATCCGCCTGTATTGGAGGCGCGAAAGCCGATTTCATCGGCATCATCAGGTAACTGTAGACCATCGCCCCCCGCGTCTTTCCCAAGTCCTCGCGGTGGGGCGGGCGTTGGGGACGGACCCGCGCCGGGGCCCTTGGGCGGGTGGTGGTGGCTGGGGCGTCCGTCGGTGTTTGCAGCGGTCGAGGTGTTCGTCCACGCGCGGGCCTGTCCCAGGGGATGTAAGGGCTCGGCGTGGGGCGTATGCGGGTGCCCTCCCTCATCCGGTTGGGACAGGCCCGCGCGTTGGGGTGGGCTTTGCCGATTGGGGGCGCTGGGGGGACGCCGGTGGCGAATGACCAAGCGCGGTCGCGTGCGCGGGTCCGTCCCCTGGGGTGCTACTTCCTCATTGACGGAACGCCCCCTTTTTTCCGCAAGTGGGGGAACCGTGACGTCAAAGTATATCTCCTGGTCCCTCCACATGCGAGCAGGGTCAGGGAGAACAACAGTGGTTACCCCTGATTATGCGGCACCGAAGACCGCGCTGGCGCCACGTATTGTGACAGGTAGTGTGACCTTTTGCTTTCGACTGCGGTAGGATGAAGCCTTCGAATTCTATTGGAGGTTTTCCCATGTTCAACCGCAGAGACTTCATGAAGGCGGGCACGATGGCGGGTGCGCTGTCGTTGCTTGCGAGCGAGGGCGCGATGGCCGCACGATCATTGGACGAGTTCAAGGCGTATCAGGCGGCGCGTCGGGCCGATTTCAATGGCGACGGGCTTCTTGATATCGCCACGCCCTGGGAGCAGGGCGGCGTGGTCCGGGTCTACCCCATCCTGGCGCGGACAAGGCGCGCGCTCCCTGGCCCGCCGTGACTGTGGGACAGGTGAAGAGCCCGGAAGATGCTGTTTTTCATGATCTCGACGGCGACGGCGCGCTGGACGTGGTCAGTTCGACGGAGGGCGAGGAGCGGGCCCTGTTTATCCATTGGTCGCCCTTGGAACCCGCACAGCGCCTGGATGGCTCCGCGTGGAAGACGGTAACGCTGCCCCAAAGCCTCGGCAAGCAGTGGATGTATGTGGCGCCCGCTCAGGTCGACGGGCAGAACGGCCCGGACCTCGTGGCCGCTGGAAAAAATGATGACGCCTCGATTGGCTGGTTTCAAGCCCCAGCCGACCCGCGTAATGCTGAAGGATGGCAGTGGAAGCCGCTGCGCAAGGCGGGCTGGGTCATGTCTATTGTCAATGTGGATCTGGACGGCGACGGCGATCTCGATATCCTCTACAGCGACCGACGCGGGGAGAATCAAGGCGTGTGGTGGCTGGAGCATCCCGGCGCGGCGGGCGTCGATGGCGAGTGGGCGCACCACGCCATTGGCGGCCTGAAACGTGAGGCCATGTTTCTCGATGTGGGCTATCTCGATGCCGATGGCGTGCTCGATATCGCGGCCGCGGTGCGCGATGGCGGAATCTTGCTCTTCTCGCGACCGTCACTGGGCGCGGCGTGGACCGAGAAGGAAGTTCCGCTGCCTGCGGACGTGGGTATCGCGAAATCCGTGAGTATTGCCGATGTGGACGGCAACGGCCACAACGATCTGGTGGCGAGTACGGTGGAAGCGAAGAACAAGCACGCTATCTTCTGGCTGGACGGCACGCCCGGCGCACACTGGGTACCGACGGATATCAGCGGTCTGGAAGGCACCAAGTTTGATCGCGTGGAAGCACTCGATGTCGATGGCGACGGTGATCTCGACTTTATCTCCAGCGAGGAAGTGGAGAAGCTCGGTGTGTTCTGGTACGAGAATCCACGTATCGGCGCGGGGGATGATCCCGAAGGCCCGCCGGTGTCTCCCCTGGCCGGACAAACGCTGATCCCCGCCGATGTAGACTGGGAGCACCCAGTTTACTCGACCACTTTCGACGATCCCGCAGAACTAAGCCGCTGGGTGCTGGAAGGGGGCAAACGCGCCGCGATAGAAGACGGCCACCTCGTGTTGGAGAGTACCCCTCCTGTTGAGGGAGAGAAAAGCGATCACCTCGTGTTCTGGTTAAACGAGGTTTTCCCGGCGGACTTTCTGCTTGAGTTTTCCATCCGCCCGCAGAACCGAAAACATGGCCTCGCTATTGTATTTTTCAATGCGCGCGGCATCAACGGCGAGAGCATTTTCGATCCCGCGCTGAAGCCCCGCGATGGCGTCTTCAAGCAATACCACAGCAGCGATTTGAACAACTACCACATCTCCTACTGGGCGGGAGATCGCGGTACGGCGAACATCCGGAAGAACGCGGGCTTCAACCTCGTGGCCACGGGGCCGGATCTCGTGACCGGCGGCGCGGCGGATACCTTTCAGACGGTGCGGATTTACAAGAAGGGCGGAAATATTCGGCTGATCGTGGACGACGTCATTTCGGCCGCCTGGGATGACGATGGTGTCACGTATGGCCCCGTGCATACCAACGACGGCTGGATAGGCCTGCGCCAGATGAGGCACGCCATCCACTGCGAGTACGACCACCTGAAAGTGTATCCGCTGCTGCCGTAGGGACAGCGGCGCCACGTGATGTGGTGCGCGAAGTTATCTCCACGCCAACTACCGAATCGAGCACGAGGGAGGGTAGCCACGACAGGCGAGGCTGTCCCTACGCGTCCATCCCACTCAGGTAGTTGAGCTGTCCGTTGCTGTCGCCCAGTTTATCCGTGGGGCAGCCCGCGTATTCGAGCACATTGAGATAGAGGTTTGTCATGGGGGTGTCCGGCGCGTACTTGATGTGGCGGCCCGTCTTTATCTTGCCGCCCGCGCGCCCGGCGATGAGCACGGGCAGGTTGTTGTGACTGTGGGAATTGCCATCGCTGATGCCACTGCCATAGACGATCACCGCATGATCGAGCAGCGAGCCGTCGCCATCCTGGGTGGACTTCATCTTGTCCAGGAAGTAGGCGAATTGCTCCATGTGGTAGCGGTTGATCTCCCGCAGCCCGGCAACCTTGGCTTCGTCGTTCAGGTGGTGGCTGATTTCGTGGTGGCCGCCGGAAACGCCCACCTCGCGATAGGCCCGGTTGCTGCCTTCCATGCCCATCATGAAGGTGCTCACGCGAACCTGATCGGTCTGGTAGGCCAGCACCTGCAGGTCAAACATGAGCCGCGCGTATTCCGCGTACGTCTCCGGCGCGCTCTCGGGCACGGCCAGGTCGGGCGCTTTGTCGGCCACATGGGCCTCGTTCCATTCGATCTGCCGCTCCACCAGCCGGATGGCGTAGAGGTATTCATCCAGCTTGCGGCGATCCGTCGGCCCCAGATTATTCTGGAGCGCCCGAGCGTCGTCCATCACCAGATCGAGGATACTGCCCCGGTAGCGCATGCGCTTCGCCAGCGCTTCCGGACTCAGCTTCTTATCCTCCCCGCCGAAGAGTCGTTCGAAGACCGCGCGGGGATTGCCCTCGGCTGGGTTCGGCGTGGTCTCGGTGCGCCAGGATATGCTGTTGGAGTAGGCGCAACTGTAGCCCGAGTCACAGTTACCCGCGAGCCGTCCGGGCTCCACCGTAAGCTCAAGCGAAGGATAGCGGGTGGTTTCGCCGAGGTGCTTCGCCGCGATCTGGTCCACAGATATCCCGTTGCGGATATCCGCGCCTGCGGTCTTGTTCGGGTGCACGCCCGTGAGGAAGGCCGCCGAGGCCCGCGCGTGATCGCCACCGCCGTCGCCCAGAGCGCGGGCGTTGAGGTGGGCCAGTTCCGTGGCCACGATGACATCGCCACGGTGGGCGGCGATGGGCTCCAGCGTCCTGGGAAGGACGAAGTCCACCCCTTCCGCCGCCGGGGTCCATTGATCCATGACCACGCCATTAGGCACGTAGACGAAACCCAGCCGGATCGGCGCGGCGACGGCCTGCGATGCAAAGGCCCGCGCGGGCACCATGGCGTCCAGCAGGGGCAGCGAGAGGGCCGCGCCCATGCCGCGAAGAAAGGTCCGCCGGTCGAGGTGCTTCTTGGTAAGGTAACTGCTCATGATGCCTCTGCTTCAATTTCCTGCCGTGTGAAGGGCAAGCTCCGCACAATCTCGTAGACCAGCGCCGAAAAACGGTAGTCTCGCTGCTCGACACCCGCCACGATGTCTTCTATCACGGGGGCGTCAAAATCCTCAACGCCCCGGCCCAGCGCATAGGTTAGCATTTTTTCCGTCAGGCAGCGAGTAAAATCGGTCTTGCGCTCCAGCAGCACCTTCTTCAGTTCGCCCGGTCCGGCGAAGGTTTTACCGTCGGGCAACACGCCGGAAGTGTCCAGCGGCTGGCTGTTGTCTTCCGTGCGCCAGGCGCCGATGGCGTCGTAGTTCTCCAGGCCGAAGCCCAGGGGATCCATGCGGTTGTGGCAGCTCGCGCAGCTCGGGTTTTCCCGGTGCATCTCCAGCTTCTGGCGCAGCGTGGCGCTGGAGTCGATCTTCACCTCGTCCAGCGGCGGCACGTCCGGCGGGGGGGGCGGGGGCGCGGAGGCCAGCATGTTTTCCAGCACCCACAGCCCGCGAATCACGGGCGAGGTGCGCGTGGGCAACGACGTCACCGTCAGCACGCTCGCCTGGCCCAGCAGCCCCCCGCGCTCGTTGGGGTCTACGCTAACCCGCTGGAATTCCGCTCCCACGATGCCGTCGATCCCATAGTGCTTGGCCAGGGCTTCGTTCACAAAGGTGTAGTCCGCATCGATAAAGTCGAGCAGACTGCGATCTTCTTTGACCACTGACGCAAAGAAAAGGTTGGTCTCCGCGGCCATGGCCTCGCGCAGTTCGTCGGTGAACTGGGGGAACTTGCCCGGATCCGGATCGACCCGCTTCAGGTTGCGGATTTGGAGCCACTGGCCGCCGAAGTTTTCCGCCAGCGCTTTCGACCGGGGATCGCGCAGCATCCGGGTCACCTGGGCGCGCAGGGTACGCGGGTGGCGGATGGTGCCATCCTGGGCGCAGGCCATCAGCTCGCCATCGGGCATGCTGCTCCATAGAAAGTAAGAGAGGCGGGAGGCGTAGTCATAATTGGCCACGCGGAAGTCGGCGGCGGGATCGTCGGGGCCACGCTCGCCTTCGACGCGGAAGAGGAAGTGGGGCGACACGAGCATGGCCTGCAGGGCCAGCTCCAGACCCTGGCTGAAGCCGTCGCCGGAGTCGATGGCCAACTGGTAAAGCGCCTCGAGCTTTTCGAACTCGCCCTTCGTTACCGGTCGCCGGTAGGCCCGGGGGGCCAGGGTTTTGATGATGCGCTCGGCACAATGGACATTATGCTCGGGAATCGCATGGTTGCAGACCAGAATGCGACGGTTCGCGGGCGAGACTTTGCCGTACTCTGCGATTTCTCGCGCGAGCGCCTCGTCAACGATTTCCTCCGCCACATCGAGATACTTCTCGGCGAGCATGGGCGACAGGGTGAGGACATCCCCGATGTTGTCGAATCCGTAGCCCGTGTCATCCGGGGGAAAGGCCTCGGCTGGGGTCGTTTCGACGCCGAGCAAATCGCGGACGGTGTTGTCGTATTCCACCCGGTTCAAGCGGCGCACCGTGACGCGCCCGGCGGTGGGTTTCATGGCGGCAAGCTGTAACTCGCGCTGTTGCTGGAGCGCGGCGACGAAGCTTTCGACTTCGGCGGGCTCCGGCGGCTTCTTCGGCGGCATTTCGCCCGTGGACACCACCTGGATGATCTTGTCGAGGAGTTCCAGATCGTCGATCTTGCCGTGGGCCGTGATCATGGCCTCAAAATCGAGCCCGCCCTTCTGCACGTCGGCCCCGTGGCAGTCATAGCAATGCTTCGCAAAGAAGTCGGTGGATGGGCTCGCGGAGGCGGACAGGTCCGGCGGGGCGACGCTTTCGCCCTGAGGCACGCTCTGGCAGCCTTCGCCAGCGAGCGCCCCTGCGATGCTGAGCACACCGGCGCACACGATGCGGCGCCCCGGCAAGCCCGCAACGCCGCGCTCTGATAAAAATCGGCGTTTCATGTACTTACTATAGCAGCCCGCGCGCCCGAGATGCACCCGGCACCGGGCTGGCACTGAGGCTACCCTTACTCAACCCAGGGCGCGGCCTCAAAAATGCCTACCCGACCATCTAGCCCGGCCGTGGCGAGGATGTGGCCGTCCGGGCTGAAGGCAACGTCCTGCGCGCCGTGGGGCAGGGTCAACAGCGCGGCGCCCGTTTCCAGTTTCCATACTTTGACCATCTCCTCATCGCAAGCGGCCACGCGGGTTCCCTCGGGGTTAAACGCGACCTTGCTGGCACGGACTCTTAAGCCTTCGAGGCGGTGACGGAGTTCTCCGGTGTGCGTGTCCCAAATCATGACAGGGGACTCGTTGCACGAGCCGGCAATAAGGGAGCCATCGGGGGAAAAGGCGACGCCATAGACCCAGCCGTCTTCCCCACCGAGTTTGCGCACCAGGGCACCGGTCTTGACGTCCCAGATGTACAAGGCTTCATCGCGGCTACCGCCCGCCACCCAGGCACCGTCCGGGCTGAAATCGATGGCGTCCACGATCCTGGTGGGCCCCGCCAGATCGCGTACTCGCCGCTGGGTGACGGCATCCCAGAGTTGCACGGTGTTGAGCTCGGGGCCGCTTTCGGCCCATCCCGCAGTCGCCATGAGGCTGCCGTCGGGACTGTAATCCACACAGCGGGCGCCGTTGGTGTATTCCGGCACGGCCAGTTCCGCCACAAGCTCGCCCGTTGTCCAATCCCAAGTGACATATTTGCACTCGGCGTCCGCGCCGCTCAGCAAATTCACATAGGGATGGAAACTCAGATGATTGATCCAGCGCCCCTCTCCCTCCAGTATCCGCACGGGGTCTTCCGAATTATCCGCACCGCCCGCGGGCATTTCCCAAATCAGTACGCGGCTGTCCCCACCGGAGAGCCAGTGGCCCGCGGAGGACGCAAGATAGCGCCCATCCGGACTGAAACGCACCGCATTGACTTCGGAGGTATGGCCTTTAAGAAAGGCGCCACTCTCCGGCGCGTCGAGATCCCAGAGCGTGGCGCGCGCCAAGTCCTCCACCGTCACGAGATGGCGACCGTCGGGCTGAAACACTGCGCGCCGGATGTTCTGGTCGCAGCGGATCCAGTTTGGCTGCTCCATTCCAGTCTGAGTATCCCAGAGTTTGACACCCCGCTCGGAATGGGTCGCAAGCAGAGTGCTGTCGGGTGAGAACTGCACCCCGACCACCTTCTTCTTATGGCCCGTGAGCGTGTTTCTGAGCGTCCAATCACCGGCGCTCCACAGCTTGGCCGTGGCATCGCACCCCGACGACGCCAGCAGGCTGCCATCGGGACTGAACGCAACGCGCAGGGCACCCTGGGTGCCGGCCTGAAGATTGGTCAAGTGCGCCTCCAGGGTGTGGTTCACCTCGCCCCGAGCCCAGTCCCAGATCTGGATTCGGCCAGAATCACCTGCGGAAACCAGCCAGCGTCCATCGGGAGAAAAGGCCATACTATGGACAATCTTTGACTCCGAAGTCAGGGTACGCATCAGCCTGCCTCCGTTGATCTCCCACTGGTAGATAGCCCCTCCGGCGGCCCCGGCGACCAGATAGCGCCCGTCGGGTGAATAGACCACCGCGTGTCCCTCGTCGCCCGTTTCAAGGGGATAGGTTGCGAGGGGGATGGGGGATGAAAGACGCCATCGCACGACCCCCAGGCCAGTCTGGTGTACGGAAAACTCCTGGCCGTCCGACCTGAAGGCCGACGCCGACCAGGACGACGGGCCGGATTCGTAGGTTCGGACATGCGCCATTTCGGGGATTGACCAGAGCTTGAGGGCGCCTTCCGAACCCAGAGTCAGGAGATGTTGACCATCGGGAGACATCTCGGCGGACGAAAGCCATCCGTCCCCGAGTGCGGAGGTCGATTGAATGTGATCCAGCGCGAGGGAGAGCCGGCCCCACTCCCAGCCCCGGTACTCGGGGAGGCAGGCCTCCAGCACCTGGCGCGCTTCCGAGTAGCGGTCCTCCTCCAGGGCACTCTGGGCCGTGAGTATCGAAAGATTATACCCCTTGCGCTCAGAGGCCACCCGGAGATCGTGCTCTGCGGCATGACGGTCCCGAAGGCTGAGGTAGGAATAGATCCCCAGGCCAGAGAGCAGGCCCAGCGCGAGACAGACGGTGATCACGACCGGCCGGTGCCGCCGGAGGAAGCGGCCCAGGAGTTCGGCGGTTCCATAATCATAGGCGCGGACTCGAGCACCCGCTTGATAAAGCGCGATCTCTTCCGCGAGCTCCGCCGCTGTGGCGTAGCGGCCGGAGGGCTCCCGCTCCATGGCGCGGCGACACACGGCGATCAGGGCGGGGGGAGCCTCGGGGCATAGTTGGTCTGGGGGCGACGGTGGTTCGGACGCCGACTTCCGAAGCACTTCCAGACCGGTGGAAGCCTGATAGGGCCGACTGCCGGTAAGCAGTTCGTAGAGCACGGCACCCAGGGCATAAACATCGGCGCGCTCGTCCAGCTCGTCGTGCTTGCCGGCCGCTTGCTCGGGAGCCATGTAGTGGGGGGTCCCGAGCAACTGCCCCGCCATGGTCAGCTCCTGGCCGATATCGTCTGCAGCATCAGGTTTACG
>JBIJDL010000617.1:0-3657 GCA_044344195.1 Candidatus Hydrogenedentales bacterium
AAGATCTCCCCACTACACTGCTCTTTTCATCGGAGACCAGCATGCCTATTTCAACCGTCCTCTACTGGATCCGTAACGACCTGCGCCTGGCGGACAACCCAGCGCTGACGGCCGCCATCGCGTCGGGGCTTCCTGTCGTGCCGGTCTTCATCTGGTCGCCGGAGGAGGAGGGGAACTGGCCTCTCGGCGCAGCGACCCGGGCATGGCTGGAGCGCTCTCTGGCGGCCCTCGCGGCAGCTTATGAGACCTGCGGCTCCCGGATGATCCTCCGGCAGGGCTCCACGAGGGACATCCTGCTTGCCCTGTGCGAGGAATGCGGCACCGATACCGTCTTCGCCAGCCGGCGCTATGAACCCGCCTCCCTTCGCCAGGAGGCTGGCGTACGCGATGCGCTCCGCGAGCGAGGCAGGTCAATCAAGGTATTCAACGGCAGCCTGCTGAACGCGCCGAACGATGTGGCGACCCAAATGGGCGAACCCTACAAGGTGTTCACGCCCTACTACAATGCCTGCCTCAAGCGCGAGCCACTCGCAGCGCCCTACCCCGCGCCGGAGCGGATTCCCGCGCCCGCGAAGTGGCCCAAGAGCAACGCGCTCGAATCGTTGAAGTTGACGCCCAATCATCCGTGGGTGGGGAAGATGCTCCGCCATTGGCAGATCGGCGAGGCGGGGGCCCAGGCGCGTCTCGCGGCCTGGGTGGAGGAGCCGGTGACGGGCTATCCCGTGAATCGCGATCTGCCCGCAATCTCGGGGACCTCCACGCTGGCGCCCTACCTGCACTTCGGCGAAATCTCGCCGCGCCAGATTGCCCATGCGGTGCGCCAGTATCCTGTCCACCGCGACGAGTCGGTAACGGCGAACGAGTCCTACATTCGCCAGCTCTACTGGCGCGAGTTTGCGCACCATCTCCTCTATCACTTTCCCCACACACCGGAGAAGCCGTTGAAGGAACTCTTCGGTCGATTCCCGTGGGTGAAGAACGATGATTTTCTGCAGCGCTGGCAGCGGGGCCAGACCGGTTATCCTTTTGTGGACGCCGGGATGCGCGAATTATGGGAGACGGGCTGGATGCACAACCGTGTCCGCATGGTGGTGGCCTCCTTCCTCATCAAGGATCTGCGCATTCACTGGCGCGAAGGGGCCGACTGGTTCTGGGACACGCTCTTCGACGCGGACCTGGCGAACAACTCGCTGGGCTGGCAATGGGTGGCCGGATGCGGCGCGGATGCCGCGCCCTACTTTCGGGTTTTCAATCCCGTGACCCAGGGCAAGAAGTTTGACGGGGCCGCAGCCTACATCCGCCGATGGGTGCCAGAGATCGCGGCCCTGCCGGATAAGTACATACACTGCCCTTGGGAGATGGCCCCCATCGAGTTGGCCGCCTGCGGTGTTACCCTTGGCAAGGACTATCCCGCGCCCATGGTCGATCACGACGAAGCACGGAAGACCGCTCTGGCTATCTATGATGAATTGAAGAGCCTCGGCGAATAGGAGCAACGGTCGGGAATTCGCGTCAGAATATCGTTCGACCTGAGGCTTCAACGCCCAGGGGTGTCCCGCTGAGAAGAAGACAAGACTTCACGCGGAGAGGCGCAATAGATAGATGCTCCCAACAAAAGCTTCGCCCTGCAACGTGGTGAGCCGCAGGCGCTCAGTAATGGCTTTGAAGAGGGTGCCATTGTTGGCGATTACGATAGAGGTGGCGCTGAGGATGCTCAGATGCCGGGCGGAGACCTCCGGGCGTGAAGGAAACGGGAAGGCGAAGGCCCGGATCCCTGTCATACTTTGACTTCCGCGGGAACCGTCTGGACCGCCGCGATACGGTGAAGGCTCCCGAAGAGCCACAGGACGATCAGGGCCGTGCTCCAGCAGATGGCCAGGGCAAAGAGGTCGTGGCTGAAGAAGTGCTTTCCCCGGATCTGTTGCGCCAGTCCGAAGGTGAATCCGAGGGCGAGACAGGCGGCCAGCGCGGGGTAGCGCCAGCGCGAGCCGCGCACGGTGAAGAGGAAGTAAAAACTGATCAGTGCGAAGGCGCCGCTCGCGTGGCCCGCTGGAAATGCATGGCCAACCGGAAGGCCCGGCGGCACGGGATCAAAGAGCCGGATGTGGGGCATGGTTCCGCCGAATTGCACCAGGTCGGAGGGGATATAGATGTGCGTCATGTTCTTGATCAAAGCGACGATCAGGATTCCACTGAGTGCGCCGAAAAGCAGGTAGGCGAGATCTTGGCGGAATCTGGAAAGCGGCCTGTAGAACCAGGAAGCGATCAGCCCGATAAGCAGAGAAATCATAATCAGGCGGATCAGATCTCGCCCGCCTTTGTGAATCAGCCCCGCTACCCACCAGTTCGACTCATAGGGCCAGGACTTGTCGGTAGCGTCGAAGAAGGGGCGTATCAGCCATTCGTCCATTCCGGTGTACTGGCAGATCGTGCCCGCGGCCATCAGTACGACGGGAACCGCAACATGGGGCATCACGCGAATACCGGTTAAGCTATTGGGATTCTTCATGTGGGGGTACTTTCCAGAGGTGTGCGTACCTGGTTGGGGCGGTGGTCCGCGACCGAGGCGATATCCGTCATTGCAGAATATCCGCGGTTGATTGAACGTCCTGTTCCTTCGAAGCGTGTCGTGCCAGAGCCGGGTGTTTCAGGACGGTCTCGGCGGCTGCGGTATTGGCAAGCAGCAGGACCTCCCGACTGCCCACGTTGGTCCGGTTCAGAACTTCCAGCGCCCGTCCATCGGGTTCGAGAGCGAGTACCCAGCGCCAGTCTTCCTCCAGCACCATGATGAAGGCCGGGCGCGGACCCTCCATGCTGGAGAATAGCCGGTCCAGGTGAACGCGCACGGCCTTCTCGTAGCTCGCGAGGTATTCCCGCTGCGGGTCGTCCGGATCGAGTGCCTTTTCCACGGCGGCGCGCAGGCCTTCGACCTCCGCATCGGAGACTTGGTCGAACGAGGCGATGGGAATTTCGCGCACCGCTTTTTGTATGGCGCGCTTCAATTTAGACTGCGTTCGGGCCTGCTCGTAGTCCGGCAGGTCCTTCATCTCCTCAATGTTGAGCAGATCGCACAGGATAGGTTCGTGAAAATGGTTGGCGTAGTAGACATATTCTTCCTTGGAGAATCCGAGGGAATAGAGGTTGAACTGGGTGTCACTATCCGAAAGGGCCCGAAGCGGCGCGCAGTAACTCCGGGCGGACTTGTAGGGATCGATCGCGGGAAAGACGAGGAGCGAGCAGAGCAGTGCAACGACACTGAAGTGGATGGTCATGTCCCGAATGAGATTCCGGCCATCGCTCCGGAAGGCTGAATACAGGGCCTGAACGCCGCAGGCGCCCGCAAATATGGTCACGGCAATGAGGGAAACATGCCAGCTTTCCTGGTACTTCGTGAAGGGGAGGGCAAGGGGCGCCAGCGACAAGGCCAACAAGATCACGCCCCAGATGCCCGCGATGCTCCGTCGCCATTTGACCTGCGCACCCTCCATCAAGGCCAGAACACTTCGGGCGATCAGGATAGCCATGGGCGGGTAGAGAGGCAGCAGATACACACTCCGCTTGCCGATGCAGATAGAGAAAAAAATGAAGGCCGGGACGATCCAGGAGAGGAGGAATCGCATCTCCTCCGATTCCTTGCGGCGCGTCCACACCCAATAA
>JBIJDL010000618.1:0-3648 GCA_044344195.1 Candidatus Hydrogenedentales bacterium
TAGAAGGCCAGTAAAGGGGCGGTTAGTCGCCGTCGCGGTGGACCGTGTCGGGGGAAAATGCGGGAATGCACACGGCGATATACTCCGCGCCTTCGGCGCCGGGGGTGCTGTATTGTATCCATTCGCCTTTGTAGGTGATGATGGCCTCGCCCGCAGAGACGACGGTGGTCTCGCCGGATTCGTCGGTGACGTGGAGTTGACCGTGGATCACGACGGTGTATTCGGCGAACTCGGGCCGCTGTCCGGGCTCGATCCAGCCGGAAGGGCTTTGCATATGGGCGATGCTAAGGTGCTCGGTGCCAGTATTGGCATGGCCAACGTACTCGCGGATGATCTTGGGCTTGTTGCCCGCCGCTTCGATGATGGAGGGGAAGGGGATATACTTGGGCATGACGTGTGCTCCTCTATAAGGGGCTGGGGCTGACCGACACTGCGCTGTGCACAACCGACTTGACTATAGGAGCAAGACCCTTCCCGATGCAAGGTGGATACGAAAGCGAAACGGAGACGCACAGGAAAATGGCGCTGACAATTCGCCCGGCGCGGGCCGACGATGTTGAGGCGGCGACCCCGCTGATTTACAGCGCGGGCCCGAATGCCTTCGATTTTGTGTTTTCCCATCGCCCATACGTAGACGCGCCGGACTTCATTGCCCGTGCCTTCACGAGCAATCGCGGCGAGTTCAGTTGGCGCTACCATCGCGTGGCGGAGCTGGACGGCGAAGTCGTGGGCACCGCGGTGGGCTACACCGGCGCCATGGCGAAAGATTTTCTCTGGCCCATCCTGGCAGAAATCATTCAATGCTATGGCTTCTTCGACGCGCTGCGAATTATCCGTCGCGGGCTCCAAATAGAGAAGATCATCGTGCCGCCATCGCGCGCCGATATGTTCTACATCGGCAATGTCGCCGTGCTGCCCGCGCTGCGCGGCCGGGGAATCGGGCGGCAGATCATGGAGCACATGCACGCGGAGGGTCGACGCCAGGGTGCGGCCGTCTGCGCGCTCGATGTGTCGGCGGCGAATCCCCGGGCCGAGGCGCTCTACACGCGGCTGGGCTATCGCGTGGTGAAGGAAAATGTGTCGAGGCTCGAAAATGCGACCGGGCGCGTGGCCGACCACCGGCGGATGGAACTCGAATTATGAATGGGAAGACTTGCGTCGTGGGGTTGATATCTGGCTTTTAGAACCAACCTCGAACCTTCTCCTCCCGATTCAATTATCACCCTTCCACATTCACTGTTCCGGCAGCTTGCTGCCGGCATGGTCGCCGTTGCGGTGCATCACGAACCCATCGACATCCCCCGCTGCCGAGAGGGCAAACGTGATTTGTCCCCCTTCCACGATCCGGAAGGTGGTCTCGCTCTCTGGAAATAAATGGGCGGGCTTTCCGCCGCCGGTATTCAGCAGAAGTCCGCCCTTCCCGCGCTCGATGGTGATGATGGTCTTACCGTCCAGCACCGAATAGCGGCCCAGGAAACCGCTCAGCACTTCGTCTGGCAATTCGATGCGCGTGTCATAGATGCGCGGCTCGGCGCTGGTGATGCTTTTCAGCTTCGGGCTGTGCTGGAAGAGATCTTTGAGCGCGTGGCGCTGCTCGCCCTTTGCGAGTTCTTCGGCGAGATCGAGGGTGACCATTTCGTCGTAGTTTGCGAGGTTGAACACGTGGACCTTTCGGGCTTTCAGGTCGTAGATGTTCGAGTAACTCGTGAAGGCCTGGGGGCCGCGCTGGTGGATAGTGTCGAGGGCCTTCTTCGCCACGTCCACGGGCGCGCCCGCCTCACCGCGCAGCACGCGCTCCGCCAGCACGAAGCGCTCGCAGCGAAAACCCGAGGCCGCGAGGCGCGTGTTGGTGATGAGCTGATGGTCCCCCTCGCGGCGGACGATGTTCAGGCCCGATTCCGGCAGCCAGGTCACCACGATGGACGCCCCCGTCGCATCGGCCAGCATGAAGTGCCCGCCTGCGAGGTGCCTGCAGTTGTATTGCTCGAAAAGGACCGCGGCCTCATCCACCGTGCCGCAGGTGTCCATGACGATCTCGAGGAGATTCTTTGTGTCCTTCTTTGCCGGGTCGGGTGCCCAGGGCACCTCGGCGGTCACGGCGGCGTCGAAACAGAGACCTTTCTCGTTCATGCCGCCCTGAGCGAAGCGATCCTTGAAGCCGAAGTTGACCCGTCCCAGCCGCCCCTCCGCCGCGGGGACAAACCAGACGTAGCCCGGCTCGACAAAGTCCTCGTTGTTCCCCATGAGCACCATGTCGTCGCGCACGAGGGTGAACATGGAGCAGGCGTGGGATTGGGACCCCGGAACAACGGCGCCAATCAGAAGCAATAAAACCAGTAGCAATCTCACTGTGTTGTCCTCACGACCGGTCCAGCCACTTTGCGTCTTCGCGCCTTTGCGTGCAATAAATTGAGGTCACGCAGAGGCGCAAAGGCGCAAAGAAAGAAAGGGCGTGTACTTACCAAACGCTCCCGCAATCCTTGCACTTGCGCCGCCGGTAAAACATCTGCAGGTACAGCCCGAAGGTCAGGAGCGTCAGCAGCAGGAGCCAGAAGAAGCGCATGGCGTTCTCCCCCACGTTTTTCGACCCGCACATCGGGCACTGGCAAAGATTCTGCTGGTAGCGCGCCTGCTCCGTAGCGTCCAATCCCTGAATGACATTCGTAGCAGCGAGGGCATCGTCCTCGCGGACGGCCAGCTTCACGCCGCCGATGACCTGTGTGTAGAAGGGGTAGGCCGAGGCGAAGTTCTCGTCGACGAGCCAGGAGTCAATGCCCTCGGCTTCGAGCCGAACGCGGGCCAGGTGGGCCGCCGTGGCCTCGGGGTAGGTGCCGATGATGACTTGATGGGTACTCATATGGTTGCCCTCGTGGTGACCGATTTTCTAATGGAACTGCCGTGGTTCAGGGAGAGTGTAGCTTTTTCCAGTTGATAGTTGAAAGTTGATAGTTGATGCCCCTGGATGTGTGGCACATCTTGATTACCATTCAGTGCGCCGATTCATTCGAGGTGGACAGTGAACCTGCTTTAGAGACACAACCCTATCATCTGCATGCTAACTCGGAAGGTACTCGCGCGCCAACGTGGCATAGGCTTCCAGCCTGAGACCGTGCCCCTCCACTGTTCGACATGCCCTCTAAATTGTTCTTGGACTGGAATCGTGAGACGGCTCAAGGGGTCACTTGAATGCTGAAGTAAGCCTTATCTCAAGCTGGAAGCTTAAGCCACGTTGGCGCCGCTTCCAAAGTCAAAGGCACTGCGAGCGTGGCGGCGAATCTCGCAACGTCGAGTGTGGTTGGTTGTGGATATCATGGGTCCTGGGCGTTCTTTCAATTCTCCAAGGCCCTTTTCCCGAGAGTTGACCCGGCGCCCAGGCTTTCCCTATCGTTAGGGTTGTACCCGTTGCACCGTCCCCTCCCAATCAAGGAGTAATCCATGCGCTATCTCTTGGCCCTCACCGTTTCCCTTGCCTTCGCTGGCTCGTGTCCCGCCGAGTTGCAGAATGTCGAGGTCGGATCGGGCGTGACAGTCCGCAATGCGGGCAAGTTCGACAACCCAAGCGTATCGATTTCGCTCGACTTCCAACCCGGTCCGGATCTTGGCCAGAGCGTGGGTACGCTCTTCGAGTTCAAATTCGGTGAGAATGAG
>JBIJDL010000619.1:0-3646 GCA_044344195.1 Candidatus Hydrogenedentales bacterium
CCCGTCCGGGGCGTTATAAAGTCAAACGGACGGAAGTGAACCAGGTTCCGGAGCAGAGTGGATGAGCAAGGAAGAGCAACGCAGCGCGGACCGCGTGCGGGAGGCCCTGGATCGATACGAGGCCCCCTTACTGCGGTACGCAACGCGCCTAACCGGCAACAGCGAGCTGGCGCGGGACATTGTGCAGGACACCTTTTTAAAGCTGTGTACGGCGGAGTGGGATCAAATCGAAGCCTACCTCGCCCCCTGGCTCTACCGGGTCTGCCGCAACCGCGCCCTCGATGTCCTCAAGAAGGAAAACCGCATGCAAGCCCTGGCAGAAGGACAGGCGGAATCCCGCCCCGATACGAAACCGGCCCCCGGCGCCGTGGCCGAAGGCCACGAGGCCGAGGCCCTGGTCCACGCCGTGCTGGCGGGACTCCCGGCGAAAAACCAGGAGATATTCCGCCTCAAATTTCAGAATGAACTTTCCTACCAAGAAATCAGCGAGGTCACGGGGCACGACCTGAACAACATCCGCTACGTGATCCACACCACCCTCAAGACCCTCCGCCAACAACTCCAGGGCCGCCTCAACCCGGCCGTGGGCCAGTAAAGGAGTCACCCCATGCGACTCGAACTCGATGATCCCCGCCTGATGGACTACGTCCTCGGCGAATTGGAAGACGGCGAAGCCCTCACCGTGGCCGCCGCACTGGAACAGGAAGAAAACAAGGAAGCCCGCGAACTCGTGGAAGAGCTGCGCGGCGTCACCGAAATGACGCGGCGGATCCTGCACGAGGAAGAGCCCGGCGTGGCGCTGAGTGATGAACAGCGCGCCGCGATTGTGGGGACGGTGGGGGTGCCGGAGAATGTGGTGCCGTTTCGCAAGAAGCTTTTAAATCTGGTTGCGGGGGTCGCCGCTCTCGCGCTGTTTGCAGCTGCAACGGCGTTTTTCGTGCCGACCTATGGCGGCGATTCCGGTAACTGGCTGGCGAATCGACTGGCCCCAGCGCTCGATAGTGCCCCGTTGACGGAGGGTGAATACACATCGGCTTCGAGCAGTGGACTCCATAAACGTTACATCGAGCCCGAGCACATGCTTCCCCAGCATGCCGAGGCAGACGTGGACGGTGATGGACTGCAGGGATCTCCCCCAGCGAGTACTTCAACACGTGGTCTATCGAACGTTGAGATCGACGGGAGTATGAGAATTCGCGGAAACTGGTACGACTTCGATAATGATGCTTCCACTCCAACCGAGGACCCTGCAATCGTCGAGGCGCGGAATCGCCTCGAAATGAAAGCCAATCCTCGCGATGGGCTAAGCCTGACCGACGAAACTGGGTCGGAGCGCCCCGATCAATCCGCACCCAATCCCGGATTAGGAAAAAACAAGCCCCAAGAGTCGCCCAAGCCGGAGCCGAAGCCAGCAGAAGAGCAATGGGCCGAGTACAACGTCGGCAACCTGACCGGCCAAACCGAACTCCCGACCATCGTGGCTTCAGATCACGAACCCGAAGGCGTACGCAGCCTTGGCGAGCCCCCGAACAATAATCTCTGGCAGTGGAACAGCCCCACCGACAAGCCCACGGAAATCGTCGGCGGCCCCGGCACGGAGACCTACGTCAAGGTCGCGGGCGTGAAGCCCTTTGTCGCGGTGAGGGACGAGCCCCTGTCCACCTTCAGCATCGACGTGGATACGGCGGCCTATAGCAACGTGCGGCGCTTCCTGAGCCAGGGCCAGTTGCCCCCGGCGGACGCGGTGCGCATCGAGGAAATGATCAACTACTTCGCCTACAGCTATCCCCAGCCGACGGACGGGCGTCCCTTCGCGGTGGCGGTCCATGGCGCGCCTGCGCCCTGGGCACCCGAGCGGCAGTTGGTGCGCATCGGCGTGAAGGGTAAGGAAGTGCCCGCGAGCGAACGGCCCCCGGCGAATCTGGTCTTCCTGCTGGATGTCTCCGGCTCCATGGGCGACGCGAACAAGCTGCCCCTGGTGAAGGAGTCCATGAAGACGCTCCTCAGCCAGCTTCGTCCCAACGACCGCGTGGGCATCGTGACCTATGCGGGTGATGCGCGGCTCGTGCTCGGCTCCACGCCGTGCAGCGAGGGCGCGGCGATTGTCTCCGCGATTGAAAGCCTGCAATCTGGCGGCAGCACCAACGGCGGCGGTGGCATCCAGATGGCCTACGACCTCGCCCAGAGCAACTTCATCAAGGAAGGCATCAACCGGGTCGTCATGGCGACGGACGGCGACTTCAATGTGGGCACGACGGAGCACGGCGACCTCATGGGCATGATCGAGGCGCGGGCGAAGTCGGGCGTATTCCTGACGACCCTGGGCTTCGGCATGGGCAACCTGAAGGACTCCACGCTGGAGCAACTGGCCAATCGCGGGAATGGCAACTATGCCTACATCGACAACCACGCCGAGGCGCGCAAGGCCCTCGTGGACCAGCTCTCGGGCACGCTCCAGACCATCGCGAAGGACGTGAAGATCCAGGTGGAGTTCAACCCGGCGAAGGTGTCCCACTATCGCCTGCTGGGCTATGAAAATCGCGCCCTGGCGAACCAGGACTTCAACGACGACACGAAGGACGCGGGGGAAATCGGCGCGGGCCACACGGTGACGGCGCTCTACGAGATCATCCCGGCGGGTGTCCGGCCGATGACCGGTGTGGACGCGTTGAAATACCAGAGCACGACACCCGGCGATGTGCCCGTGGACGTACAGCCGGGCGTTCCGAGTGTGGATGCGCTGAAGTACCAGAGCGGCGTTCCCGCACCCGGTGTCGACGTGGTGGAGCCCGCCAAGCCCGGATTCGGCGGCGAAGAGCGTTTCGCACCCGGCCCCATCCCGACTCCGCTGCCGGAACCCATGCCGGTGCCCGCGGGCGAATGGCTGACGGTGAAAATGCGCTACAAGCAGCCTGAGGGCAATGAAAGCACGAAGATCGACGTGCCCCTCCTCGCCATGAACGGCGACCTGCGCGAGGCCGACGCGGACTTCCGCTTTGCCTCCGCCGTGGCGGCCTTCGGTCAGGTCCTGCGCAACAGCGGCTACCGGCACAGCACGAACTTCGACCGAATCATCGAATTGGCCCGTGGTGCGGCCAACGGCGATGCGGACCGCGAGGCCTTCGTGGACTTGGTTATCACGGCGAAGACCCTGAGCACACAAACACGCTGAGGCTGCGGCAGGGGGCGAGATCCGGCGGGTGCGAAAGCGCCCGCCGGATTTGACTTAGGGACGGACACGCGCCCGCGACTTCTTCGAGGGCGCTCACTTGGCGTAACTCAAGCCACTACCCATCGCGGCAGGTTCGTCAACGCGCGTGCCTGTCCCAGGGGATGGGTGGGGTGATCTGATGCTGCCTCCTTTCGCGATTCCAACACCCAAGAAATCGGCAAACGTGCCACGCGATCCGCCCGAAAGGGCGGTTCGTGTGCCCGAGGCAAGGGACTCCTGGTGCGCCAGCCGTAACTTGACCGGTCCTTTTGCACCACCTCCACAATGCCGAAGCCGATCAATTTCAAGTTCAGAGATCCTGATCTCGCATGTAATGGAGTTGGCACTGTTCAGCACTACGGCAACACGAAGACGATCCAATCGTGCCACACGATCTCGCCGAAAGGCGAGTTCGAGTGCGCTGAAGGAAGGCGT
>JBIJDL010000620.1:0-3642 GCA_044344195.1 Candidatus Hydrogenedentales bacterium
CTTCTCGCTTCGAGTGGCCAACGCGCATTTCCCCCATCTATGGTACAGTTCCCTCTGGTTGGCGTGTTGAATCGGGAATCCCTGGAGGGTCTTGCCATGAATCGGCCGTTTGCGCTTTTCTTTGTTGGCCTGTTGTCGCTGTGCCTGGCGGCGTGTCCACCGACACCTGATCCGGACCCGGATCCTGATCCCGACCCGGTGGAGGGCGTGCCGGACTTGGGGCCGAACGCGAGCCTGAACGGCGCGCAGGTCCTCCCCGCGAACAACCCGTGGAACACGCGGGTCGACGGCCTCCCCGTGGACCCAAATTCCGACGCGATTATCGATAGCATCGGCCGCACGGACAACCTCCATCCGGACTTCGGCGCGAACTGGGAAGGCGGTCCTTTTGGCATCCCCTATATCGTGGTGAGCGGCAACACCCCGAAGGTGCCGGTGGAGTTCGACTATGCGGACGAGAGCGATCCCGGCCCCTACCCCATCACAGAGGACACGCCCATCGAGGGCGGCGCGGATGCGGATGGCGACCGTCACATGATCATGATCGATCGGGACAACTGGACGCTCTACGAACTGTTCTATGCCTTCCCGCCTTCAGAGAACGGTCAACCGTGGACAGCAGGCTCGGGGGCGATCTTTGATCTGGACTCGAACGAATTGCGGCCCGCGGGCTGGACCTCGGCGGATGCGGCGGGCCTGCCCATCTTCCCCGGCCTGGTGCGCTATGACGAGGTGGTGGAGCAGGGCGAGATCAACCACGCCATCCGCTTCACCGTGAGCCAGTCGCGCCGGGCCTACGTCCCCCCCGCCACCCACTACGCCAGCAGCAACACCGACCCCGACCTGCCGCCCATGGGCATGCGCGTGCGCCTGAAGGCTGACTTCGACATCAGCGGATTTTCAACGCGCAATCAGGTGATCCTCCGGGCCATGAAGGAGTACGGCATGATCATGGCCGACAACGGTAGCGACTGGTATTTCTCCGGCGCGCCCGATGCGAGGTGGGATGATGAGGAACTGGGCGAGTTGAAGGGACTGGAGGGCGGGAGTTTTGAAGTGATACTCATGGAAAACGTCGTCGTGGGCGATTGAGTGTAGACCCAAAAGCGTGAAGGCAAGCTGAACTCGGCATTCCTAGTCCAGCTGTTAATCGTAGCAAAAACATTTGGCCACGGAGACACGGAGGCGCGGAGAAGAAAATGGGTTTCAGAGGCACCGGGTGCCGAACCACTTCATGCCTGGGTCCGAGAAAGACTCTCCGCCTTTGCTCTCTTTGGTGGTGTTCTCCGTGCCTCCGTGTGCTCTGTGGTCAATACTCTTTTTGATTGATCACACAGGCTGGATTCGCACTACGGCCTCCAGTGCCAGACTGTGCCGCTCGATTCGTCTATCGCGACGAAGTCTCGCTCGGACCGCTTTACGCCGCCAACATTTGACGTGTAGTCGTAGGTGTGAATTGAGTATCGAACCGACTCCGAACCGCCTTCTGTGAGTTCATGGGGCCAACGCACGCGCCATTCTCCGGGCGGATACTTTGGAAACATCACTGCGTCCCTTCCCACCACCGAAAGTTGCGCCTTAATATTAGGCAGGGCTTCTTTAGGCACTGAAAAACGCAACCAGCTCGCATTGGTGTCGAGATTGTGACACTCCTCAAAGTCCGTTGCCGACGGAGGCACAAACGCCGGAATCCAGCCTCGGGCCATAGCACCGTCGACCACCATTACTTCGTACGTGGCATACGTCACATGTGGGCGTTCCAAATCTTGAAACGTGAATACAGGCACCAGCACAAGTGCGGCTATCGCTGCCAACAGGACCACCATGCCTTTGGAATTCATCAAGTACTTCATTCCGGTCGCTCCCTTTCTGACTTACGTTGAATACCGTACTGTCAAAAGTTTCGCGCCGAATTACTTCCCCCGCCAACGCCACGCCGGGGCTTCACTATAACTTGCCGAAATCGCCTCCCCCGGCGCGAGGGCAATGCTCTGCCCCGTGGTCCAGGCACCTTCGAAAACCTGCGAAGCACCGTTCACGTCGGTCAGCGACCAACCACTCACTGCGCCAGGCGAGGTCACCATCGCCTCCACGTTAAACGGCGTGCGGTTGACCAGCGACTCGCCCGAGGCGGGCATGGCGGGCGTCTCGATGCTAAAGCCCGCCGACACCTGCGGGATGATCACGTTCGTGGGCTTCACCGCGTTGTTGGTGTAGCCCGAGGCGGGATAGACCATGTTGATTTTATTGCGCTCGGCGGGGCCTTCGAAGATGATGCCGTTGCCTTCGGGAATGTTCGCGAAGCGCAGCGTGAAAACGTTGTCCTTGCCGAAGAGGCGCATGCCCATGGCCTCGGGCACGCCGCCGCCGTCAACCACGACGTCGAAGATGTTCCCCGCCACGTGGGCCTTTTCATCGCCGATCTGCATGTGGGTCTTGCACAGATGAAGAAAGGGGATCTCGAAGCTGTTCATGGCCACCGCGCCCTTGCCCTCGGGGCCGCAGGTCAACTGCAGGCCCACGTCACACGCGATCATTTCCGTGGCGTAGAACTTGTTGTACACGATGGGCCCGTGGGTCGCATCCAGCACGAGCCCGGAGCCCAGGGGCGCTTTCTTTCCATCGTCGAAGACGCTGCCGCCGCCCACGATGGCGTTGAACTCGAAGGTGCTCGCCGTCGTCACGATGAAGTCGTCCGGCCCCTTGGTCTCCGGCTTGATCCGCACCACCGCCCCATCCGTCGGCGCGACGATCAGCCCGAACTTGAAGCGGCAGCTCATCTGACTGTCGATGACGATGGCGTCGCCCGTGTTTTTGTCCAGGTTGATGACGTACTCCCCGCCGTCGAGGCGGAAATCCTGGAACCAGGGAATCCGGATGGTCTCCTGGATGTGATAGACCACGCCGTTCTTGAACTTGTCCGGCATGGTGCCGCCCGCGATGTAGACGTCTTTCCGGTTGGCCTTGGCAAAGTCGAAGGCCTCCTGAATGCCGGAGGTTTTCGTGTCCGGCGTGTTCGGGCCGAAGTCGCCGCCGTCCTTCGGGCCCTCCGGGCTCACGATGACGTAGTTCATGGCGCTGAGTTTGGAAAACTCGGGGGCCTGGGCGAAGGCGGGCGCGCACAGCAGCAGCACAAGCGCGAGGGACTTGAGGGACATGGGAACGCTCCTTTGGGGTTGGGGCGATAGTATGGCGCGGGTTTGGGGGATGGTGCAATGGCGGGAGGAGCAGATAGGACCGATAGGTCGGATAGGACCGATTTGAACTATCGGTCCTATCGGTCTCATCCGTCCTATGGCCCCAAAAAAATTCCCCTTGACACATTCCGCAAATTGTATTAATCTCTTAATACATTAAGTCTTTGAGGCCACCATGCAACTGCACATTACACCGGGCGACGGCGCGCCCATTTACCGCCAGATCATCGACCAGGTGAAGAATCTGGTGGCGGCGGGGCGCCTCACGCCAGGGGACGAGATGCCGCCCATCCGCGGCCTGGCCCAGCAATTGCTCATAAACCCCAATACCGTCGCGCGGGCCTACCGGGAGCTGGAAGCGCAGGGGGTGCTGGTGTCGCGGCAGGGCTCCGGCACGGTCGTGGCCGACGGGGGATCGCCCCTGGCACGGGGTGAACGGATGCGC
>JBIJDL010000621.1:0-3638 GCA_044344195.1 Candidatus Hydrogenedentales bacterium
GCGTCGGCTTCCATGCGGTCGATGCGCTGCTGGAAATTGTCGAAGCGCTCCAGGGCGTCGGAGGAGTCGTAGCGGCGGATCTGCTGCTGCGCCTTTTTCTTCGTGTTGGCGTTCGTGTGGCGCTGCACCAGCACCCGCTGCTTCTCGCGCGCGGAGCCGAGTTTGTCTTCCAACTGCATGATATCACTCTGGCACTGCGTAACGAGGTTTTTCGCCTGTTCCAGTTCTTCCTCCAGGGCTTCGGCGCGCTCCACGTGGCGGCGCTTCTCCAGGAGGGCTTCCCGGGCAAGTTGGGCCTTGTTGTCCCAGTTCTTCGCCAGCTCGAGAACGGTCTCGATCTCGCGCTTGATCTTCTTTTTCGTGGCCATGCCACTGGCGCAGTTGGCCTTGATCTCGATCAAGGTGTCTTCCATTTCGCGGATCATCATTTTCACCAGCTTTTCGGGATCTTCCGCCTTGTCGAGCATGGCGTTGATGTTCGAGCTGATGATGTCGCGTACCCGTGTGAAAATACCCATGACTGGCTCCTTTAGACGGCTTTGACCAAGACGGTCAAGCGGGTGGGCAGTTCGGCGGACGTGAAGCCCGGCCACACTGCGGTTACTACTGTGTTGGCGTTACTTTTATTCAGCGCCAGGGCTTCGTACCCGAGGGTGGCGAAGCGCAGGGCGGATTCGGGGCAGTTTCTCTGGACGGCCAGGCCCGCCGCGAAGTGGGGCGTGCCCGCGATGGGGCTGCACCAGGTGATGCGGGCCTGAATACTCCAGTCGTCGCCTTCGGGCAGCAACTGGATGACGTGACCGGGGCGGAGGTACCGGCCGAGGCGGAGGGCTGCGCCGCAACGGCTGATGTTCAGCCAGTCGGCGCGCCCTGCTTCGCCGCAGCCCGATGCGTAGGCGAAAGTCCCGGTCAGGGGCGTTCTCAACTCACGCATGTTGTGGTTTGTGGTGGACATGGGGTGCTTTCTAGTCGCGCGTTGTGCGCTTACGCCAAGTGTAATGCAACGGTCGTGCCAGTTGGGGTGATTGGTGTAAGTTGTTTGAGGCTATGTGGTTAGGGTCTGTGACGGGTGGCATGGGGGCGATCGGTGGTGGCGGGTGTGGCTATATAGTGGCGATATTGGCCATTTATGGGTCCTGTGGGTCATCACTCGTTCCCAAGCTCCGCTTGGGAATGCATGTTCCGAAGCTCTGCTTCGAGCACAATAAAGGTGACCGCGGTGAGTACAGATGTACAACTCGCCCCTTGCGGAGCGGAGCTCCGGGGACTGCATTCCCAAGCGGAGCTTGGGAACGAGTGGAGCTGGGCCTTATGGGTCGCGGGTCGCGGGTTGTGGGTTGAGTGGCGTAGTGGGGCGAGTGGCAGTGTGGGCGATCGAGTAGCTGTCATAATGACCCATACGACCCATAAGACCCATACGACCCATTCTTCCCCCCTGGGGCAGTTGTAATCTGGCCACCGCCTTCCTATACTTTGGTTATAACAACCTCAGCCCAGATTGGAGCTCTTCTCATGCGTATTCTCCCTGGCGCCCTGTGCGCCCTCGCCCTGATCAGCACCCTGCAGGCGGCGGAAGCCGCACCGCTCGAACTGGACGCAGAGACCGAAGCGCGCTGTCTGGAAGTACTCCGCGCGGGACTGGCTTCGTCGGAGTTCTGGCCCTCGATGCATGCGGCGGAGGGGCTCTCGCTGGGCGGCTACGGCGCGGAAGTGACGGCGACCCTCACGCCCTTGTTAGGCACCGAGACGGACGGCCAGAAGCGCTGCGGGCTGGCGCGGGAGCTGGTGCGCGCGGGCGACCGGAGCAAGACGTCGATCCTGCTGGGTCTGCTGGCGGAGGCCGATCCCTATGCCCATGTCCACGCGGCGGAGAGTCTTTTTAAGGTGAACCAGATCGGCGATGGCACGCTCCTGCGCGCGGCGCTGACAGATCGGGCGAATGCCTCGAAATCGATGATGGCGGCGGCGGCCCTGTCGCGCTGGGGCAACGGAGAGGCGCTGGCCTATCTGCGGGAGATGGTGCAATCCGAAGATGCCGATGTGGCGAAGATCGCCGCGTGGGTCCTGGGCCAGGTAGGCGATAAGTCCGACATTGCCGCGCTGAAGGCCGGGGCCACGCGCTTCGACGATCCGGATGCGAAGTCGTTTTTTATCCACGCGCTCGCGGGCCTGAAGGATCCCCAGGGGATCCAGAAACTGGCGCTGAATTTGAAGAGTGAGGTGGTGGGTGTGCGCACGATGGCGGCGAATTTCGCGGGCGAGATCGGTTTGGTGCAGGTGCGCGAGAGCTTGAAGGCCCTGCTATCGGATGAGAACCTCGATGTGCGTGTGCGCGCGGCCCAGTCCCTGCTCATGCTGGCGAAACCCGCGTCGAAGCCCGTGGGCGTGATCACAAACGATCCCTATCCCGCGACGGCGGCCAACCCGCGCTACAGCGAGGGCGATATCACGGTGTTGAACGATGGGCGCTATCTGTATGCGACAACGGAGTTCATGAACGACGCGAGTGATTTTGCGAAGGCGCGGCTCGTGAGCCGGATTTCGGCGGACGGCGGACTGACCTGGGGCGAGCAGACCGTGCTGCAGGAAAACGTGGGCGGGTTTAATGTGATGTCGCTCACGTTCCAGGCCCTGAACGACACGGAAGTGGGCCTTTTTTATCTGGTGAAGAACACGACCTCGGAATTGAACGTGTATCTGCGTCGGTCGGCGGACGACGGACTGAGTTTTGGCGAGGCCACCCCGGTAACCAGTCTCCCCGGGTACCATGTGATGAACAACGACCGGGTGATCCGTTTGAAGAGCGGGCGGCTGCTCGCACCCACGGCGAGCTCCGCCGATGTGGAGAAGGAGAATCACTTTGTGTGCCGGGCGTGGATCTCAGATGACGCAGGGGTCACATGGCGCGCAGGATCGGGCACGGTGGACTATGCCCAGCGGGGCGCGATGGAACCGGAGGTGCTGGAGATGAACGACGGGCGTGTGCTCATGATCATCCGCACCCAACTGGGCCATATCGCGGCGGCGTGGTCGGAAGACGGTGGCGAGACGTGGAGCGCGGCGTCGGATTGGGGCGTGCGCGCGCCCGAGGCGCCCTCGACCCTGCGACGCATTCCTTCGACCGGTGACCTGATGCTGGTGTGGAACGACACCTACGTGGAGGGCGAAGGTCACGGCGGCAAGCGCAGTCCGCTGACGGTGGCGATTTCCAAGGACGAAGGAAAGACCTGGGAACACAAGAAAAATATCGAAACGGGCGCCGGTGCACCCGGTGCGCCCTTCATGAGCGGCTTCTCGTACATCAGCGCAACCTTCGACGGCGGCCGCGTGCTGTTGAGTTACTACGTGGCCGAAGAAGGCTCGGACAAGATTTCGTCGCGGTTTAGATCCATTCCGATTGCGTGGCTGTATGAGTGACCAGAGGACTGTCCTGACGGGCACTGGCGTGAGAGAAATGGACGAAGACTTTCGGTGCACACCCCGGGTGCCACCCACACTCGGGGCGGCTCCGCCGCGGGAGAATGTGGGTGATGGGGCTGCATGCCCGAGAAGTAATTGGTTCATCTCGGCAAGATCGAGTGAGGTTAGTCCATTGTGATCAAAGGTGATGAAAGACGCGAAGTCCCCGCACCCACATC
>JBIJDL010000622.1:0-3630 GCA_044344195.1 Candidatus Hydrogenedentales bacterium
GATTACGACCCACGCCTATGAGACGTCGGGAAGCTATGACGTCACCCTGACGCTGGACTTCACCCACGCCATCACCGGGTCGCCCATGTCCATCAGCGTGACGAAGGAAGGGTTTATCCAGATTAACCCGTGAGTTCACCATAACTTATCCGGCGCTCCCGCCCATGGCGGGGGCGCTTTTTTTATGCCGGGCCCAGGGCGGTGCACGATGTAAAGGCCGTCCCAACATTGACTTGCCCGATCCACGCATGCTATTATTCTCGGGTTTGTGCCTGAAGTCGGGCCGCGCTATACGTTTGGCGCGTATCTACTTTATACCGCACCATACCCTGACGCCCCGCCTGCGGGAAAACCTGAGCCATGAGAGGATGCACCATGACCAAGATGAAAATCGGTTTGGTCGGGTGTGGCAACATCGGTGCCGACATCTGCATCGCCCTTCACAAAGGGGGAATTCCGGCGGAAGTCGTGGCCCTGACGGACGTGGATCAAGACCGCGCTGCAGTGCTGGTGCGCACCTTTCAGCTCAGTGCCCGAATCTGTACGCTGGACGAACTGGCGGAGCAGGTTGATTTTATTGTAGAATGCGCGGTTGCCAGCGTCGTGAAGGACGTTCTCGAGGCGGCGATACGCCACCACAAGGATTGTCTCGTGATGAGCGTGGGCGGGCTGATGTCCCTCCCGGAAGAGATCGAACGCGCAAAGCAGAGTGGAATACAGGTACGGATTCCTTCGGGTGCCTTGTGCGGCCTGGATGGCATTCGCGCCGCCATGGAAGGCGGCCTGCACATGGTCACGTTGACCACGCGCAAGCCTCCGGAAGGATTGGCCGGCGCGCCCTATCTGATCGAGAATAACATTGATATCAGTAACCTGACCGAACCCAAGGTGGTCTTCGAAGGCAATGCCCTGGAAGCGGTCAAGGCATTTCCGGCCAACGTTAACGTGGCAGGCGCACTGAGTCTCATGGGCATCGGCCCTAAAGAGACTCGGGTTTGCGTCATTGCCGATCCGAACGCGACGCGGAACAGCCACGAAGTGGATGCCGAGGGTGCCTTCGGGAGCCTGAAAGCGATTACGACCAATCTGCCGTCGCCCAGGAATGCCAAGTCGAGTTACCTGGCCTCCCTCTCGGCCAGCGCGGAGCTCCGCGCGGCGGCCACGGCCTTTTGCCGGCAGTTTACAGAGATCTGATTATTAACGGGCCGCTTTCGCGGTCGCGGTGAGTGCATTGTAGGGCATGATTCCACCCCCTGGGGTGAACAAGCCCCCAGGAAACGTGGAGCATGACCCCTGCGCGCCATAGCGGCCCGCGGGCATCGTTAAGAATGGAGACTAACCATGTACGCTGTAGTGGTTACAGGCGGAAAGCAGTATAAGGTTGCTGAAGGCGACCGGCTGCGGGTGGAAAAGCTGGACGGCCCGGTCGGCGGCCAGATTGAACTGGGCAAGGTCTGCCTGCTGGTGAACGGCGACGGCATCACCGCCGAGCCCGGTGCGCTCAGCAGCGCGCGCGTCATCGCCGAGATCACGGACGAAGGCAAGCGAAAGAAAATCCGCGTCTTCAAGAAGAAGCGCAGGAAAGGCTACATGCGCACCCAGGGCCACCGTCAGTTGTTCACCGAAATCACGATTCGCGAAATCAAAGCATAAGGGAGAGGTTCCTCAATGGCACACAAGAAAGCAGGCGGTAGTTCACGCAACGGCCGCGATAGTGAGTCCAAACGCCTTGGTGTAAAGCTCTACGGCGGCCAGAAGGCCATCGCGGGCAACATCATCGTTCGCCAGCGCGGCACCAAGTTCGCCGCGGGCAAGAATTGTGGTCTGGGCAAGGATCATACCCTCTTCGCCCTCTCGGACGGTGTCGTGCAGTTCCGGTTCTTCAAGAAAGGCCGGCAGTGCGTTGATATCGTACCGGCGGCCGAATAACGGCCGGCAGCACCGGCAGCCATGTTTGTAGATCGCGTCCGAATTAAAGTTATCGGTGGCCATGGCGGCGACGGGTGCTGCAGTTTCAGAAAAGAAGCATACGTCCCCCTCGGCGGCCCCGACGGCGGCGACGGTGGAAAAGGCGGCGATATTTATATCGCTGCCTCTTCTCGTTATACCTCGCTCATGGACCTGCGCTACCATCCCCTCTGGAAGGGTAATCGCGGGCTCCATGGCAAGGGCAAGTGCCTCCATGGCCGGGGCGGCGTGGACGTCATACTCCCCGTGCCCTGTGGCACCATGGTGCTCGATCCCGATACCGGCGAATTGCTGGCCGACCTCACCGAGGAGAACCAGTCTTTCCGCGTGGGCCGGGGCGGAAAGGGAGGCAAGGGCAACACCCGCTTCAAAACCTCGGCCAATAAAGCTCCCCGTTTTGCGGAGCGCGGCGAGCCCGGCGAAGAGTGCGAGTTCGTGCTGGAGCTGAAGCTGATCGCGGAAGTGGGTTTTGTGGGTCTGCCCAATGCTGGCAAGTCCACCCTGCTCTCCGCCATCTCCGCGGCGACGCCGAAGATCGGCAACTACCCCTTCACCACCATAACGCCCAATCTCGGTATCGTCCAATTGAGCGACCACCGCACGCTGGCGGTGGCGGACATCCCCGGCATCATCGAGGGTGCCGCTGAAGGCAAAGGGCTGGGGCTGGATTTCCTGCGCCATATCGAACGCACGCGCGTACTGCTCTTTCTCATCGATCTGGGCGACCCCGATCCCGTGGCCACGCTGGAAACGCTCAAGAGCGAACTTCAGCAACACAGCGACGCCTTCGAGACCCGTCCGGCGGTCTATGCGCTGAACAAGTCCGACGTGACCGAGAACCGCGAGCGCTTCGAATCCCTGAAGGACGCCTTCCCCAATGCGCACCTGGTTTCCGGCGCCACGGGCGACGGCGTTCCGGCGCTCCTGGAGCACCTGTGGACCGAGGTGGAGGTGGCGCGCAAGGCCGAGCTCGAAGGCGAAAAGCCGCCGGAGCCCGAGCGGGAATATACCTATGAAGCGCCCTATGACGTGGTACGCATTCCGGGGGGCTTTCGCATCGAAGGCGAGCGCCCGATCCGCGCCGTGCGCATGACCGACTTCGGCAATCCAGAGGGTGCGGAACATCTCCAGAAAGTGCTGGAAAAGATGGGGATCTTCCGGGCGCTGAAACGGCTAGGCGCGGAAGAAGGCCAGTCCATCTTCATCGGTGATTTGGAACTTGAGTATCACCCGGACTAAGGGCCATACTATCGCCCGCAGCGACCTGATATATTGGCCCTGAGAAACACCGACTCCTATGAAATTTGATCCCGACGCTCTGGAAACTCTCGTCATCAAGATCGGAACCAGCCTTCTGAGCGGGCGGCGCGCCTTCGAAGGCCATGTGATGGAGTCGGTCGTCAAGGAAATCTGCGCGCTCAAGAAAGACCACCGGATCAACGTGCTCATCGTGAGTTCCGGTGCCATAGGCTGCGGCATGAACACCCTCAAGATGACCGAGCGCCCCTCGGCCCTCCCCGACAAGCAGGCCGTCGCGGCCGTCGGTCAGGCCACCCTCATGCACTATTATGAAACCCTCTTCATGACGTACGGCGAGGGGCTCCACACGGCCCAGGTACTCCTCACCCTGCGCGATCTCGATCTGCGTGACAGCTACTTGAA
>JBIJDL010000056.1:0-20432 GCA_044344195.1 Candidatus Hydrogenedentales bacterium
TGTCGTTCTTTTTCCGTTCTGAGTCTGCTGTTTCTGCTCGTATTGAGCCCATGGGTGTTCGCAGCTGAGCACCCGAACATTCTCCTGGCCATTTCCGACGACCAGTCCTTCTACCACACCTCCAAGGCGGGCTATGCCGCCATCCAGACGCCCGCCTTTGATCGCATTGCGAATGAAGGTGTCTACTTCACCCACGCGGTCACTTCCTCGCCCGGGTGTAGCCCTTCGCGAGCGGCCCTGCTGACCGGACGCTATTGCTGGCAACTGGAGGAGGCGGGAACCCATGCCAGCAGTTTCTCCAGTAAATATGTGACCTATCCCGACCTCCTCGAATCCGCCGGCTACATTGTGGGTTTTACCGGTAAGGGGTGGGGTCCGGGCGATTTCAAGGCCTCGGGCCGCACACGAAATCCGGCGGGTCCGGAGTTTGCCGAAAAGACGATGTCCTCGCCCGAGGGGATTAATTCGAATGACTATGCGGCGAACTTCGGCGACTTTCTGAGCGCGCGAAAGCCGGGGCAGCCCTTCTGCTTCTGGTACGGCGGCAAGGAGCCTCACCGCACGTACAAGAAGGGCATCGGCCTGGAGCAGGGCAAGCGGCTGGAGGATGCCACCGTTCCGGGCTTCCTGCCCGACTCGCCTGAAATTCGAAGCGATCTGCTGGACTATTGCACGGAGATTGAATGGTTCGACGCGCACCTGGGCCGGATGGTGGAGATTCTGGAAGAGGCGGGAGAGCTGGACAACACGATCATCATTGTGACGGCCGACAACGGCATGTCCTTTCCGCGCGCCAAAGCCAATGTGTATGAGGCGGGCATCCGCATGCCGCTGGCGATTCGCTGGGGCGCGAAGGTGCCCGGCGGTCGCACGAGCAACGACCTGATCAGCCTTACGGATCTGGCGCCGACCCTGCTGGAGGCGGCGGGCGTAACACACCCCGGCGCAACGGGCGACGCTCCACCCATGGTTGGCAAGAGCATGCTGGCACTGCTCACAGGGGGAAAGTCTGGCGTGGTCGAGCCATCGCGCGATGCGGTCTTCAGCGCGCGGGAGCGACACTCTTCCTCGCGTTACAACAATTGGGGCTACCCCCAGCGGGGCATCCGAACGGCGGACTATCTCTACGTGCGGAATTACCACCCGGACCGCTGGCCCGCCGGGGACCCGCAGAAATACGGGACGGGAAAGAAGCCGGATGATCTGAGCCAACTCGGCCCGATGCACAGCGCCTACCATGACATCGACGCGGGCCCCTCGCTGACGTACCTCGTGGAAGGGTATAACGATCCTTCGATTCGAAAGTACCTGGATCTCGCCGTGGGGAAGCGCCCTGCCGAGGAACTATTCGCGATCAAGGATGATCCCGATTGCCTGGTGAACCTCGTCGCACATCCCGATCTCGCGAAGGTGAAGCGAGAACTCTCGGCTAAGTTGGACGCCTATCTCAAACAGACAGGCGATCCCCGTGCCACAGGGGATGGCGAAATTTTTGAAGGCTATCCGCGCTTCAGCGAGGTCAGGACGTTCCCTGAGCCGGATTCGGCGAAGTGAGGTCGAATGGACAACGTGGACTGAGTGGATCAGGTGGACGGAGTGGACCGAGTGGGCGGCTTAGAGGGGCATGCAATGTATCTTGTGCATATTGTCCACCATGTCCACACCGTCCACTTTGTCCAAAGGACACAACCGCTAACTTGTAGGGCGGGCATCCGCCGTGGAGCATACCGTTGAAAAAACTCGCTATATTCGCCGCGCTTGTACTGACGTCCCTTTCCGCCACAGCCACAGTCGCACCGCGCCCGAACATCGTCCTGATCATGGCGGACGACATGGGCTACTCGGACGTCGGAGCTTATGGCGGTGAAATCCGCACGCCCAACCTGGACAAGCTAGCTTCGGAAGGGCTTCGATTCACGCAGTTCTACAACGCTGCGCGCTGCTGTCCCACGCGCGCTTCTTTGCTCAGCGGGCTTTATCCCCATCAGGCGGGCATGGGCGGCATGGTCAACAGCAAGACGGGTCCCGGCCCGTATCAGGGCTACCTGAGCGACCAGTGCGTGACGATTGCGGAAGTCCTGAAGGATGCGGGCTACACCACGCTCATGTCGGGCAAGTGGCACGTGGGCGAGGATAGGCCCCACTGGCCGGTGGACCGGGGTTTCGACCGCTACTACGGCCTCATTGGCGGTGCGATGAACTACTTCGATATCAAGCAGGTGAAGAATCCGGGCGAAGTGCGCAAGTTCGCCATCGACGGCGAGCCCCATGATCCGCCAAACAAGGACTGGTATCTCACCGACGCGATTACGGACAACGCCGTGGCCTATCTGAAGGAGTACGGTGGCAAAGATAATCCTTTCTTTCTTTACGTGGCCTATACCGCGCCCCACTGGCCCTTGAACGCATTGGAAGACGATATTAAGCGCTACCTGGGCAAGTATTCGGAAGGCTGGGACACCCTTCGGAAGGCCCGCTACGAGCGCATGATAGAAATGGGGCTCATCGATCCGGCCTGGGCCTTGTCCCCGCGCGATGGCGAGACGGTCGACTGGGAATCCGTGGAATACAAGGCCGATATGGATCGCCGCATGGCGGTGTACGCGGCGCAGATTGACCGCATGGACCAGGGAATCGGTCGGGTGATGGCGGCGCTGAACGAGACGGGAAAAGGGGACAATACACTGGTTCTATTCTTGTCCGACAATGGCGGCTGCCATGAGGGCGGAGCACTCGGCTTCGACAACCGGAAGAATGGCCAGCCTGCCGGGGGTGTGGACAGCTACATGAGCTATGGCCGCTCTTGGGCGAGCGCGAGCAACACCCCCTTCCGCATGTATAAACACTGGACCCACGAAGGGGGGATTTCGACGCCCCTGATCGCGCGGTGGCCCGCTGGCATCCCTTCACGCGGCGGCCTCACGCCGCAGCCGGGACATATCGTGGACATCATGGCGACGATCGTCGAACTCGCCGGAGCGACTTATCCTCAAACTTCAAAAGGCCATGCTGTCCTCCCGATGCAAGGCCGCAGTCTGGCACCCGTTTTTCGGGGCGAGGGCCTGGTCGGTGACCGGACGCTGTACTGGGAGCATATGGGCAATCGCGCGGTGCGCCAGGGGGACTGGAAACTGGTGGCCGCCAAGGGAACCGCGTGGGAGTTGTACAACCTCCGCGAAGATCGAAGTGAGATGAAGAATCGCGTTGCGGAGTTGCCGGAGAAGGCTGCGGAACTCCAAAGGCTCTACGAGGCCTGGGCGGCGAAGGTGGGTGTGAAAGATGGGGCGGAGTAAGCCATAGGCTTGAGTAGTTCGTTGTGGCGCGGACATGCTCCGTGGTGCTAGGGTATTCTTCAGTGCGCAGGCCGACTCGGGGGAGTGGCCTGTATTGCCCATGGAGGTACCCCGCCCATGTTGACCACCCCTGCCGGTCGCTTATTCATCATCACCCTCGCTGTGCTAAGTGCGGCCACCTGCCTGCGCACCCGGAGTGTCGAGCCCGATGTCGGCGCGGATGCCCACGTTTTTATTCGAAGCGAGTCTGTGGTTTTCCCTCTTCCCGATGGCCTTTCCGCACCCGCCCATTCGCTACGACTTCTGAATGAACGTTTGGAAACGCTTTCCGAACTTCCCGCGAGCGGGTCGATCGCCGATCTGGGGGCGTTGCCTGTGGGCTGGTATCGCATCGAGTTTCGCTCGCAGGAAGAGGTACTGCTCGGATTCACCACCGCCGCCGTCATCGAAGCCATGGCCGCCCCCCCTGCGAAGGATTCGCCGATTGCACTCGACGTGGCGCTGGCGTGGCTCGGCGCGAAGGACCAGGGCGACTGGCCCCTGATGTCCGATCTGGCGCGTCGGGCCGGTGTGGGCTGGGTTCGCGACCGAATTCACTGGCGCGAGATCCAGGAAGCGTCGGGTCAATTCCTGCCCCATACGAAGTACGACGACAGCGCCGATATCCAAGCGGCCTCGGGCCTCAAGATACTCCAGGTCTTCCATACGCGACCCCATTGGGCCTTGATTCCGCAGTCAGGCTCGGAGCGCCCCCGCACCGACCTGCTGAAGCTGTACGCCTTCTGCAAGGGGATGGCGGAGCGATTTCACGGGCGCGTGCAGGCCTGGGAGCCGTGGAATGAAGGCAACGCCGCGAATTTCGGCGGCTTTACGATGGATGAGCTGTGTGCCCTTCAGAAGGCGGCCTGGCTGGGTTTCAAAGCAGGCGATCCCGCGCTTACGGTCTGTTGGAACCCGCTGGGCGGCATCAACCGCGCCACGCAGGTCGAAGACCTCCTGCGGAATGAAACCTGGCCCTATTTCGATATCTACAGCATCCACTCCTACGACTGGCCCCATGGATTTGAAGGGTATTGGGCAGATTCGCGCAATGCGGCGAGCGGCCGACCCATCTGGGTTACCGAGGGGGACCGGGGAATGAACGCCGACCCAGCCTCAGCAACAGGCGATTTCACACCAGAAATGGACCGTCGCAAGGCGGAGTTTGTGACCCAGTCCTATGTCCGAAGTCTTTTCTCTGGAGCGACTCGCCACTTTCACTTTATCCTGGGACACTATATGGAAGGGGAGAACCGCGTCCAGTTTGGCCTCCTCCGGGCAGACCACACGCCCCGTCCCGGTTATGTGGCGTTGGCCACGCTCGGTCGGCTGCTGGCGGATGGGCGCTGCCTGGGACGTTACGAAGTTCCAGAGAAACCTGAGGTGCACGTTTATGCCTTCCGCGCCCGTCCCGATGGTGTTGAGCGCGATGTCCTCGTGGCCTGGTGTGAGGGCGAGTTCGACTGGCCGGAGCGGGGCAGAATGAGCGCGCCGTGGCCTATTTCGGAGTCTCTTCAGGTCGAGGCCGCACTCGACTATCTTGGTCGACCTCTGGAGTCCCGCGTCCCCGCGGAACTGGGTGCCGCTCCGGTGTTTCTCGTGCTCCCAGCGGGCTCAAGCGACGCGCTGAAGTTGCGAAGTGTCGCGGGGGAAACTCGGCGGACGGGAGAGGCGTCGCCCATCGTGCTGCAATTCGATGTGCCGGGCATCGAGCCGGTTGTTCGCACCGTGGAGTGGACGCAGGAAGCGGCCTATGAATTTGCGCCCGGCACCGAAGTGAAGGGAAACTTGACGGTCTACAATCTGAGCGAAGCAAAAGCATCCGGGGCCCTGCAAATGGTATTTCAGTCAACGGGGGAAGCGCTGTCGGCGCGCATCTGGGAGCTTGCCCTGGAGCCCATGTCGAGTCAGGACCTGGCGCTGGACCTGACCATCCCGTCCGGCAGTGACCAGCAGGATTCCTGGCTCCGGTTCACCGGCGATTTTGGTGTGGCGGGAAAACCGGTGCTCAGCGTGCGCAGTCGCGCGGTGATGGTGGGGGAGGAGCCGTGAGCCTAACGAGGCCGGTGAGGCATTCCCTGTAGCGCCCCAAGGCCCAGCAAAACCATTCCCAGTAGCAACAGGTCCCCGAGACTATAACGCCATACGGACTTGCCCCTGAGCAGGCAGCCAGTTCCGTCACCATCGATAATCGCATTCAGTTCCGCCTCGCTGAGTTCGCCGTCGCCATTCCCGTCAATCATCTCGAACTCGCCTATGCTGAACGCAGAAAACGCGGCGCTCGCCTCGGCGAAGCTCAACTGACCGTCGCTGTTCAGATCCAAGTCGTCGAAAGAGTCGAGGAGGATTGTTGCCTGTTCGACCGGATCTGGTTCGCCTTCACCTTCACCTTCACCTTCACCTTCGCCCTCACCTTCACCCTCGCCTTCACCCTCGCCTTCGCCCTCGCCTTCGGCAGGCAGGGCAAGTACAGCCTCGCCGAAGCTGCTTTCGGTTTCGACATCCCATATGCTGACGATACGAACATCATCGAAAGTAAGATCGAGTGGAAGGTGAACGTCGATGGTCGCATTTTCGTAGCCGCCCTCCCGTCGGATATCGGATCCGTAAAGATCGATACCACCCTCCAATGCCGTGTCGGGGAATCCGAGGATGCGGACATCGCCGCCTTCGCCATCGTAGGAGAAGTTTTCCAATCGCAGCGTACAGTTGTTGACGACCGTCGCCGTGCCCGCTACGCCGTGCTGACTCGTCGTGAAAGGGCCCGTTTCGCCCACATGCGCGCTGTCGTCGTCGCAAAGAGGCTCGGGTATATCCAGCGTAACCTGCAGGCGACCAAAGTTATTGGTCTCGTCCGATTCCAGAATGTGGTTGGCGGCGTCCACCTCAATCTCCAGCCAGTAAGAGCCGGAGGGCACATTGGTGACGTCAATCCACTGTTTCTCCAGGAAGCGGGGATAGATATCCGTCCAGCCGATGGAGATAGCGTGATTTCCATCGTTCGCCTGAAACCCGAAGACGGGCGCGCCGGGCAGACTGCGATCATAGGGTGCGGAACTGGTGATGCGCACGGCGGGTTTCGTGCCCGTGGCCACGATCTCGCCCACTGCATCGCCATCGGTAATTTCGCGGAGACGATAGGCCACCCAGCTCTCCGCCTCCATCATGCTGATGGCGGGATTGTAGACGAAGCCGCCCGCATCGCGGAGGTAGCCGGGCCCACCCGTCTGCTGTATACGTTGATTTACCGGCTGCCGCCCATCGCCCAGGTCCTCGCCCGTTGCTTCCAGCAGGAAATCGCCGGTGCCAATATTGGGCAGGGAAGAATCAAAGCGAAAAAGCACCCGGCCCGGCTGGTGGTTGGCGTCCAGCATGTTGTTGTCCATGCGTTGGGGGTCAACGATAAGATCAGGGAGGCGATCGGTCTGCGCGGGGGCGCTGGAAGCGAAAAGCAGCGCGGTGCAGACCGCCAATGTGGCGCTCGCCGATATGGGAAAAGAGAGGACCATCGTTTTTCCTGCCTGTTACGCGGTAGCTGAAGGGGGCAAGTGAGCCGCCGCCACTATAACAAGGGTGGCTTGGAAAGGCAAAGGGCCGCAATAGGACGGATTTTGCATCGGTCCTATCGGTCCAATCCGTCCTATAAAAAAGCGAAGGCCGCCTCACATGCAATGAGGCGGCCCCGCGTCAAAGAAAAATCAACCCAGCGTATGCGCCCCGTTCACGGCAATGTTCTGGCCCGAAATGTAGGAGGCTTCGTCGCTCGAAAGAAAGAGCACCGTATCTGCTATTTCCTTCGGCACGCCCCAGCGCTTCATGGGCAGGCCAGCCAGGTAGCCGTCCTTGAGCTCCTGCGAATCCTTCTCATGACGCTCCACCCGGATCCAGCCGGGCGAGATAATGTTCACCGTGATGCCCCAGGGGGCAAGCTCGTTGGCGAGGCTCCGGTTGAAGCCGGTCTGGCCGCCCTTGGCCGCGCAATAGGCGGTGAAGTTGGGAACCCCCCGGGTGAAGACCTCGGAACCTATATTGATAATGCGGCCTTTCTTTCGTGACTTCATACCCGGCAGCACCGCCCGAGTGAGGAGGTAGGGGCTCTTCACGAAGAAGTCCAGCATGGACTGGTAGAACTCCCAAGTATACTCTTCGATGGGCATCTGGGGCTGATCGGGCGTGGCGTTCACCACCAGAATATCTACTGGCCCCAGCGTATCCACGATCTCCTGGTGCATGCGGTTGACTTCCGCTTCCACGATGACGCTGCCGCGCAGCATGATGCCTTCGTGGCCCGCATCCTGAAACTGCTTGAAAGTCTCGGTGGCGCGCGCTTCATTGTTGCTGTAGTTCAAGGCAACCTTCGCGCCCGCCGCGCCCAGTTGCATGGCCATCACCTTGCCCAGGCCCGTGCTGGAGCCGGTAATCCAGGCAACCTTGCCTGCCAGGGAAAAAGGGTGTTGTCCGTTGGTGGTCATTCAGTGCTCTCCAGTGATGTTAGATTACGCCCGGTGTCTGGGAAAAATTTTCAGAACTATGGAGCGGGGGCTTTCCAGCCCCCGGTTTTCGGTGCATCGCATCTGCGTTGCGCTTCGGGGGTGGAAAGCCCCCGCTCCATAACGTTATGCCAAAATATCATGCACAATGTGCCCGTGCACGTCGGTCAGGCGCATGTCTCTCCCGCTGTAGGGATAGGTAAGTTTCGTGTGATCGAAGCCGAGCAGATGAAGAATCGTGGCGTGGAGATCGTGAATCTCCACTTTGTTCTCGATCGCCTTGTAGCCAAACTCGTCCGTGGCGCCATAAATAACGCCCGGTTTCACACCACCGCCCGCCATCCAGATCGTGAAGCCGAAGGGGTTGTGATCCCGGCCTACGGTCCCTTGCGCAAAAGGTGTGCGACCGAATTCGCCCGCCCAGATGACAAGGGTCTCGTCCAGTAGTCCGCGGCACTTCAGATCCTTCAGGAGCCCCGCAATGGGCTGGTCCACGGCGAGGGAATTGAGGCTGTGATTGCTTACCAGATCACCGTGGGCGTCCCAGCGGTCCTGCCCGTCGATGGGGGGGCAGGTCAATTCCACAAAGCGCACGCCCCGCTCGATCAGCCGACGCGCAATGAGGCATTGCAGACCATAGGCGCGGGTGTGTTCGTAATCCGCCTCCATGCCGTAGAGGCGCTTGGTCGCGTCAGACTCGCCCTTGAGGTCCACCATGTCGGGCACCGCCGTCTGCATGCGATAGGCCAGTTCATAGTTGGCGATGGCCGCTTCCAGGGAGTCATGGTGGCCGCGTACGGCAAGGGACGCACTGTCGAGCTGATTCAGGAGGCTAAGGCGCGCCTGCTGGGCCCCCGGCACGGATTCAGCCGGGGCGATATTCGCCAGGGGATAGGCCTGCGCCTTGAAAAGGGACGCCTGATACGCGGCGGGGAGGAAGCCGGCGCCGAAATTGTCCACGCCACCGGAAGGGATAAGGCCGCCATTCAGCACCACAAAGCCCGGCAGGTTCTGGTTCTCTGTGCCGAGTCCATAGAGGGTCCAGGCACCCATGGAGGGTCGCCCCACGAGGCCATGGCCCGTGTGGAGGAAGTAGTTCGCCTGGTTGTGTTCGGAGAAACTGGAGACCATGGAACGGATGATGGCCAGATCGTCCACGCATGCGCCGACATAAGGAAAAAGATCGGAGACCGGCGCACCGCTTTGACCATACTGCTTGAAGGCCCAGGGACTGCCCAGCGTGGAGCCGTTGTTGTCGAACTGGGTCGGCTCCATGGTCATGGAGAACGGCTTGCCATTCTCCGCGGTGAGCCGGGGCTTCGGGTCGAAGCTGTCCACCTGAGAAACCCCGCCGTCCATATAGAGAAAGATAACGTTCTTTGCCCGAGCACGATAGTGAGGTGCGACCGGTGAGACGCCGCCGCGCTCGACTGCTCCGTAGGCCTTGTCACCCATCAGGGACGACAGAGCGATGGCGCCGAAGCCGTTGGCGCAACGCAGGAGCATGTCGCGGCGGGTCAGGGGCGCGGGGCTGACGTGTTGCCGGCAGGCGCATCCATTTTCGCGTTTGTCATTCATGGGGATATTCCTGGGCCTCAGCCGATGTAAATAAATTCTTTGAGCATGAAAATCGTGTGACACAAGTCGGTCGACACCCGCTGGTCCTTCCACGCATCCCCCTCGGCGATGCCATAGAGCGCGGCCTGTGATTGTACGAATTCGGTCAACGCGCCCCGCTCGTCGTCTCGGGGTGATCGGGCCAGCGCCGCTTGGTAAAGTTGCTCCGCGAGTGTCTCGAAGCTGGAGGGCTGGCTTGCAAGCGCGCGCTGGCTCCAGACCTCCGCCTGGGACACCACGAAGGGATCGTTCATCATGATCAGCGCCTGCGCCGGCAGATTGGAGACGGTTCGTGCGCCGATAGTCGTGTCCGGCACGGGCGCGTCAAAGGCCGTGATCATGGGGAGGAGGTGGTTGCGCCGAACTTCGAGGTAGACCGTGCGGCGGCGGTTGCCGTCCATCGGCCCCGACGCCGGACTGCGGCGGTTCTGTTCGAAGGGAGGCACGTAGGCCTGCACCGAGGGTCCGTACATCGTCGCGTCCATGTTACCGCCGAGGGCCAGCAGGGTGTCGCGGATGGCCTCGCCTTCCAGACGCTGCACGCGCATGCGGTGCAGATAGAAATCCGCCGGGTCGAGCGTTTCCGTCTCGGGGGAAAAGGGAACGCTGCTCATGCGGTAGGTCTCGGTCTCCATCAGGTACTTGATTAGCCACTTGGTGGACCAGCCGTTTTCCATGAAGCGCGTCGCGAGAAAATCGAGCAGTTCGGGGTGGGTGGGGGGCTGGCCGAGCTTGCCGAAGTTGTCCACCGAAGCCACAATGCCACGTCCGAAAAGATGGTGCCAGACGCGGTTGACATACACCCGTGATGTCAGGGGATTGCGCGGGTCGGCCATCTTTCTCGCAAGGGACAGCCGGTCCGGGGCTGCGGGGTCAACCCGATCGTCCAGCGCGGCCAGAAATCCTCGCGGCACCGTGCCACTCGGATTCTTATGGTCTCCACGAATGAAGTACTCGGCATCGTCGGGCGAGCCATTGGTAATGGCCACGGCTTTGAATGGTTCCGCGATGCGTCCTTCGGATTCGAACAGGGCTGTGCGGATGGCATCACGATCGGAGGTTCGATCGCCGCTCCACCAGAGGCCGTGACGGAGAAGGAGTGCCGCATAGGGATCAGCGCTGAGGGCCTCCAGCGTAGAATGGCCCGCCGCCCAGGCGTTCTTGAACGCGGTCTCGTAGTTTTGCGCGAGTTCATTCATCCACGCGGTCTTGGCGTCCGCCTCCGACAGCAGCGCTGCGAAGCTCAGTGCCGGTTCGGCGGGGGGCTCTGGATTGTTGCTGAACACAATCTCGTCCACGGCGATGTAGCCGTCGCTCTCGTCCGTAATCTCTATATAGGCGGTGCACCCCCGGTACTTGCCCACCTGTTTGCCCATAGTGCGCCAAGTAAAGGCCCCGCGCGTATCTTCGAGATCGATCATGGTGTCTTCGAAGATTAGACCATTATCCGTCCGCAACTGGTAGCCATCCACCACGAGGCGCAGGCGGGTATGGCGCGCGGCGACGCGAAAGTGGATGTAATCGCTGTCGATCGTGAAGCTCGGCGAGCGGAGGATGCCCTGGAGTCGGTCGGCGATGAGGCCGCTGTGGGCGGTGCCCGCCGGAACAGGAGTAGGCACACCGCCCGTCGTTGTCCAGGCGCGAGCTCCCGAGGGAGCCTGGCCAAAGGCATCGCCCGAGGGAAACCAGCCATCAAAGGTGTCCCCATTGAAATGGGCAAAGGTCACGTTGGATGTATCCGACGCGGGCGCGACGGTAACCTGTGTGGCGGCGTGGGCGGACTCCAGGAACTGGCGCGTATTGAGCACGCGCAATTCGTGCGAAAGGCGCATCCAGGCATGGAGCGGGTGTGCGGGCTTTTCCACGCCGGGTTCCGAGAGGGCCGCTACCCAACCTTCGAGACGCGCGGGGTCGAGCTGCATTTCGGCGGCGACCGCGCCCACGGTGCGGCCCACGGCCTTGCGGGGCTCAGGATTCTTGTCGTCCGCCGGAATTTTCATGGGCACGCCATCGGTGGGCTTCGGATGATTCAAGAGCACCTTGGCTGCGGCGTGCAGATAAGGTGCTACGGATCCATCGTCCAGAGCGGGGGTGGCCACGATGGCTTCCGCCGTCTTGGCAATAGATTCAGCCGCCAGGGCTTGATGGGCCGCGATACCGGTTTTGATTCGATCGCCTGGATCGAGAAAGGCGATGGACTGGCGAGCGCTATAGAGGTGGCCCGCCATGGCATAGTAATCGCGCGCGGGAATGGCGTCGAACTTGTGGTCGTGGCAGCGGCTGCAGGAGACCGTCATCCCCAGAAATGTCTTGGACATGACGTCGAGCTGGTTGTCGATGCGGTCCGCCTGATCGCGCTTCACGTCGACCGGCGCGTGGGTCGCCTGGTGCATGTACCAGAATCCCGTCGCGAGCACGGATTCATTGTAGCCGTCCTGGGAGTTTGCCCGGGGCTCGGGGAGGAGGTCCCCCGCGATGTGCTCCTGCACGAACTGGTTGTAGGGCACATCCTCATTCAGCGCGCGGATGACATAGTCACGGTAGGGCCACGAATGGCGTATGGGGTAGTCGCCCTCATGCCCGTGGGTCTCCGCATAGCGGACCAGATCGAACCAGTGCCGCGCCCAGCGTTCGCCGAAGGCCGGTTGCGCCAGCAAGTGATCCAGCAGGCGGCTGTAGGCTTCGGGGGCGGCGTCGTTGGTGAAGGCATTGACCGTCTCGGGCGCGGGGGGGAGGCCGGTCAACGCGAAGGTGGCCCGACGGGCCAACACGCGGCGATCCGCCTCGGGTGCGGCGGCGAGCCCTTTTTCCTCGCGCTTCGCCTGAAGGAACTGATCCACGGGATGCTGCGCAAATCGCGCGTCTTTCACGACGGGCGGTGCGGGGTCGGTTATCGGTTGCCAGGCCCAGTGCTCGTTGCGTCGCTTTTCGAGATCGAAGCCTTCCACCTTCCCCGTGGTCGCGGGAAGGGACTCGTCCGGCCAGGGGGCACCGCGCGTAATCCACTCGGCGAGGGCATCCCGTGCCTCCTGCGGGAGAATGCCCTTCGGCGGCATTTGAAGGTCGACGTTGTCGTAGGAAACGGCAATTCCGATGCGACTGTCGGCCGGGGCACCGGCAACCAGCGCGGGGCCCGAGTCGCCGCCGGCGAGAATGGTCTGGATGTGATCCAGCCGAAGGCCGCCCTTCTGGGCTTCGTCACCGTGGCACTCGTAGCAGTACTGGCTCAGCACTGGGCGTACCTTGGATTCGAAAAACTCGAGGTCCTGGTGGGATGCCGGAGCTCTCATTTCCTCGCCGTGGGCCAAGGCTCCAAAAGTGAGCGCCCCGATGAAGAGGGCGCGTGCGAAAGACTTCAAAGACATGCTAATACCCGCCTGACGTGTTGCCAATACTCGATAGTTACAGTGTACACAACATGGGGGGAAAATTCACCTGATGGGCGGTGGGGCGAATGTTGTACGGGCTCCTCTGGGTGCCACCTCAATCGAGCAACGCTCGTTTGGGTGCGCTGAGGGGCGGGCACGGCTTTCAAGTATGGATACCGAGACTCGGCTCGTGGATTCTTCCAGGCATTGGATTTCTACGCAATAAACAAGCAAGCACAAAAGGCCCTTCATCATTCGGGCGCTCGGCGCTCAAGGCACCCAAACGAGCGTTGCTCGATTGAGGTGGCACCCGTCGTCGCGTTAAATGACGTCGCCATCGCCTTCAACCATCCTGAGACGTGTCACACATTAAAACGGCAGTCAGTAACTGCCAAATTGCCATATCCATTTTACACCCCATTCGCCAGGAGCCGTCCATCCACAAACTCCTTTGCACGGGGCACATCCGATTCATCCAAGTGCTCAATGATAATGGGGATGTTAGGGTGCCGCTGGGCGAGTCGCGTCAGATAGAGATCGTAGTTCAGCACGCCCAGACCCGGCGGCGGCAACTCAATCATGCCGACCCCCTGCAGGGCGTGCCCTTCGCCCGCATCGATGCTGGAGAGGACGACGCCCTGGTGCTTCGCAGCCTTGCGCACGTCCTTCGCATGGGCGATGACGATCTTGTCCGATAGCGCATCGAAGATGGCGTTCAACTGCTGGTCCATCTGGTCGATGTTATGCATCTCAAAGTAGTTGGTCGGATCCATCAACAGCCCGAGCGTCGGATCGTTGATGTCCGCAAAAAGTCGCAGCGTCTCTTCAATCGATCCGATGACGTTGTTCACGTAGGTCTCGATGAGAAAGCGCGCGCCGTGTTCGCGGGCGCACTGGACGATGTCCCCAATCACGTCGCGGCACTCTTCATAGCCCCCACGTGTCTTGTTCTTTGGGTGATGGACCCAGTCGCTGTCGGGGTCGAAGGTTCCCGTCTCGCTGATGACATAGGGCGTGCCCAGTTCGCCCGCATGGCGGATGATTTGCTTTAGCATGGCCAGATTCGCCTTGCGCTTGTCCGGATCGGGATGGACCAGATTGGTGTAGCCCGAGATGCAGCAGATGGGCAGGTTGTGGCGGCGGAAGGTATCGCGAATCGTCTTACACTTGGCCGCGTTGATGTCGTCCACGCCTAACGCCATATCCTTAAAGACCAGGTCAAGCTGGACGGTATTGAAGCCCAGTTCGCGGATGCGTCGCGCGCTCTCTTCCAGCGTGTAGGGAAAATAAGCGTTAAGAATGCCAACTTGAATCATGGTGCTGCTCCATTGCGTCGATATCAGTGCGGCATACGCCGGATCGTTCCTGGGATCTGGGGCTGGTGAGTGCGGGCGCTTTCGATGGCCGCGAAGCACAGCGCGAGGCTCTGCAGATTGTTTCGCGCGCTGTTACTGGGCTCGCGCTGCTCCGCGATGGCGCACAGCAACTCCGCCATGGAGCCTTCGAAGCCATTCTTGAACCACTCGCCGGTCAGGGCGGGGCGCGCGATACCATGCTCGTTGTACAGGGTTACGGTCTGGTGACTCAGATCCGGCCCGGCACTCTCCAGGGTGCCCATCGAGCCCGTGACATAGCTGTGGTCCGCTGCGCCGAATTTCGTCGCCGCGTCGAAGATCAACGTGGCCTGGGCATTCGGGTACTCCACGATGACTTGACCCAGCATAGGCGGCTTGTTGGTCTGGCTGAGCGTCCGCGCTTCCGAAGCAAAGACGCGCGTGGGGGTGGCATCGCCCATGAAGCAGGTCAGCATGTCGAACCAGTGAATGGCAAAATCGTAAAGGATGAGGTGGGGGATATCGTTAAAAATGGTCGACTCTGTCCACGTGTGATCCCAGTGTACCGCCAGATGGACGGCATTGACCTCGCCGATGATTCCCGCCGCAATCGACTGTCGCATGTAGCTGAAGTGAGGCGCCCAGCGGCCGTTCTGGTTCACGCCAAGCTTGAGATTCCGCTCTTCCGCCAGTGTGATGAGCCGTTCGCCCTCCGCCAGATCCAGCGTGAAGGGCTTCTGGCTCAGCACATGCTTCCCTGCGCGGAGCGCGGCCTCGATCATCGCGCCCCGGATATCCACGTGGGTCGCGATATCCACCACCTCAATACCGGGATGCTCCAGCAGCAGGTTGAAGTCGGTGTATACATCGCCCTCAGGGTTATAGGCATCGCGTCGCTTCGACGCGCTCTCCACGCTGATGTCGCAAAAAGCGAGGACGGGAATACCGGCGTCGCGGTAAGCGTCGAGGTGGTAGGCGGTGATGCCCCCGCAGCCGATGAGGCCGATACCTGGAATGGGGTGGGGCGGTACGGGAGGCCGCCAGGGGAGCTCAGGTGCAGGTATTTCACCCATGACCTGGGTGGAAGAAACTTTCAGATCAGACTCGCCCACGACTCGTTGCCTCGCTGCTTTCGGGTTGCCAGGACAGGAGTGTACCCGATGGCCGGAGACGATTGAAAAAACGCGCATGGGCTGAGAAATACGAAGCCCCCCGAAGTGGGGGGCTTGCCCAATGCGTCTGCTCCCGCTTTTTCCGCGCGCAGCCGAGTGTATGAATCCTGTATACGCTTGTCCTGGGGCGCAGGCCGAAGTAGTCGCGACCGATCGCCAGGGTTTGGGACTTTAGCCGATGGGCGTTCCCGCGCCGTCGGCATCGCCCATCACGGCGAAGCGAATGACGCCGGAGGAGTCGGTGTAGAAACCATGATTACCCGTCACGCCATACTCTTTGGCGTTGGCGTTGATGGTGAAGTTGTCGATATCGCCTCCCAGGACGAAGTTGTATCCGCCTCGGGCGGGGTCCCAGTCCCCGGCGAGAAATGAGGGCGTGGCGCCGGTCAGATCGTTGAAATCGGTCGCGAAGACATAGTTGGTGGCGCTGTAGGCCGTCTGCGCTCCCATGACGGTGCGAAGGTTCTGTATTGCCGCCGATTCATTCGTCTGGATTCGCGAGCGAAGCAGATTGGGAATGGCGATCGCCGCGATAATGGCGATGATACCGACGACAATCATGACTTCTATGAGGGTAAAGCCGTTTTTCCTGTTCATATGCCCATCTCCTTTTGCATTCGCACCGACCCGTGCGGGTATCACTTCAAATCTGTCGGCCCTGTGACCTTCTCAGTTTAAGCACCCCGCGTGCCATAAAGTTAAGTGCTTGTATTTCAGTGCTTTGTGGCTATTTGGGACAGACGGGGACTCCGGCGCTGCGCATTTTTTCGCCCTTGGCGGGTCCAGAGTGACAAAAAATGTCACTTGTGCTTCCTAGACCTCCCGGCATGATGGCGGATTTCATGTGCATGCGCCACTTGTGCTATGGTGTGCGGCCCGAAGACCTGTTCAATGTGTGCATGAATGGCCGGGTCAACGTAGGACATTGCACCCCTTACCTCACGGGTACCTCCATTTGATGAGTCGAAATCTGCTGACAGATCCCTGCTGGAATGCTGATGAACTGGGCAAACCGCTGCCCGATTCCCCCCATGCGACTTCCGTGGCCCTGCCCTGTTGGGATCACGCCGTGGGCTACGAGGAAGGCCGTCCGGAGATCGTCTCCGCCATGCAATTGGGCTATCCCCGCTTCGTGCTCCATCCCCAGGTCGCCGAACTGTTTGCCCTCCTCGAAAAGCGCTACGGACGGGCCGGAGAGCGGTGCTTTGCCTTTCCTTCAGAAGAGGCGGCGGATCGGTGCGTCCTCTTTCTCATGGAACGCGGCTGGGCCGATGCGCGTCGGGAACTTTGCCCGGAGACTCGGATTCATGGCGTCTTTTTTCCCGAGGAGGGCTTCCGCGATGCAAAGGCCTTCTGGCAGCATTTTGGGAAGATCATCAGTTCCCGCCGGGCCGAAGCCGCCCTTGAGGGGCGCGAAGCGGATCCGGGTGGCGCTGTAGCCAAGAAAATAATCCGCGAACGCATCGGCGTCTTTCTGGGGGAGCCCGCGGATCATGTGTGGCTCTATCCTTCCGGTATGGCGGCCATGAGCCGGGCGATGCGCCTCGTGCAGGACCGCCGCCCAGGCGCCAAGAGCATACAGCTCGGTTTTCCCTATGTGGATGTCTTCAAAGTGCAAACGGTCTCGGGACCGGGAAGCCACTTTGTCGGGGATTACGACCTCGACATGGTTGGTGCCCTCCTGAGCGCCCAGCCGATCTCGGCCATTGTGTGCGAATTTCCTGGGAATCCCCTGCTGGCGGGCTGCAGCCTGTCCGAACTGGCGAAGCTGGCCCACGCCTTCGATGTCCCGCTGATCGTGGACGACACGGCGGCCACCTATGCCAATGTGAATGTATTCCCCCATGCCGACATGGTCGTAACCAGTCTGACGAAGGCCTTCTCCGGCGAGGGCGACGTGATGGCGGGGGGCTTGGCGGTCCACGGCGCGGGTCCCTTCGGCGCGGCCTTTGTCGCGGAGGCCGCCCGCAATTTTGACGATCTTTTCTGGGACGACGACGCCATCGTGCTGGAGCGGAATTCACGCGATTTCGAGTCACGCGTGTTTCAGTCCAACGCCACTGCCGAAGCGCTGTGCGACTGGCTCTTGGAGCAGCCCGCCGTCCAGTCGGTCTTCTACCCGAAATACACCATGCGCGAGGCCTTCGATGAACTGAAGCGGCCGGGGGGCGGTTATGGCAGCTTGTTTTCGATCGTGCTGCACAATGGCCCGGTCAATGCGCCGCCATTTTATGACCGGCTTCGAATCTCCAAGGGACCGAGTCTGGGGAACAACTTCTCGCTGGCCTGTCCCTATACCCTGCTTGCACATTTTGAAGAGCTCGACTGGGCCGAGACCCACGGGGTATCCCGCTGGCTCGTGCGCGTGTCCATCGGCCTGGAGCCGCTGGACGACCTGAAGGCCCGATTCGCCGAGGCTTTGGACGGACTCACGATAGGTTAGGAGCGCGAAAGTCATGCTGCGAAAGAAACTCGAAGCCGCCGTCATTCAGTTTGATTGTCCGCCGGACAAGGACGAAGCCATCGCGCGCCTCGAAGTCTTGATCGGCGAAGCCGCCACTGGTGCGGACCTCGTGCTCGTTGCTGAGACGCCCTTTACCCCCTACACAACGGTGTCCGACTTTCGACCCTTGGCCGAAGCGGTTCCCGGCCCCTTCAGTGACCGACTTGGACGCCTGGCGCAGCGCCATGGAATTTACTTGTGCTGCGGCACCATCGAGCGTGACGGAGACCACATCTACAACACGGCCCTGCTCTTCGCACCCGGAGGCGACCTGCTTCACAAGCATCGCAAGGTTACCCTGGCCTCCTGCGACCTGACCGGCGGCTTTACGCCGGGCGAATCCATCAACGTAGTGGAGACGCCCTTCGGGCGGGTGGGGATTTTGATTTGCCTGGACACCATCGAGCGGGCCAACCAGAACGCCATGGCGGAGCAACGCCCCGATCTGGTGCTGGTGCCCTCCTATGGCCTGGCCAAGACCAACTATGGCAAGACCGAGGTCATCGACTGCATGGTCGACGAGTGCCTGGACGAATGGCGCATGCGCATGCGGATGCTGGCGAAATTCTGCGGCGCCTACCTGTTACGGGCGGACCATTGCGGGGTGGAAGGGCCACAAGTGCGCGTTGGCCATTCTCTGGCGATCCACCCCGGCGGCCACGTCATCGCCGAGGCCACCATGCGCCCCAGCATTCTGCGGGTAACGCTCGACCCGTCGCGGGCCGAGCAAATGCGTTGGTGACGCTGGGCAATCATTGCAATCGATTGAGATTTGGCGAAAGGATGGAGAGGGGGCTTTCCTGCCCCCTGTTTTATAGATTCGACCGGCGACAGATACACCATCGTTGTGTCCGGGCAGTCATGTTACTCAAATCGGGGGCTCAATGCCCCCGCTCCATACCTCCGCAATCGCTGAACGTCCCCGCTGGTAGCGTTCTTGCAGCGGCGGTGCCCAAGCGGTACTATATCGCGTCCGCCGGATGGGGAGCGTCCGGTCGTAACACTACCTTCACTGTCGGGGTGTAAGATTCCAACCCAGGAAGTAACCCAAGGTACACCGGTGCGGAGATGTTGGCCACAAAAATGGCCCGCGTACCGGAAGACCGCTATCACCCGAGGAGTAGTCCGTGTCCGCTGATTTGCAACCCCTGAGCCGCGACCAACACATCTGGCGGATCAAGATTCTCCTTTCCACCTATATGGCCTACGCCGGGTTTTATCTGGTTCGGAAGGTCTTTGGACTGGCTAAACCGCTCCTCATGGACCCGAATGGTGAGTATGCGTTCAGCGTTCACGACGTGGCGTACATCTGGACGGCCTATCTCATCGCCTATATGATCGGCCAGTTCGTCAACAGCTTTGTCGGAAGAAAGTATGGTCCTCGCTCTCTATTGCTGGGGGGCTTGGGGCTGTCTATCGCGATCAACGTGGCATTCGGCTTCACCAATTCCGTATCCACCTTTATCGTCTTCATGTTTTTTAATGGGCTTGTTCAGGCGGCTGGCTGGCCCGGTGCGGTCGGGGGAATTGCCGAATGGCTTCGCAAGAAAGAACGCGGAACCATCATGGGCATCTGGTCGACCAGCTATCTGTTGGGCAACATACTCGTCAAGGGAATGGCCGGTTGGCTGCTCGTAAGCATGGGGGTTCCCTATGCATTCTGGGGCTGTACGCTTGCGGCCTTCGCCATCTGGTGGATGGTTTACTTCTGGCAGCGGGACAAACCCGAAGACGTGGGTCTGGAACCCATCGTCACTCACGGCGAAGGCGACGAAGACAACGCCGTTCAAGCTTCGACCGAGGAGCAGGTTTCCTTTCGCGACTACTTGCGGATCGTCTTTAATCCCATTGTGCCGCTGATGGGCATTGCCTACTTCTGCATTAAATTTCTGCGTTACGCCCTTGATTCCTGGCTACCCACCTTTCTCTATATCCAGGGAATGGAAGTGGACCGGGCGTCGTACTATTCGGGGATTCTCGATTTCGCGGGTCTCGGCGGGGCGATCATAGCGGGCGTCGCGTTGGACTGGCTCTTTAAAGGGCGCTGGGAACGAATCACCTTTATCATGGGCATCGGCATGGTGCTGGGGTATGTTACCGTGCTTCAGTATGGCGGAAGCCCCGTTATGCTCGCGATTTGCTTTGGGCTTGTAGGCTTCATGCTCTACGGTCCTGACACCTTGTTGTGCGGAGCTGCGGCAATTTCCGTAGCGGGTGAACGCAACGGCGTCGCGGTGGCGGGGCTGGTCAACGGGATCGGTAGTATCGGCCCGATCGCCCAGGAATTGATTATCCCGTACCTGATGGAAGGCCGCGAGCCGGTGGACCAGATCCGCAATGTGAACATGCTCGGGCTCAGTGTTGCAGTGTTGTTCGTGGTGCTGATGGTGGTCCTTTGCTGGCAGGTAAAGCGCACCCACACGCGGAACGATGTGCGCAATGCGGCCAGCAAGGAATAGGCCAGTCGAGGAATGTGGCACAGCCGTCTCGGCTGTGTGTCTCCGGCGATGTAGTGCCCAGGAGAATCTTTCATAACTGTTCACGGGAGCACATAGGGACTGACGCGCCCAAGTGAACGGAGTTGAACCCGGTGATGCCGACAAAAAGAGAAGCTAT
>JBIJDL010000063.1:0-19476 GCA_044344195.1 Candidatus Hydrogenedentales bacterium
GTCCTGTCGTCAGGGAGGTGCGTCCGATACAGCAACACCTACGCAGTCCGTGACACTGCCCCTCGATACGGGCATCTTGAAGGTCCAAAGTGCACTCGGGCCACGACGGGACAGCCACGGACATTGCAGTGAATAGCGCTCGGAGATGTGTTTCTTCAGATTGGCGGTGTTTCCGCTACCCTGTCACACGGGTCCGCGTCAGTCCCTGTGTGATCCCGTGAACGCTTACAAACTTTCTAACGGCCATACCCTATCAAGTAGTGGGATTTTAGATGATGAACAAGAAAATTCTCGTAACCGGTGCCAGCGGGTTTGTCGGCGGAAGCGTCCTGCATCATGCTCCCGCCGAGTGGGCGATGCATGCCTGCAGCCGCAGCCCCTTGTCCGGCGCGCCCGTGAATGTCACGCACCACGCCTTTGATCTCGCCGATAAGGCCAAGACGGCGGAAGTCGTCGCTGCGGTCAAGCCCGACGCCATCATCCACATCGCGGCCATCGCCAATATCGACTACGCCGAGGCGAATCAGGAAGAGACGGCGCTGGTCAACACGGAAACGACCGGGCGATTGGCTGCCCTCGCGGCGGAGCATGGCGCGCGCTTTCTCTTCTGCTCCACGGACAATGTCTTCGACGGCGTGGACGGCTTCTACAATGAAGATGCCCTCGTTTCTCCGGTGAATTTCTACGGACGAACCAAAGTGGCCGCTGAAGTACTCGCCCACGAGGCCCTGGAAAATTCCGTCATTGTTCGCGTGGCGCTGGTCATCGGCATGCCGATCATGGGTTCGGGCAACTCCTTTCTCGTGAAGATGGAGGAAAACCTGCGGGAAGGCAAGGAGATTCAGATCCCGGAGAACGAAGTGCGCTCACCTGTGGACGTGATTGCCCTCGGGAAGAGCCTGCTGGAGCTCGCGGGGAACGACTTTACCGGAACCATCAATCTGGCGGGCTCGACCTGCCTTAATCGCTTCGATATGGCCAAGCGCATCGCCACCAAACTGGGCTATAGCGAAGATCTGGTTATTCCCATCAACTCCAATGCCCTCGAAGGCCGCGCACCCCGGCCCAACAACGTCTCCCTCGATAACGCCCTGGCGAAGGAAACGTTGAAGACCCCCATGCGCGATCTGGACGAGGCGCTGGATATGATTTTTAAGAGTTAAACCACAAATTTTCGCAAATTAACGCAAATAAGAAGGACAACTAACGTGCTTCGAGGTGATGTGAAATGAGATTTAACCTCAAAGGACTCAAATAGAACGATAATAGGTTCACCTTTGTGCAGTTTGAGTTCTCTGAGGTTAATTGTTTCCTTTGTTTCCTGGATGCCTGGCTGCGAAAAGGTTAATTTCATGAACGGAATCCCAGTTTTTTATTCGTGTGAATTCGTGTCCATTCGTGGTTAAATTGTTTTCTGGCTTCAGGGGGCCAAAGTGTTACCTCCTGGAAATTTGCGTGAATTTGCGATAATTTGCGGTTCAACTCTTCTACTCTTTCCGAATTCTAACCTGCGCCACAACATCGGCCCCAGAGATTTCCCCATGAACGACGAACTTACCATAAAATTCGGCAGCCAGTACGGCCCCGAAGAAGAAGCGGCGCTCCTGCGCGTGCTGCGTGACAACGCGCCGACCTGCGGCAACGCCTGCGTGGATTTTGAAAAGGAATTCGCGGAGTACTGCGGCACGAAATACGCCCGCGCCGTGAGCAACGGTACCGCCGCACTATTTCTTTCCATGATCGGGCTGGGCATCAAGCCGGGCGACCGCGTGATCACCACGCCCATGACCTGGATTGCCACGGCGGCCGCCCCGGTGACACTGGGTGCCGAAATCGACTTCGTCGACGTGGATCCCGTGACCTATAACCTCGACCCTGCCCAACTTGAAGCGGCTATCACGCCGGACACGAAGGCGATCATCCCGGTGCACCTCTATGGCCAGTGCGCGGACATGGATGCCATTCTGGCCATCGCCAACAAGCACGGCATCCCGGTGGTGGAGGACTCCTGTCACACCATCGGCGGCCAGTACAAAGGCCGCATGGCGGGCTCCATGGGCGCGGCGGGCTGCTTCAGTTTCCACGAGCAGAAGAACATTTCGACGCTGGGCGAGGGCGGCATGGTCGTTACCAATGACCCGGAGATTTTCGAACGCGTATCCCTCTACCGCTCCCATTGCACGCGGGTCCACGGCGGCAACACCAAGTACTGCGCGCTGGATCCAGAGAAGTTCCCCATGGATAAAAAGTTCTGGTGGCAGGACTTTGACGACTGCGGTTACAACTACCGCATGACCGACATTCAGGCGGCCGTGGGCACGGAGCAGTTGAAGAAGGCCGACGCCCTGAACCAGCGACGCATCGACAACGCGGCCTGCCTCACGGAAGGCCTGAAGGATGTGCCGGGCCTCACCCTGCCCACGGTGCTTCCCGAACACAAGCACGTGTTTCACCTTTACCCCGTCATGATCGACCCAGCGGTCTATGGCCTGAGCAAGGAAGACTTCATCTACCGCATGCGTCACGAGAAGCAGATCCAGATCGGTTTCCACTACATTCCGCTTCACTGGTCCACGGCCTTCCAGAACCGGGGCTACGCGCGCGGGCAGTTCCCCGTCGCGGAGACCATGGCGGAACGGTTGGTGACCTTTCCAATCAATCCGCGTCAGAGTCGCGAGTCGCTGGACACTTTGATTGACGCGGTGAAGGCGATGAGGGGGTAGGCTTCAGGCTCTGGTGTATACTCGCGAGGGGGCTCTTGGGGCCTGTGAATTCGCAGGTTCTTTGATAGCACCTCGGATCATCCCATACGACCCATACGACCCATAAGACCCATAAATCTTCACCCCATATCCGGGAGTCCGCAATGAACATCGACATCCTCTACACCGAAGACTGCCCCCACGCCCGAGCCGCTGTTGCGCTGGTCAACGAGACTGTCGCGGCGCTCGGCGTGGATGCCGATATTCAGGAGGTGCTTGTGCGCGGGCCGGAGGAGGCCCGGCGGATGCGCTTTCTGGGCTCGCCGACCATTCTGGTGGATTTCAACGACATCGAGCCGGGCGCCAGCGCACGCAGTGACTATTCCGTCGCCAGCCGCACCTACGGCGGCGAGGACCTGCCGCCCCGCGCAATGCTGGAGGCGGCCTTGCAGGGTGGAGGCGCGGCGGTTGAATCGGGAGACGATGATGGTGCGGCCGATTTCACGCCCGAAGGGGCGGTGGAGACGCGGGAGCCGAAACTGATCAATACGCCCATCTGCCCCGGCTGCCTCTCGTCGCTGGTCCGCCTGGGAATGCATAAATCCACAGGCGTGGCCCATAACCATCGCGGGCTGGAGTATTACTTCTGCAGTCGCGACTGCGTCGATGCATTCGAGCAGGACCCCGAGCGCTGCCTGCGTGAACTCAAAGACCTGATCGTCTGTCCCGTGTGTCTCGGCGAGCGCTACCTGCGCTCCGCGCGACTCACGGCGGTGGAGGGCAGCATCTATTACACATGTCGTGCCCCCCGTTGCCAGGAGTACTTCCAGGAAGCGCCAGACTTCTACCTGAAACGTCTCGCGGGCATCATCAAGAATACCGGCGTGAAAGATCACGACGGCGTGTCGCTCGGCTGAAGGGGCACAGGCTCGTGCCAGATGCGATAGAGCACCGTGAAGCAGGGGTCGAGGCGATAGAGGCACAGGGACGTGTACACGAAAGTGTGGGAGATTTCTGTCACGCGTACCCGCTCGAACTTCAATCCACGATCCTGTAGCGTCTTCTCGTGATCCGGCAGTTCATCGAGCCAGCCGGGACGGCTGTAGATCACCCAGAGCGTCTCTCCTTCATCGACCTGCACCCAGGGCGGCACGATGTCCACATGGCCCGATTCCAGATTGAGATCGGGGAAGAACTTCGGCACCACGACCAGCCCCATCCACGGCGGGGAATACATGGCGCGGTCGCCGGGGGCCTTATTCTCCTCGATCCATTCGGCCAGTTCATAGTCATTCGGGCGAAAGGGCCGAACCTCGCCCAGAGAGTGCCATAGCAGCAGGGCGACGCTCGTGGTGATCATCACGGCACGAAACCGAGGCGGTCGGATGACGGAGAGCGCAGCGCCGAAAATCCCGAAGAGGGCAAAGGAGCAGAAGAGCATGTAGCGCGTGTTGAAGACCGTGTCTCTTGCAGCGGAAAGCAGCAGGAGGCAGAACGGCGGGATAATGAGCCAACAGGCCAGCAGCAGAAAGTTCTGCCACGGCGTGGCCTCTTTGGATGGGGCGTTGCGGTGTTGCCATGACGACCAGGCAAGCCCCCCGATGGCCACGGCAGCAACGACAAGTCCAATTTCTCCCTGAAAAACAGCGTGGGGGAGCCAGGCCCCGTCCCACGTGATAGAGCGGATGAAAATGCGGAAGAACTCGCCGCCGCGATCCGTGATGGTTGCATCGTCCAGCGCCTGGTGGTCGATGGTCGTGATCCACCAGCCCAGCAACAGCACGGCGGGAAGATGCCCAAGGGCCCAAGGGGCTACGCGCCAGGGACGCTTCCCGTGCAGGATTAGCAGATACACGCCCTGCGCCACGAGGAGAAAAGGCGCAAAGAGGTGGGTGAGAAGCATGAGCGCCGAAGCGCCATAGTGCAGAGCATGCCAGCGCTTCCCGCCGCCATGCCACGCCCGATGAAATCCGTACATCGAGGCCGTCGCCAGCAGCAGCAGAAAAGCATAGACGCGAATCTCCTGCCCATAGTAGACGTGGAGGTTCGACAGGCACGCGAGCAAGAGGGCGAATAGGGCCGCAGAGACGCCAAACATGCGTCGCACGAGGGCATATAGCAGTGCCGCCGCCGCCAGGCTGCACGCGATTGAGACCACGCGCAGTTGCAGAACGCCCACACCAACGAGTCTCGTCCAGTAATACTGCGCGGCAAAGTACACCGGGGTAATGGGCGGATCGGTGCGCCGCAGCTCTACAAAGAAATCGCCCAGGGAGCGTTCGCAGAGGAGGTTGTGATAGAGGAGATGCTCGTCGTACCACACGGATTCGTCCTGGACTTGCCACACGCGCGCGAAGAGGCCGGCGAAGAGCAGTATCGCCACGAGGGATACTTCCGTCCAGGAGGAATTGTGTCGGCGAATCCAGCGCGTCTCAGATGGCATTGGGAATCCGGCAATTGAGTGGAGAAGGAACATGGCCGCGCAACGATATAGCGCTCGGCCAATTGTGCCATACGATATCACCAGTCTGCGAGATCGTAGGGACAGCGTCGCCCCGCGGCCTGCGAACGCAAGAGGGTCTGCACGCCCGTCAAGTTGGCGGGTTCGAGGGCGATTTACATTAACCGGCGGGGCTGTCCTGTTGTCTGGCGTCGCGACATGGAGCCATCGAGGCTGGCGTTGAATGGCGGCGCGTCGTTTTGAATGTCGTATTTGCAACGTCGGTTCGCCCTGTACATACCAAGACACCTCACACATGACAGGACAGCCTCGCCGGTCACGGTTACATTTCCTCGCATGAGACGAGAATCGACGCGGGGCAAGCTTCGCGGATCAATAACACGAGGCGACGCTGTCCCTACGATCAATTTCAGTTCGACATTCCTCGTCCTTATTCACTATGCTAAACCCATGGCAACCCGCGTCCGCGCGACGCTCCATCTCGGTAGGCCAACACCCAAAAACTACGAAGAGGTTTTTCATGGTTCAGCGCGTTTGTTTACTTGCTTCGATCCTCCTGCTCACCCTTCCGCTGGCTGCTGAGCAATTGGTCGCTATCCCACCCAGTGAAGCCGTGGCGACTTTGCATGTTCCCGACGATGTGGAAGTAAAGTTGATAGCCTCCGAACCCCAGGTGGAAGATCCCGTCGCGCTGGCCTTCGACCCGTCGGGCAATCTCTACGTGGTGGAGAATCGCGGCTATCCCAGCGACGAAGTGTTCAACGGTCGGGTGGCTCTGCTCAAGGACGCCGATGGCGACGGCTTCTATGAGACGCGCACCACCTTCGCCGAGGGCTTTTCCTTCCCGAACGGCGTCATGCCCTGGAAGGGCGGAATCCTGCTTACCAGCGCACCCACGGTCTACTTCCTCAAGGACACCAACGGTGATGGCGTCGCCGATGTGCGGGAAGATTTCCTCACGGGTTTTACCCTCGGCGGCTCGACCCAGCTTTATGTGAGCCATCCAACCCTGGGCCTCGACAACTGGCTCTACTTCACCAACGGCCTGAGCGGGGGCGAAGTCATCGATCCCGCCAATCCTGGTACGCCTATCAAAATGGGGTCCAATGACCTCCGCTTCAATCCGCTCACGCGCGCAATCGAGGCCACTTCGGGCCAGGCCCAGTTTGGCCAGTCCTTCGACAACTACGGCCATCGCTTCGTTTGCACAAACCGGAAACACATCTCCCAGGTGGTCATCCAGCACACCGACCTCGAGCGAAATCCCTACGCGGGCCTCCACGAAGTGGAAGACCAGATTGCCGGTCTCGGCAGTGAAACGCGCCTCTATGCCCTGACCGAAGCCACCACCACGGCCTATTCCCACGCAGGCACCTTCACTGCGGCCTGCGGCCTGGTGATATACCGGGGCACCGCGATGCCGGAGCCCTACCGCGAAAATGGATTCACGTGCGATCCGACCAGCAACATCGTTCACCGTACGGTGCTTACGGACAACGGCCCCGCGTGGAAAGGACATCGTGGCGAAGAGGACAAGGAGTTCCTGGCCAGCACGGACAATTGGTTCCGCCCCGTGTTTCTGGCCAACGGCCCGGACGGTGCCCTGTACCTCTGCGACATGTACCGCAAAACGATTGAACATCCCCAGTACCTTCCGAAGGACGTTGCCGCTGTTACCGATTTTCAAAGCGGACGCAACATGGGCCGCATCTACCGCATCGCCGCCAAAGGCGTGGCCCCGGCACCGCGTAACTTCACCGCCGATAGCGCTCAGGCGGCTGCGGTGGTCGCTAACCTGGAAGCGCCCGACGCCTGGCAGCGCGACACCGCCCATCGGCTTCTGTTGACCGAATTGCGCGACGCCCCGGATACCGTCGCGGCGCTGGAAGTAACCCTCGATGCCAGCCCGGTAGCCCTGGCACGGCTCCATGCGCTGGGCCTCCTCTCGGGGCTGAATGCACTGAAGGAAGAGTCACTACTCAAAGCACTTGCCGATCAGGACCGAAATGTCCGCGAACATGCCCTTCGCCTCGCCCGCCCGCTTGCGGTGGATTCGCCCGCGCTGCGGGAAGCCATTCTCGAGTCAGCAATCGACGCCGATGCGCGCGTGCGCTTCGAGGTAGCCCTTGCGCTGGGAGACTGGGGTACCCCCGATACCGTCGAGCCCATGCTTCATATCGCCGCGCAGGGCGCCGCCGATCCTTGGATTCGTGCCTCCGTCCTGAGTGGAATCGCCACCCAGTTGCCCGCCTTCGCCAACGCCTTTGTCGCGAACGACTCCATCGACGCGGAAGCGCGTCTGCCCTGGATGGAGCCTCTGGCGCGGATGATGGCTCAGAGCCAGTCCGCCGAAGCCGCCACAGCATTCCTGACCCAGTTGCTCGGTCCGACCCTCGAAGACCAGCCGCTCCTGCGCGCGATTGCCGTCGCCGGGCTCGCCGAGGGAATCCGAAGAAACTCCGCCTATGATGGCACCGTGCCCGCACTCAGTCATGTGGCCGCATTGGCGGTCGGGGACCCAGCCGGCACCGCCGCACTGGCCGCGCTGCTTGAAGATAGCCTGACCCTCGCCTCCGACAGCAGCGCACCCCTCGATGCTCGATTGCGGGCCATAGGACTGCTGGGTTACGCGAGCTATGATCAGGCCGGAGACCGCCTCGCGGGATTGCTTCAGCCCCGGGAAACCCAGGAAATTCACCAGGCTTCGGTGCAGGCGCTCAGCATGATGTCCGATCCCCGTGTGGGCGAGCGGCTGGCCGATGGCGACGCCTGGGGCCTGTATTCCACCCCCATCCGCAAGGCGGCGCTCGATGCGTTGCTCTCCCGGCCCGAGCGCACCGCCGTCTTCATAACCGCCCTCGAGTCTGGCGCCATTCCACCGTGGTCCATCGACCCCGTCAGTCGCAACCAGCTTTCCAACCACCGCGACGCCGATTTGCAGGCCCGGGCTAAAGCCGTGTTCAGCACCATCCAGACGACCGATCGCACCGCAGTCTACGAGGACTTCAAGTCGGTCCTCGCTATGACGCCCAATTCCATTGCGGGCCGGGAAGTCTTCAAGAACAACTGCGCGCGCTGCCACCGTTTCGGAGAAGACGGCTACGACGTCGGCCCCGACCTCACCGGCATCCGAAGCCAGCCCCGGGAGTCCATCCTGCTCCACATCATCAAGCCCAACAGCGAAGTGCTGCCCGGCTTTGAGAACTTCGTGGTGGAAACCACCGATCTGGAGACCTTCTCCGGTATCATCGTAGCCGAGAACGAAACTACCGTGACCATTCGCGGCGCGCTCGGCGTAGAGAGCACGGTCAAGCGGGAAAACATCGACCGCATGTCTTCCGCCAGCCTCTCCCTGATGCCGGAAGAGCTGGAAAAGGTCATGACCCGGCAGGAAATGCGAGACTTGATAGGCTTTCTCAAGGGGGAGTAAGGCCCGCGCCTACACGTTCAGGTTCGTCTCGATGAAAACCTCGGGCCGCGCATTCCGGAAACGGCGCACCGTCTCTACCGTAATACCGTCGCAGCCCTTGATGCCGACCTTTTTCAGCGAGGAGATGTCGACGAGCCGCATCAGTCCCTCGCTGGTCACCGCCGTATAGGCAACGCCGATTTCCGCAATGTTGGGAATCTGGCGGAAGCCCTCCATGCCCGCGTCCGTGATTTTCGTACCCTCCAGCCAGACACGCTTCAGCGATTTGATCGACTGGATCTTCGCCAGGCCCTCGTCGGTCAGTTTCGTATAGCTCAGAAAGAGGTCCTGTAGATTTCGGTGCTTGGCGATTTCGGCGATGCCCCGGTCTGTTATCCCTTCAGTGTCATCAAGACTCAGAAAGGTAAGTCGCTCCATGGCCGGCAGGCTGACGAGCCAGTCGTCATTCAAGTCCGCACTGTCCGCGTCGATGTGGCCCAGAAAGGGCTGCTGGCTGATGAAATTCCGACCGGCCTCGCCCAGGGTCGTGCCGATGACGGAGAGTTCCCGGATGGACGTCATCCGGCGCAGGTGGGTGTAACCCTCCGGCCCCACCAGGGTGTTGTCGATACTCAGCTTGAACATGCCCGTCAGGTGCGCGATCTGCGCCATGCCCGCATTGCCCACGGGGCAGTCGTGGAGGTCCAGCGACTGGAGGGCGTTTGCGCCGAGGCGCTTCAAGGCTCCGATATTCCCCGATTGGCCCGGATTAAACACCAGCCGGGCCTCTTTGCCTGCAGGGATAGTGACTTTTCCTTTCGCCTCGCCGTGCTCCACCCAAGTGCCCACGTCCGCGCCGATCGTGGCGGCGGCGAAGGCCCAATCCCGAATGAAGAGGGTGCCGAGACTTGCGTCATTGGGAAAGCGCAGGCTTCGTTCGCCGGGGGCGTCCATCGTGAGGATGGCGGGGCCGACCGGTGCCTCGTAGGCGCTGTAGAACATCCAGCCCGTATAGAGAAGCGCCACCACGAAACAGGTCACGATGGCGCGCTTGAGAAGCTCCGGCGACACCAGCGGCTTGCGCGGCTTGATCTCTTCCGGGGCCTCTTTCTCATTCCGTCGCGATCGCGGAATCTGCGCCTTCAGCAGGGCGCCCCTAGGGTCCTTATGCACGATCGTAATGTGATCACAGAGCATTTCCGCTTCCTCTTCCTTGCCGATACGCGCCAGGCACATGGCCCGGTTGAGCATGACCTCTTTGTCGGATTTATAGGAGAGAGAGAGGTCGTCAAAGAGGCGCAGGGCCTCCCGAAATCGCTCCTGCTGAAACAGGCTCTGGGCATCACGAAACTTCTGTACAGTCTTCAGGTCAGACATCATCAATTTCCCACTTGGAGCAGCCACTGCCTTGGGGCCGTTCTACTGTTTTCCCAAGGCTAGTATGTCAATTTGGGGGCCCGATGTCCAGCCGTCGTGGGACCCATTGAAATTGCAATAAAGCGCGGAGGTTGCGGACGCCTGGAGCGGGTTTTTTTCAGCCCCCGGCCCGTGCAACGCAGTTGCACGGAATAAAAAAGCGGGAAGGAGTGCCCCCTCTCCATAGGTTCACCAGCCTTTAGCGACAACGCGGTGTTCTTAATGCGATTGCCCTGTCGCGCCGCCGCCGTTGACGGGTCGTGGAAGGGGTCGGATTGACGGGGCGGTGTGCTACACTGAACATCAGTTGTGACGCGGGCCAATCTTCACGACGGCAACGCGCCTCGAAAGTGGATGAGAGGAATTTGACTGTATGGCACTGCCAAAACGAGTACTGATTGTAGACGACGACGAGAGCGTGCGGCTATTTGTCGCGGGGATCATGGAGGCGGAAGGGTGGGAGATCATTGAGGCCCTGAACGGGCAGCAGGCCATTGACCGCGCCGAGGCGGAAAAGCCGGACCTCATCGTGCTCGATGTGAACATGCCCGTCATGGACGGATTCACCGCATTCAAATTGCTGCGGGAATCCCCCTTTACCGAGACGATCCCGATTATCATGCTGACGGCCGTCAATGAAGAAGAGGGGACGGATTACAATGTCGAGCGTATGGAAGAGGAATTTGGCGTCAAGGGTCCGGAGGGTTTTGTGGACAAGCCCGTCGATCCCGTGTTCCTGCTCCAGAGTGTCCTGGGGGTGGTTGGCTGATGCCGGTCTGTGAACTCGTCATCCTGAAGGCGGCGGGGGATTTGGAGCGCTATACCATCCCCGAGGGCGGAATACGCGTGGGGCGGGGCGACGACAATGGAATTACGCTGAGGTCGCAGCATGCATCCCGCTACCACGCGCGATTCTGGGTCGAAGCCGGTGCGTTGCACTTCGAAGATTTGGGATCGCGAAATGGCGTGGAAGTGAATGGCGTGCGCAGCGAGAAAGGGGCCCTGGCCGACGGAGATCGGCTCGTGATCGGCGGGCAGGAGATCCGGGTGGAGATTGCGGCGGAGTCGGGCTTCGGGCGCGCGGCCATCAGTCGCGAGCAGGCAGCCGCACTGCGGGAATCCATCATCCGGGAGGCGGGTGATGAACGCCTGATGGTGCTTTACCGCGCGGCCAATCTCCTGGGGGAGGTGTTCGACCTTGATGAACTGCTGGATAAAATCCTGCGATTGATTTTCCAGGCGCTGCCCGTGCAGCGAGGATATATCCTCACCCTGGGCGGAGTTGATAAGCGGCCGGAGATTCGGGCCGCTCTCTCCAAAGGTGGTGGCGAGGAAGGCCCCCCCCTGAGCCACACCCTGATTCAGCATGTCTTTGACAATGCGGAGGCCATACTCACGAGTGATGCCCGATCGGATAGCCGCTTCGGGCGGGCCGAAAGCATCATGGGGCATGATATCCACGCCGCCATGTGTGCCCCCCTGCACGGGCGGAGCGCGGTGGCGGGCGTGATCTACGTGGACGTCGGCAATGCCAGCACGCCGCTGGGCGAGCGCGATCTGGAGCTGCTTTCGGCCGTGGCGCAAGTGGTGGGGGTTGCGGTGGAAAATGCCCGGCTCTATCAGGAAAATATGGAGCGGGAGCGGCTCGCCGCCATCGGCATGGCCACCGCGGGCCTGGGGCACTGCATCAAGAACATTCTCACGGGCATTCGCGGCGGCGCACAGTTCATCAATTTCGCCATCGAGAAGCAGGATTTCAAATATCTGGATCGTGGCTGGCCCATTCTTCGGGGCGCCATGGATCGCATCGACCGGCTTGTGATGAACATGCTCGTCTTCTCAAAAGACCGCCGTCCTGACCGCGCGCGCACGGACGTCAATGTTATCGTCCGCGACGTGCTCGCCCTGTTTGAAGAGCGAGCCCGGAAATACAAGGTTGGACTTAACTTTGAGCCCGATCCCGTAGGGATTGCAAACATCGATGCCCAGGGGATCTATCGCGTTGTGCTCAATCTGGTGGTGAATGCTGTCGAGGCCTGCGAGCACAACGAGGGGAGCGTATCCGTGGCGTGCGTTTGCACGGACCAGGGATGTACCATACGGATTGCCGACACCGGTATCGGCATTCCGGAAGACATTGTGCCCCATCTCTCCCAGGCCTTTATCAGCAGCAAGGGCAGCGGTGGCACCGGACTCGGGCTCGCTTGCAGCTACAAGATCGTTCGGGAACACGGCGGCGATATTCAGGTGAAGAGCCAACCTGGCTCCGGAACCGTCTTCACGGTCTTCATCCCGGAGCAACAGCGTGTCACGCAGCAACTGCGCAATGCCACGTCTGGCCTGAAGCAATGAGAAAGGCGCCAGCGTGTTTGGTTTTGAGTATTCCGCCGGATTGGCGAACTGGAAGAGGTCATTGTTGCTGGCCGCACTGGTCTTCGTGCCAGGCGCGGGCATTTCGCAAGGGGAGGAAGTTGGTGTGAATTCAAATAGCGCTCCGTCCGTTAGCGCTCCGGTTCCCGTCAAGGAGCGTCGTCTGGAATTGTCGGGCTGCGCCGCGGTCGACGGGGGAGTGCTGGTGGTGGAGGATGAACTGATCGGCGCGGTGCTCCTGCTGGACCACCTCCGCACCACACCTCTTGAACTCTCCACGGTGAAACTGGAGCGGAAGAAGAAGGCCCGCGCGCCCTATGCGGATGCGTTCAAGCTGTTCCCTTTCCAGGACTTTGAAGACATCGCCAGCGACGGGGCGACAAAGGTCTACTTCATCGGGTCGCATCACGGAAAGGACGGGGAGCGCCGCCCCGATCGGGAGTTTCTCTTTCACGGAGAATGGGATGGCAAGGATAAGGAATTGAAGGTGGTGGGGGAGCAATATGCCCTGCTCGACCTGATCGCGCCCGTGCTCGATGATCTGGGATGCGGAATTGGACTGAGTGCGACGCAGATCAGCGACACGCTCAATATAGAGGGGCTCGCCCTCCATGGGGAGCAGCTCTTCATCGGGCTTCGCTCGCCCCTCACTCCGGCTGGGAAGGCCATACTGCTGTTCATGCCGGTGGTTTCGGCCATGGCTGGCGAAGGCGCTATGGAGCATGCGGAGCTCGACTTGAATGGCGGGGGGATCCGGGCGCTGGACTGGGATCCTGTTCGCGGGCAACTCCTCGTCGTGAGTGGTGCCGTGGGTGCAAGTGCGGAGAATTCCGCCTCCGCCGCCATGTGGGAATACGATCCTGCATCAGCGACATTGAAAGTAATACTTGAATTTCCGCAGGAAATCGCTCGGAAAGGCCCGGAAGGCGTCTGCCGCCTGCCCGAAAGCGCCGGCGGGAAACTGCTTGTAGTGTTGGATGGCGAAGGAAGCGCACAGGGCGCTGAGTTCGTTGAGATTGACGGTTAATGGACCTCCGCAGGATCCTAAAGGTTGAAAAGACGCGCCCGAGCAGTGCACCATGAAACCCAATGAGTCAGTAAGATGTACTAACAACATAAGATGAGGAATCTCAATTCATGCGAGTGGAACGTAGTTACTTCAAGACCCTGAGCGCATTCGCCGGGGCAACACTTTTCATCGCGGGCGCGCTCAGTGCCCCCGCGCAGGCCGAGGAATGGGTTCAGTTCCGCGGACCAAACAGTGCGGGCATCAGCACGGGCACGGGACTCCCGACGACGTGGGCCACCGGACAGAACGTGGTCTGGAACACGAAACTCCCCGGGCCCGGCGGCTCCAGCCCCATTATTGTGGGCGAAAAGATTTTCGTTACGAGTTACACGGGCTACGCCGAGACCATCGAGAATCCAGGCGACATGAATAAACTCGTGCGCCACTTGATCTGCCTCGAACGAGGTACGGGCAAGATTCTCTGGACGAAGGAATTCAAGGCGAAGATGCCAGAGTCCGAGTACGTGGGCGGCAACAACGTCCGTCACGGTTACGCCACCAGCACGCCCATCAGCGACGGCACAAGCCTTTTCGTCTTCTTCGGAATTTCGGGTTTCCATGCCTTCGACCTCGACGGCAATCCCCTGTGGGAAGCGGACCTGGGTTCGGCCACTGACGGCTGGGGTTCCGCTACTTCCCCCATTCTCTACAAGAACACGGTCATTGTGAACGCCGGTGTCGAAAGTGAAAAGCTCGTGGCGATGGATAAGGCCACCGGCAAGGTCGTCTGGAGCACCGGGGGCATGACCAAGACTTGGGCCTCTCCGGTCTTGGTGGACGTGGGCGGCGCGACCGAACTCGTGCTCAGCCTACCCGAGAAGCTGGCAGGCTATGACCCCGAAACGGGCAAAGAACTCTGGACCTGCAAGGGCGTGCCCGACTTCTACGTCTGCCCCTCCATCGTCGCGGCCGACGGTGTGGTTTATGCCACGGGTGGCCGCAAATCCGCCACCATGGCCGTCCGCGCGGGCGGTCGGGGCGATGTGTCCGGAAGCCACGTCCTCTGGACCGTGGAAAAGGGCAACAATGTAACCTCCCCGGTACTGCTGGACGGATACCTCTACTGGCTGCACGAGTCGCGTGGCATCGCCTACTGTGTGGATGCCAAGACCGGTGCCATCGTCTATGAGGGCGAACTTGACCCCAAGCCCGGCCTTCTCTATGCCTCCATTACAGCGGCCGACGGCAAGCTTTACGCCCCATCCCAGACGGGAGGCACCTACGTGCTCGCGGCCAAGCCGGAGTTCCAGCAGCTCGCCGTCAACAAGTTTGAAGACGATCCGTCCCGCGTCAACGCCACGGTCGCCGTGTCGAACAATCAGTTGATCCTGCGCACCGATCAGGCCATTTACTGCATCGGCCAGTAATCACATTATTCAGGTGAATTCAGGAGGCACCCCGCAACGGGGTGCCTCCTTCTTCTTGCGACGCATCGATCACAGGGATGCTCAGTTGGCGGGACGCCGGTTGAGTATGACGAGGACGACGCCCACGGCGCCTGTGGCTATCCAGACCCAGGTAGGAACCCCTGCGTTGGCAAGGCCGACGGGGGCTACCCCGGTAAAAATGGACAGCGGCAGGAGGATCGCCGCGAGGAGGAGCAGCCAGCCAAGTAGTGTCATCATGTTTGAATCTTCTCCGGGGGTAGGTGCGCGTCGGCGCACAGTTTTTTTCGACAGAATCACACGGCAGGCGCCAGTATAGACAGCCGATCGACAGTGTTCAACCCTTGGAATGACAAGCGCTTTCGGGTACAATGCTTCTATGGATTGTGGGTACGGATAGGCGGTCATGGAACCAAAAGCGCGCATTCGCGAGTTAGAAGGCAAGGTGGCCGAATTGACCGCCCTCGTTTCGCGCTATTCCGCCGAGGATGCCGCCCGGGCACTTGAGCGCCACGGTGCCGAACACCACTTGGCCGATGACGTGCTCCGCACCGTGGACCAGGTCCTGCTGGGGGAGCGCGATGAGGCCATCGAAAGTCACGTCGGTGCCGTCTGGGTAAGCCGACTCGCCGCCGTGGTTATCATGATGGCCCTGGCCATGGCCGCGCGAACCACCTTCGCCTATCAGGAGATCGAGGAGATCGGCAAAGCCCTCATTGGCTACGGGATCGCGGCGGTCTTCATCGGCTACGGACTCTTCTTCGAGCGAAAGCGTGATCTTTTCGCCCAGGCCGTCCTCGGCTGCGGCCTCGCCGTCCTCTACTTCACGACCTACGCCATTTTTTTCGTCCCGGAAATGCAACTGCTCGACGCGCCGCTCTGGGGGTGGCCCGTGGCGGTCGCCTGTCTGGCCGGTGTCCTGATCATGGCCCACGTGCGATCCAGCGAGACCGTTGCGGGCGTGGCGCTTTTTCTGGCGTACTACACCGTCTACGCGAGTTGCATACTGGCGCCCACCCTGGCCAGCCACTACCACGCCGCCGCCACGTGTATCCTGCTCGCGGTGATCGCCCTCGTCTACCAGGAAAGCCACCGCTGGCTCATGTTTTCCTGGGCCGTTATGGCCGCGACCTACGTGACCTACGCTTACTGTTTCCAGCAGCAGCCCCTCGTCGTGTCCATGGATGGGCGGACCTATTTCTGGGTGGCCACGGGTTTGTTGACGGCTTTCTTCCTGCTCTTTTCCCTCACGTCCATCGCGGGACGGCGGCGCGGCGGCTACTACCGTCCCATGGCGCCCCCCCTGGCGGCGGTGAACCTGACGGCGTATTATTTCTACGCGATCCAGTCGGTTCAGTCGTATTACCCGGACCGCGTCTGGCTTTTTCAGGCCGGTCTCGCCCTGATCCTCTTTCTGGTCGCACTTCTCGCGGAGACGCGTGGGCAGCGGAGCAATTTACTTTTTCAGGTGTACATTCTGGGCGGGGTCGTCGTCACCAGTCTGGCGCTCCATGCCGCACTTCCCATGGCCTACTTCCTCATCGCCATGGCCCTGGAGTGCCTCGTCCTGACCCTTTTCTTCCAGCGTTCGGGCGTTATCGGCTTTAAGGTAATTGAGCTGGGCCTGATGCTCGCCACCGGCGGGGCGGCGCTGGCCGCCGCGGGCCTGGTTTCCCCCGTGCACCTTGGCGCCTGGCAAATGCCGGCCAACCGATTCTGCGCCTGGGGCATCAGCCTCCTCTTCGTGCTCAATGCCTGGCTCTATGAAAAATTCACCACACCCCGCGCCCCGGAACGACGCACTCGAAGCGGCCACTGGTTTCTGGCGGACTCGCGCCTCGACTGGGACGGCTCCGCCATGGCCATGGCCCACGCCGCCTGCGGCGCTTTCGTCCTGTTGACCCTGACAATCATCGAACTCAGCGAAACGCCTGAACTGCCTTTCATCCTTGGGGCGGAAGCCTTCGTAATCTGGATGCTCGGTTTGATCCTGTTGACGCCTCAGGTCTGCGTTGGGGCCGTGCTACTGCTGGTGGCGGCCCATGCCTGCTACAACGTTTTTCTCTACCTCCCCCTGGAGAGTTTTACGACCCAGCAGAATTACATCGCCTATACCGTGGCCCTCGGCGTACTAACCTACCTCGGTGGCCACGGCTGGGAGCGCTATCTGCTCCGCTTCCGGAAAGAGGAAAGTGATCTGGAGCACCATCTCATCGTCGCGGTGCCCTTTCTTATCAGTACCACCTTGCTCGCCAACCTGCTGACCCGCGAACTCAATCCCCTCCATGTGCCCGCGGCCCAGGGTGCCCTTGGCGTGGGCCTTGTGCTCCTGGGCAGCTTCAACCGCTATACGGGCGTGAAAGCCTCCGGCATCCTCGCCATGATGTTCGCCATCTACAGTTTCTACACCGGCTTGAACCATCCCGTCAGCCCGCTGGACAAAGAGCCCCTCTTCCTCGTCTACTTCGCCCTCTTCCTCGCCACCTGCATGGGCGCGGAGCGGCTCTTTGCCTTTCGAAAGATGCACGGCGCCGCCGGCACGCGAATTGAAGATGCCCTTCGCACCCTCCTCGTGTGGATGGCTATGGTGCTTGGTCTTCTCGGCCTCTACCGCTGGAGCTCGGCGGAAAACCTCGTCTTCTACCTTCTCGCCTACGCGGTCATTGTCCTCGGCTTGGGCGTAGTCTTCCGGGAGAGTCGCTACCGCTGGGGTGCCTTGCTCCTCTTCGGCGTAGTCACCTATCGCGCCTTTACCCAGTTCCAGGATCTGCCCCCGGTCTATCAGGTCCTCGTCTTCGGCGTGCCCGGTATCGTGCTGATCATCGTTTCCTGGGCTTATTCCCGCCGCATTGCCCGATTCAGAAAGGCGGCAAGAGACAAGGCCGCCGCACGCACCCATGGGTAGTGCATGTGAAAAGGCATCGAAAAGAATAACGCGCAGTCGTCCCGGCTGTGATTGCGCAGATACCAAAGGTGATATCGGGTGCCACCCACACCCGGCGGAGCGCAGCGGGGGAGGATGTGGGTGCATTGACTGCGGCGAGGCAATCTGACCCTAACGTTATCGCATGTTGTGGGATTACTAAATGGCTCCCATTTTTTCAACCGACGCAGAAGACATTGCCCGCCGCATCTGCGCCCAACTGCGCCAGGCGGGATTCCGTGCACTCTTCGCAGGCGGATGTGTTCGCGATCGGCTCCGAGGAGAACTTCCCAAGGACTTCGACATCGCCACGGACGCTCCCGCATCGGAGGTGCTCTCTCTCTTTCCCCACACCGTGGCCGTGGGCGCTGCCTTCGGCGTGGTCATCGTCGTGGAAGAGGGCCAGCACTTCGAAGTGGCCACCTTCCGCAAGGACGGGCCCTATCTCGATGGCCGCCGTCCCAGCAGCGTCGCTTTCGTCGATGAAGTCGAAGATGCGATACGTCGTGATTTCAGCATCAATGCCCTCTTCTTCGATCCAGAGACGGAAGAGATTCTGGACTACGTGGGGGGGCAAGACGACCTCGCGCGGGGCCTGATCCGCTGCGTGGGCGAACCCGAGGAGCGATTCCACGAGGACCACCTTCGGCTCCTTCGCGCCGTGCGCTTTGCCGCCCGCTTCGGCTTCGACATCGACGAAAAGACTCGGGCCGCCATGGTCGCCCAGGCGGCCAGCATCCAGAAGACGAGCGCCGAACGGATTCGCGACGAGCTGGAAAAGATGCTCTGCGGTCCACACCCGGAGCGAAGCCTTCGCCTGCTCGACGAGACCGGCCTGCTGCGTGAGATTCTGCCCGAAATCGCAGCCATGAAAGGGGTGGAGCAGCCCCCGGAGTTTCACCCGGAGGGCGACGTCTTCGTCCATACCCTGCTGCTGCTTCAGCACAAGCCGGAGCCCTGTAGCGTGTCTCTCGCCTTTGGCGCTCTCCTCCACGATGTGGGCAAACCGTCCACGCAGACCTTTGAGGACCGAATTCGCTTCAACGAACACGAGCGTGTTGGCGCGGAGATGGCCGGGGCCATCTGCCGACGCCTCCGCATGTCCAACGACGCGACCGAACGTATCACCTGGCTTGTTGCCCAGCACATGCGCCTCGCCAGCATCCCCCAGATGCGGGAGTGTCGGCGCAAGCGCTTCGTTCGCGAAGAAGGCTTTGACGAACTGCTGGCCCTGTGCCGCCTCGATTGCCTGGCGAGCCACGGAGACTTGGAAACGATTGAGTGGATCGAGGACTATCGCGAAAACCTGCAGGAAGAAGCCCTGCGCCCCGAGCCCCTGCTCACGGGAAGGGACCTGATAGCCATGGGCCACCCGCCCGGCCCGCGCTTCAAGGACGTGCTCCAAGCCGTGGAAGATGCCCAGTTGGAGGGCGCGATCACGACAACGGAAGAGGCGATGGCTCTGGCCGCGGGTTTACTTGCGGGGTAGGGGAGGGGGCATGGACAAGCGGTGCTATGTTTATTTCGGAAGCAAGCGAAACGGAACCCTCTGCACGGGCATGACCTCCGATTCTCGTCAGTGTATGCAGCAGCACATAGCATAAGACTTCGAAGGTTTCACATAAAAGATACGGCGTGGACAAGCTGGCCTGGTACGAACTCTATTGCAATCCACATGACACCATTGCCCGAGGGAAACAGATCAAGAAATGGCGTCGTGCCTGGAAGCTGAAGGTAATCG
>JBIJDL010000139.1:0-12528 GCA_044344195.1 Candidatus Hydrogenedentales bacterium
CCGTACAGCGGTGACGAGGGCCCGGCTCGGAACGTCGAAAGCGATCCAGAGACTCGGACCCGGGAGGTCCTTCTGCGGAAACTCCGTGCCGGGGAAATGGATGAGCGCGAAGTGGATATATCCGTAAAGGAGAATAACACGGGGCCGATGATGCAGATGTTCAGCGCTTCCGGCATGGAGGAGATGGGGGCGAACCTTCAGGAGATGATGGGGCGCATGATGCCCCAGAAGTCAAAGCGCAAGAAGGTCAGCGTGGCGGAAGCCCGAAAAATCCTTGAACAGGAAGCGGCGCTGGACCTCATCGATATGGAATCCGTCACAGCGCTGGCCGTTGACCGCGTGGAGAACGCCGGGATCATTTTCCTGGACGAGATCGATAAGATCGCCGGACGTGGCCGGCAGGGCAGCGGGCCGGATATCTCGCGAGAGGGAGTCCAGCGCGACATTCTTCCCATCGTGGAAGGCAGCACGGTGATGACCAAGTATGGCCCCGTGCGCACCGACCATATCCTGTTCATCGCCGCTGGAGCCTTCCATATCTCCAAGGTGTCCGATCTCATCCCCGAGTTGCAGGGGCGTTTCCCTATCCGCGTGGAGCTGGATAATCTGGGTGCGGCGGATTTTGCGCGAATTCTGCGGGAACCCGAATGCTCCCTCATCAAGCAGTACCAGAGCATGATGGCGACGGAAGGGGTCACCCTCGAGTTTGAAGAAGAGGCCATCGACGCCATCGCCGAGTATTGCCAGCGGGTGAACGACGAGACGGAGAATATTGGCGCGCGCCGTCTCCACACACTTCTGGAAAATCTGCTGGAGGAGGTCTCCTTCACGGCCCCAGAGTGCCCCGGTGATCTCCTCCGGGTCGATGCCGCCATGGTCCGGGAGCGGCTGGCGCTCAAGGTCGAGAACCACGACTTGTCCCGGTATATTCTGTAGAACGGATTTTTCCCATGGCCTGAGGGGCGTTCGAGGGCTGCAGAGACGGCAGGGACAACAGTGAGAACAGGAATCTGAAAACCTGCCGTCCCTGTTGTCCCTGAAGTCCCTGCAATTCAGGAGGTCGGTTCCTGGCCCCCCCCCTCAATTGATGTGCCGGAGTAATTTATGAAGCGCTTCACCTGGCTCGAAGAGCATGGCGCGGCGGTCGCCCTCATGACCGGCGTGGAGGACGGCGATTGTGGGTGGGAGGGATGCGCCTCGGGGAGCCGGGAAGCTTTCATGAGCACCGCCCCGATTCCCTCGGAGAAGCTGGTGGTGCTTCGCCAGTGCCACGGCGACGCGATCCATGCTGTGACGCCGGAAGATGCGGGAAAAGGGTCCCGATCTCGGGAGTCAGCACTGGGCGATGGGGATGGCCTGATGACCGTGAGCCCCGGTATTCCTCTGGGAATCAACGTGGCCGATTGCGTTCCCGTATTTCTGTGCGGTGGGGGAGTCGTGGCAGTCGTCCATGCGGGGCGGCTGGGAACGGAGCTGAATATCGCCGGGCGTGCGGTGAGTCTGATCCATGAACGCTACGGGGTATCCCCGGAGTCACTTTTCGCGCTGATAGGCCCCTCGGCTGGCCCGTGCTGCTATCAGGTGGGTCCAGAAGTGCTGGAGAAGGTCGCCGCCACCGATTTGGTGGCAGTGGGGGATCACCTGGACCTCTGGGAGACGAACCGGGTTCAGTTGCGGGCAGCGGGATTGCCCAATGTGCATATTGCCGTGGAAGGGATATGCACGATCTGCCAGCCGGGATACTTTTCATTCCGGGCCCGGGGCTCCGCAGAGCGCAATCTGGGGGTGATCATGGGGTAGGCGCTCCCGGGGCGGGCGGGGCTTCACCAGGCCCGATGATCGGGTAAGCTGCTAGAAATACACCATTTACTCATTGCACCGGCCCCGTTATTTATGCTACACTACACGCTCTGATAGTGCGACTTCGCGAACGAGTGGGTCTTGGCCCACTTTTTTTATTACATTTTAGAGGATGCGTGTGAGTAAAGAGGAATTGGTTCGGCATTTCTGGGAGCGCTTTGACGCCGAGATAGCCGAGCAAGGTTACGAGTTGGTGGAAGTAGAAATCGCAGGCCAGAGCGGCATGCGAATTCTTCGTCTGTATATCGACAAGCCCGGCGGCGGAATCGGTCTCGGAGACTGTACCGCAGTCTCCCAATTTCTCAATCCACTCCTCGACGCCGAAGATTTTATTTCTGAGAACTACATGCTGGAAGTATCTTCACCGGGCATCGACCGCCCGTTGCGGAAGCCAGGCGACTTTATCCGGTTTGCCGGTGAGGAAATCACCGTACTGACCCATTCTCCGCTTCAGGGCCGTAAGAAGTTTACGGGAATTCTGCGCGGCTTTGAGGATGGTTTGATACAGGTGGACTGCGAAGAGACCCCGTTTGAGATTCATTTGGAGAATCTTAAGCGAGCGAATCTTAACCGGTAGAAATGGAAAAGGGAGATTGTTTTGGATCCGAATCTGCGCTTAATATTGCAGCAAATCGAGGCGGACAAGAGTATTGATCGCCATACCCTCATCGAAGCGATCCGCAGCGCCATCGAAAGTGCTGCACGTAAGGACGCCGGTAACGCTGCCAATATAACCGTTGAGGTTGATCCGGAAACCCTCGCCTTCAAGGTGTTTGAAATTCGCACCGTGGTGGAGGAGATTTCCGATCCTTCAACGGAGATCACGCTGACCGCCGCCCTGGAGTTGAATCCCGCCGTGGTTGCGGGCAACCGGCTAAAGGTGCAGGCCCATCCACAGGATTTTGGTCGGATTGCGGCCCAGACCGCGAAGCAAGTCATCATCCAGAAGATCAAGGATGCCGAGCGGGACAATATATTCGAGGAATTCAAGCAGCGCGAAGGCGAGCTTATCACCGGTACGGTCAAGCGGGTCAGCCATGGTAATATAATTGTCTCCATCGGCAAGGCCGAAGCCTTGATTCCGTATCGAGAACAGTCGCCCCGCGAGACTTTTCGCACAGGTGATCGCATTCGCGCGATACTCGTGGAAGTCGAAAAGTCCCAGAAAGGTGCCCAGGTCATCCTGTCCCGCACCTCCCCGGAGTTGGTGCGCGCGCTCTTCGAACTGGAAGTGCCCGAGCTCTACGACGAGACCATCGAGATTCGGGCCATTGCCCGCGAAGCCGGCAGCCGCACCAAGGTTGCGGTGAAGTCGAACGACGTAAACGTGGACCCGGTGGGCGCGTGCGTCGGCATGAAGGGTGCCCGTGTGCGCTCGGTGGTGGAGGAGCTTTCGGGAGAGAAGATTGATATCGTCCGGTGGAGCGATGACGCGGTGGAACTCTGCGCCAACGCCCTCAATCCGGCGGACATACTGAACATCCTATTAGATAAAGAACACGGGAACATCCAGGTGGTAGTGCCCCAGGACCAGCTCTCGCTGGCCATCGGGAAGCGCGGTCAAAACGCGCGCCTGGCGTCCAAGCTTATCGGCTGGAACATCGACATTCAGGGCGAAGCGGACGGTGGCGGTGATGAAGATGACGCGCTGTTTGACGAAGCGGGCGAAGAACAGGACGCCTCCAGCGGGGCACGGAATCAAGAGGCATCGGCCGGCGACGAAGACGTAGTTTAATCAGCCGAATATGCCGCGTCCGGCGGCAGCATCGTAGTGGTCGCCGGAATTCCCTTCCGTCCCGTGTACAGGTAAGTCTTGGAGGAATTGTTACGATGCAGACCGTTGCCAGTTTGGCAGAACGTCTTGATATGAGTGCCGAAGAAGCGGTGGAAACCCTTCGTAAGATCGGTGTCGCACTTGATGGTGTGGAATCGGAAATTACGGCCGCTCAGGTAGACATCCTGATCGATGTGGATGAAGATCCGTCGGTATTGGACAAGATTCTCCAGAAAAAACGCAAAGACGACGAAGCCGAGAAGAAGCGCAAACAGAAGGCCGACAAGAAAGCCGCAGACGAGAAGAAAGCGGTCGCCCGTAAGACAGGCGATGAGAAGGCCGAAGTGGACGGTGACGACGAGGCTGGCGAAGAATCTGGCGAAGAGCCTGACGCCGAGATCCTGGGTGACACCACGCCCGAGGTTGCGCCCGTGCAGGAAGTTCCAGTCGCAGTCGGGGCTGCGACCATTGAGATAGTAACTGCGGAGTCCGTCGTTTCGGTCGACGTGGCCGAGCCCGAGCCCGAGCCCGAGCCTGTGGTTGTCGAGACTGCCGAAGTCATCGAAACCGTTGAAGCTCCAGTACCGGTACCCGCACCTACACCCACCCCTGCCCCCGTAGTGGAGCCCATGGCTGAAATACTCCCGCCGGAAGAACCCGGTGCACCAGGCGAGCCCGGACAGGACGACGAGTCCGGTCGCGGTCGCCGTGGTCACGATTCCCCCATGCACGAATCAACCCTCGCCAAGGCGGAGATACTCCACGAGAAGGAGGACCGCCTCCGGCAGAAGAAGAAGCTCGAACGCCCCCTGCCCACGCCCGATCCCGATGTGGTTGCCGCAGTGATCCGCCGCGACCAGGAGAAGCGCTCCGGCATTCTCCGGGCTGAAGCAGGCGCGCGCCGCCGCCCCGAACGCCCCGGCGCGTTGGGAGCCACACCGCCCCCCGCGGGTGCGTCACGCGGCCGGGATACACGGAGCGAACCTCCCCGCGATTCCGGTAAGGACGCACGGGGCCTTCCCAAGGTGATCCCCCTCACGATAGAGGAGCAGGCGCAGAAGGAACAGCAGTACCGAAATGCGCCCAAGAAGGGTGTCGGTGCCGCTGGAAAAGCGGTGAAGAAGAAGCCAAAGCGCGCCGAGCGCGCCCGTGTCCTTGAAGACACGCTGCGCCGTGACGCTGCTGCGGCCGTGAAGGAATTTCAGTCCGGCACGGGTGGCCTTGGCAGCAAGAAGCGCCGCAAGAAACGGGCTCAGGATGGCGAATTGGAGCACGAAGCCACCATCGGCGGTTCTATCGAAGTGGATGAGTCCATGACCGTCGAGCAACTGGCCGAGGCCATGTCCGTGGGGGTGAACGATCTCATTCTCGACCTCATGGATGACAACATGATGGTCACGAAGAACCAGTCGCTGGACATCGACGTCATCCGCAAACTGGCCGTGAAGCGCAATTTTGAAGTAACGTCAATCATTCCCGAGGAAGACGATGTGCTCTTCGACGAGCCCGACGTCCCCGAAGACTTGGTCTTCCGTGCGCCCGTGGTGACCGTCATGGGCCACGTGGACCACGGCAAGACTTCGCTCCTTGACGTGGTGCGCAAGGCCAACGTCGCCCATGGCGAGGCTGGCGGCATAACCCAGCACATCGCGGCGTATGATGTGGCGATGGGTACGGGGCGCGTCGTGTTTCTCGACACGCCCGGCCACGAGGCCTTCACGCAGATGCGCGCGCGCGGCGCCCAGATCACCGACGTGGTGGTGCTGGTGGTGGCGGCCGATGACGGCGTGAAGCCCCAGACCATTGAAGCTATCGATCACGCCAAGGCGGCCAACGTGCCCATCGTGGTGGCGATTAACAAGTGCGACAAGCCCGGCGCCCAGCCGGATCGCGTACGTGGCGAGCTGGCGAACTACGGCCTGCAGGACGAGTCCTGGGGCGGTAAGACGATCGTCAAGAACGTTTCGGCCCACACGGGCGAGGGCATCGACGAGCTCATGGAATTGCTGGTGCTTGAGTCCGAGATGCTCGAACTCAAGGCAAACCCCAACAAGCGGGCCCGCGGCGCCATCGTGGAATCGGAACTTTCCAAGGGTCACGGCCCGGTAGCCTGGGTTCTGGTCCAGAACGGTACGTTGCGCATCGGTGACGTGTTCCTCTGCGGCGAGACCTATGGCCGCGTGCGCATGATCACGACTTCAAAGGGACGCCAGGTCAAAGAAGTTGGTCCTGCGACCCCCGTGCTCGTCACCGGCTTTAACGCGGTATGCGAAGCGGGCGACCAGTTTGTGGTCGTGCAGGAAGAGCGCGTGGCGCGAACCATCGCCACGAAGCGCGCCGCCCTCAGCCGCCAGAAGCGCAGCGTCTCGCAGAAGCGCATGACGCTGGAAGATTTCCATGCGCTGATGGAAGGGGTCGAGCAGAAGACCCTCAATGTCATCATCAAGGCCGACGCCCAGGGCTCGGTCGACGTGCTCTGCTCCAGTTTTGCCAAGTTGGGCAACGAAGAAGTGAGCATAAGTGTTGTACACGCGGGTGTAGGCGGGATCAACGAGTCCGATGTACTGCTCGCGAGCGCGAGCAATGCGGTGGTTATCGGCTTCCACGTGACCGCCGGGATCAAGGTTCGCCAGATGGCCGAGGCAGAGGGTGTCGATATTCGAACCTATCTCATCATCTACGAGGCCATCGATCAGGTAACGCGCGCCCTTGAAGGCATGCTTACGCCCGACACCAAGGAGATCATTACGGGCCACGCGGAAATCCGCCAGGTCTTCCGGTCTTCCAAGGTCGGCAATATCGCGGGTAGCTTCCAGTTGGACGGCGACACGGAACGCGGTGCGCTCGCGCGCCTACTTCGTGACAACATCGTGGTATACAGTGGCAAGATCGCCACGGTCCGCCGCGAACGGGACGAAGTGAAAAGCGTCACGCAGGGCTACGAGTGCGGTCTGAAACTGGACCGCTTCGACGACATCCAGCAGGGTGATATCATCGAGACCTACAAGCTCGAAAGCATCGCCAAGACGCTGGACTAAGGTCTTCCCGTGACCATCGGGCTGCTGAATATAGATTTTCTCGTTCCCGAGGCCCGGTCGCTAAAAGATAAGCGCCGGGTCTTGAGGAGCGTGAAGGATCAGGTTCGGGCCCGTTTCAACTGTGCCGTGGCGGAGACTGAACATCAGGATCTCTGGCAGCGGGGCCGCCTCAGCATGGTGGTCGTCTCCGGCGATTCGCAGCACGCCAATTCGCAACTAAATGAAATCTTACACTTTGTAGAGAGCCGGCTCGGCGCCAACATCGCCGATTGCCAGATTGAATTACTATGAGTACTAAAGGCCGCGGACAGCGGGTGGGCGAGTTGATTCGCCATGAAATAGCCGGGCTCCTTACCAAGGGCCTGAAGGATCCCCGCATAGGGTTTGTTTCGGTCATGGATGTGGAAATGTCCAAGGACCTTCACTACGCCACCGTCAACGTAAGTCTGTATGGCGACGAGAAGGAGCGGAAAAGCTCCCTGATCGCGCTTCAGAATTCCGCGGGCTGGATCCGTCGCGAGGTGGGCAAACATGTCCGCCTCCGTTTTACCCCGGAGATCCGCTTTCGCACGGACGAAACCCTGGATCAGGTCTATGCACTTGAAAAAGTGTTTGAAGTGATTCACGAAGATCGAAAGCAGCAGCCCATGATCCGACTCGAACTCCCTGCCCTGCTCGAAGAACTCAAGGCCGCGAATTCCTTCCTGATCACCAGCCACGTAAGCCCCGACGGCGATGCCGTGGGCAGCGTTCTGGCCCTGAAATACCTTCTGGAGTCCCTGGGGAAGACCGAGATTTACTGCGTACTGGCCGATCCAGTACCCGCCATCTATGCCAATCTCCCCGGCGCTTCAACCATCAAGAGTCCCGATGCGGACATTCCGGACTATGAAGTGGCCGTGATCGTTGATGTTGCACGCCTGAACCGAATCGGCGATGTGGCGGACCTGATCACCGAGGACGAGAAAGTCTTCGTGATCGACCACCACCTCGAAGAACACCCGGAGGGCGATTTCGGCTTCGTCGACGCGAGCTATGCCGCCACGGGTGAGATCATGGTGGAGCTTTTCACCGCCGCCGGCATTCCCCTTTCACCGGAAGCCGCCCACTGCGCCTATGTCGCCCAGGTCACCGATACCGGCGGTTACCGCTACTCAAATACGACGGCCCGCTCCCACCGCATCGCCGCATTACTCCACGAGGTCGCTATCGACCACGCGGAAATCTGCAGCGATGTATTCGACATGTTCTCGCGCCCGAAGATCCTGCTGATGAAGACCGTCCTCGACCGGATGGAGCTTTCCTGCGAAGGCCGCGTGGCCAGCTCCTACGTGACCCAGGAAGATATCGACGAGGTGGGCGGCAAGAAGGAAGATCTGAACGGTCTCGTCAACTACCTCCGCAATATCGATGGGGTCGTGGTTGGCATTCTCTTCACAGGTGTTGAAGCCGGAATTACCAAAGCCAGCGTCCGTTCCTCCCATGCCTTCAATGCAGCCACCTTTCTGAAGGAATACGGAGGGGGTGGTCACGCCGCCGCCGCTGGCGTCACGATGCAACTGCCCCTGGCCGAGGCCCGCCAGCAGCTCCTGGGTCGTCTCTGCACCCTGCTCGGGAGTTGTCCATGAAAGGCATACTGTTGGTAGACAAGCCAGCGGGTATGACTTCTCATGATGTGGTGGATCGGATCCGGCGCGCCGCGCGCATGAAGCGTGTCGGCCACACAGGAACCCTCGATCCCGCCGCAACCGGCCTGCTCATACTGTGCCTCGGCCCCGCGACGCGACTCTCCGAGCACTTCACCGCGCTGGAGAAGACTTACGAGGGGACCATGCGCCTCGGCGTCGAGACGGCCTCCTATGACCTTGATGGGGAAATCGTGGAGGAAAAGCCCGTTCCCGATCTGGATGCTGCGGCTATCCAGCTCCAGTGCGACCCCTTCGTCGGCCAGATCCAGCAGATCCCGCCCATGGTAAGTGCGGTCAAGATCGATGGTGAACGGCTTTACAAGCTCGCCCGCAAAGGTGAAACCGTGGATCGCCCAGCGCGCTCCGTGCTGGTCCGGGCCTACGACGTTCTTTCCTATGACGCCCCGGACGCGCAAGTGCGCGTAACCTGTTCCAGCGGTACCTACGTGCGCAGCTTGTGCCACGATGTGGGCCAGGCCCTGGGATGCGGTGCCGCGCTGGCCTCCCTGCGCCGTCTCGCCGTGGGCCGCCACAGGGTTGAAGATGCTCTGCCCCTCGCGGCTTTCACGTCCCCCGATTCTGTGGAGGCGCGCCTGATGCCTATGGGTGACGCCCTCGAACTGCCGGCCGGCATACTCGAAGATGATGCCCTGCGTGCGCTGGCCAACGGCAACCCCATCAGCAGCCGGAACCTTATCGGTGGCTGCCCCGTTTCTCACGGCTGGCTGCAACTGAAAAACCAGGCGGGAGAACTGGTCGCCCTGGGCATGGTGGAACCTGCGGGACTCGAATCCCTCGTCCACCCGAAGCGGGTCTTCTTAAACGATCGCTCCTGAGGGCCTTCACGTACATGAACCGGACTGCGCATTGAAATGGACGTAATTCTCGATGCGACCACGTGCAATTGCCGCTACCCCAATCTCGTACTGACGGTGGGAAGTTTTGACGGCGTACATCTGGGCCACCAGTCGATACTGAAGACCGTCATCGGTCGCGCCCGTGAGCGGAGCGGAACCTCAGCCGTGATGAGCCTCCAGCCCCACCCCAGGGCCTTCTTCCAGGGGACCGACGATTTTGCGCTCCTCTCCGACGCGCTGCAGAAGGAGGAACTCCTCCGCGCGGCGGGACTTGACGTCTACTTCATCCTTCCGTTCAACGATGCCGTCGCCCGAATGGAACCAGGGGATTTTCTCACCCGCATCCTCGTGGAACAGTGCAAAGCGCGGCACATGATCGTGGGGGATAACTTTTTTTTCGGTGCCGGTGCGCGGGGCAATGTGGCCTTCCTGAACGAGGAAGGCAGTCGCCACGGTCTGGCGGCGGAAGTGGTGCCGCCGGTCATCATCGGCGGCGAACGCGTCAGCAGCACACGAATTCGCACACTTGTCGCCGGAGGAAAGCTGGAGGAGGCCGGGGTGTTACTGGGTCGGCCCTACGCCATCGCGGGCACCGTCGCGCGTGGCCGCGGCATGGGCAAAGAGCTTGGCTATCCCACGGCCAATCTCCTTTCGGACCGGGCGCTCCTTCCCGCCCACGGGATCTATGCCGCCCGTGTCATGATCGACGGCGCCGATCTCCTGGGGGCGGTAAATATCGGCTATGCGCCAACCCTGCCCCACGAGCGCCCGGTGGTGGAAGCGCACCTCCTGGATTATTCCGGAGAGCTCGCCGGACGCCGCATCGAGATTCGGCTTTATCATCGCTTGCGCGGGGAAGAGAAATTCAGTGGCATCACAGAATTGAAAGCGGCCATCAAAAGAGATATAGTTTCCATACGGCAGTATTTCGCAAACAAAGTCCAATAGTTCCTTGCCCCCGGCTGCGAAAATGTATCCTTCCTGAATTCGTTCCAAGGTATTTTTGAATAGAAGTACGATTTTATCGCCTCTGGACGCAGGGCCATTGCCGAAAAACATCCAGAAACGAATGGGAATTCCGCCAGATCGTTTGTGCTGTTCCGAGCACTATCAAAGTCCGCCCCTCAGCGCCCGGACAGGTGAAGTTACGCATGCACTTTTCGATGTAGAGCCCCACCAGCGTCGCGTGCAGTGTTCCGGATGGCAATTCAGGGGTGATTGCCGATCTTTTGAAACTTTTATCCCCATTTGCAGGTCCATAATATGGGGCGGGGCATAGAGCCATTCACTCACCGTAAAGTAGATCGAAATGCGCAGTATTCTTTCGAGACTATCCAAGAGGACCACGGGCGGATCCCGGGTGTCTTCTGTGCTCTGCACGGTGTTGGCCGCAGCCTTTCTGGCGTCCTGTTCAACGACCCGTTTTAAGGAAAATGCGGACCGAGAAGTCTACGGAATTATCGAGACCAAAGGTGCGGAAGTGCCGGGCATGATCGAAGCATTTACGATCGAACCCGAGCCGGGCGCTTCGGATCTCGCCGCTCTCCCCGTGAACGATGTGATCGACGCGGCACTCGGCGAGACGGGCGCGGATGAAAGTGGCGCGACCGTTCTCTCCCTGGAACAGGCACTGTCGCTGGCGGTCACGAATAGCCGCGCCTATCAGAATCGCAAAGAGGCCCTCTATCTGGAGGCGCTTTCCCTGAGCCTCGACCGCCATCGCTATACGCCGATTTTTTCGGGCGGCACCTCGGGCGGCGTAGCCAGCGAAACGTTCACCACCACAGAGCCCACCGACTTGAGCCGGGCGCTCGGTGTGACCTACGAATTTATAGACGATCTCGAAGCAGTCACCGGGACGCCCGCCGATCTACTGAATGCCTATGCCGCCGTGGTCGAGAATGCTGGTGACGTGGCGGGGCTGACCGGTACGGAGACGGGCTTCGATCGGGATAACTCCATCGTCGGCGGGGTCAACGCGGGTGTGGACTGGCTGCTCAAAGGCGGCGGTCGTATCGCCGTGGACCTCACCTCGAACTTTCTCCGTTTTCTTACGGGGGACACGGAATCCATAACGTCCTCGGTGCTTTCCGCTACCGTGACCCAACCATTGCTTCGCGGCGCGGGCGCAAAGGTATCTGCGGAGCGCCTGACCCAGGCCGAACGCGACGTGCTCTATGCCCTGCGCGATTACAGCCGGTTCCGCCAGCAGTTCACCGTGCAGGTGTGCGCCGCCTATTACCAGGTACTCCAGAATCTCGACGCCGTGCATAACAACTGGAGCAGCCTGGAGAACTTCCGGCGCAACGCCGAGCGCGAGCGGGATTTCGCCACCGAGGGCCGGAGTACGCTCGCCAGCGTAGGCCGCCAGGAAGCCGCCGAGCTCGGTGCGGAGAACAGTTGGATCAATTCCGTCCGCAACTATCGGGAAAACCTCGACGAATTTAAAATTCTGCTGGGGCTCTCCACCCATACCGCCATCGTGCTGGATCCGGCGGAACTGGAGGAGTTGCGCAGCACCGGCCTGCGCCATCCGAATATTTTGATGGACGACGCCGTGAAGGTTGCCTTTAACGCCCGGCTCGATCTGTACACCGAGCGCGACCGCGTGGAAGATGCGGATCGCGCCTTGATCGTGGCCAGGAATGCCCTCTTGCCCGATGTCACGCTGGCCGCCGCCGCGTCGGTACGCAGCGAGGGCGACGACAATTTCCAGGAACTCGATTTTCGCCGCACCGACTGGAGCGCGGGCCTGGATGTGGATCTCCCCCTTGATCGAAAAGCCGAACGGAACGCATATCGTAGTACGCTTATTCAGTATGAACGCATCAAACGCGATCTGACGCTCGCGGAAGATACCATTTCGCTGGACGTGCGCAGCGCCTGGCGAAATCTGGAGTCTGCCCGCCGGAATTACCTGGTGGCCGAGAAAAGCGTGGATCTGAATCTGCGCCGCGTGGAGGAGCAGGAGCTTTTGGCCGACCTGGGCCGGGGCTCCGTATTGGACCAGGTGGATTCCCAAACTGAGCTCACCCAGTCCCAGAACGAGTTAACGGCGTCGCTCATCAGCCACACGCTGGCCCGCTTGCAGTTCTGGCTCGACATGGGCATTCTGTACATTAAAGAAAATGGACAATGGGAGGAAGTCTCCGATGACTACCAGCAGCAACCCTAGTTATTCAACGGCTTCCCTACGCCGCAGGAAGTGGCCTTTCCGCCTTGTTCTGGGAGGCCTGGCCTTGGCCGTTCTCTACGGGCTCTATGGTTTTCTGGGAAAAGGCGAGGGTGCCATCAGCTTCGGAACGACCTAT